>JAHFGZ010000001.1:0-9924 GCA_023247155.1 Candidatus Omnitrophota bacterium
CGGCGCGCGAGCGGCAGGTTGACGTAGGCGCCGTCGAAGGCGCCGTTGAGGTCCACGACGTGCAGCCACGTCGCCCCAGCCGCCGCCCAGCGGCGGGCCACCGCCACCGGGTCCTCGGAGTACACCGTCACCTGGTCCCGCCGGCCCTGAGCGAGCCGCACCACCTTGCCGTCCAACAAATCAATCGCCGGAAGAATCGTCATGTGCCAGAAACGCAAGGGGCACGGAACGAGGGGTTGCTGCTCCACCCTCCGCCCCTGCCCCTTGGTTAGAGTGCGATGAAGTTCTTGAGCAGCTGCAGGCCGATTGCCTGGCTTTTTTCAGGGTGGAACTGGGTCGCATAGAGGCGCTCGCGCCAGACCATGGCGGCAAAGCGAACGCCATAGTCCGTTTCAAGCGCCGTGACGGCGCGATCGGCCGGCTCGGCGTAGTACGAGTGGACGAAATACACGAAGCTGCCGTCCGGAACGTCCCGCAGCAGCGGGCAGCCGTCCTGCGGACCGGGGCGCCTGACGTCGTTCCATCCCATGTGCGGGATCTTGCGGGAGGCGCCGGCCGGGAACCGCTTCACCGCCCCAGCCAGCACGCCGAGCCCCGCAGCACCCTCCCCTTCCTCGCTCGAGTCAAAAAGCAGTTGGAGCCCCAGGCAGATTCCCAGGTAGGGCTTGCCGGACGCGATGAACCGCTTGAGGGGCTCAACCAACCGGCGCGCGGAGAGCTCCTGCATCGCGGCCGGGAAGGCCCCGACGCCCGGGAGGATGAGCTTCTCGGCCTGCGCGACGTCATGCGGGTCGCTGGAGACGCGGACCGAAGTCCCCAGCGACTCCAGCGCCTTCGAGACGCTGCGCAGGTTGCCCATGCCGTAGTCCACGACAACGATCATAGCCGGCCCTTGGACGAAGGGATGCCCTTCACGCGCGGGTTCAGACGCGTGGCCGCCTCGAGCGCGCGACCGAGCCCTTTGAACACCGCCTCGCAGGTGTGGTGGAAGTCCGAGCCGGACAGCACGTCCACATGCAGGGTCAGCTTCGCCGTGCGCGCGAACGACTCGAGGAAGTGCTCGGCGTCGCCCCAGGCATATGAAGTGCTGCGCGTCAGCGGCTTCTTGACGGCCGGGGCCTCTCGGCGCAGGACGAGCTTCGGCCGCCCCGAGATGTCCACCACCACGCGCGCGAGCGCCTCATCCATCGGCACGTAGGCGGAGCCCATCCGGGTGATGCCCTTCCGGTCCTTCAGCGCCTGGTCGAACGCCTGGCCGAGGACCAGGCCGACGTCCTCATTCGTGTGGTGCACATCGATGTCCAGATCGCCGCGGGCCTTGACGGTGAGGTCGAAGAGCCCGTGCGTCCCCAACAGCGTCAGCATGTGGTCCAGGAACGGGATGCCGGTCTTGACCGACGTCTTCCCGGTCCCGTCGAGGTTCACCCTCACGCTGATGTTCGTCTCGTTGCTCTTGCGTGCGGCGGTCGCCTGTCGCATGTCGATGACTCCGCTTCCCCGTTACGTGAGGCGGACTCTGATCGCGTCGTAGTGACGGGGCAGCCCCTCGATCGCCGTGAGCTGGGCCAGCGGCTCCCGCATCCGCTCCAGCGCCTTCTTCGTGTAGCTGATGAGGTGCGTGCGCCGGATGAAATCGTCGAGGCCCAGCCCGGAAAACACGCCGGCCGCGCCGCCGGTGGGCAGCACATGGCTCGGGCCCGCGACGTAGTCCCCGACGGTCACCGGCGAGTAGGGCCCGAGGAAAATCGCCCCCGCCCGGGTGATCCGCTTGGCCAGCTTCAGCGGCGACCGGACCATGATCTCCAGGTGCTCCGGCGCCAGCCGGTTGGCCGCCTCGACCGCCTCCTCCAGGTTCTTCACCAGGATGCAGTACCCGCCCGGGATCTGTTTCCGCGCCAATCGGGCGAGCGCCTTGGACGTGGTGATCAGGAACCCCACCCCGCCGGCGTGCTCGGTTTCCCCCAGCAGGTCGGCCAGCACGTACTGGGTGTTCGAGAATCGGTTCGCGATGACCGCGATCTCCGACGGCCCGGCGATGGTGTCCACGTCGACGAAGCCGAACACCTGGCGCTTGGCCTCGGCCACGTAGGCGTTGCCCGGCCCGACGATCTTGTCCACCTTCGGGATGGTCTTGGTGCCGAACGCCATCGCCCCGATCGCCTGCGCGCCGCCCATCTTGTACACCTCATCCACGTCGAGGAGGCTCGCCACCGCGAGGATGTGCGGGTCCGCGCTGCCGTCCTTCCTCGGCGGTGTGGCGAGGATGATCCGCTTCACCCCGGCGCGCTTGGCGGGGATCACCGTCATGTAGACGGTCGAGACCAGGCTCGCCGTCCCGCCCGGGATGTAGATGCCGACCCGGTCGATGGGATCGAACTGCTCGCTCAGCACCACCCCGTCGCCGTCCAGCGAGCGCATCGGCTTCACCCGCGGCCGGCCGTAGAACGCCTGGACGTTCTGGATCGCGTGCTTCAGCTGGAGCGCGAACTTCGGGTCCAGGTGCTGGAACGCGCCGGAGATTTCCGCTTCCGTGACCCGCAGCTGGCGCGGCGTCAGCCGCACCTTGTCGAACCGCCGGGCGTACCGCAGCACCGCCTCGTCCCCGCCCTGGTGCACGTCATCGAGGATGGCGCGCACCGCGTCCTCGATCCGCCGCCGGCGCACGAGCTGCCGCCTGCAGAGCCGCTGCCACTCCTGGCTTGCCGTCGTTATTACTTTCATGTCGCCAGAATCCTGCGTTACTTCTCTCTATCGGACCGCTTCTATTTTCCTCTCGTTAGACTGAGGGAAAATGGAAGTGGTCCGGCTTTTTCACGCAAGCGCCTCTTGGACAAGCTCCCCGGCTCGTTTCAGCGCCGCCGGAATGCCTGAGGCGTCTTTCCCGCCGCCCTGCGCGAAGTCCGGGCGCCCGCCGCCGCTGCCGCCGACGAGCGGCGCGATGGCCTTCAGGAGGTGGCCCGCGTGCACCCGCTTGGCGAGGCCCGGCGACGCGGCCAGCACGAGCGACACCGTCCCCCCGTCCTCGGACGCCAGGCACACCACCCCGTCCGCCGGGAGCGAGCGCCTGACCGCGTCCGCCAGCACGGCGAGCGCGTCCCGGTCCAGGTGCTTCACCGCGGCCCGGATCATCGTCACGCCGCCGACCGTTTCGCCCTCCGCGACCAGCCGCTGCGCCTCAACCTTCGCCAGCTCGCCCTGGAGCGCCTTCCGCTCCCGCTCGGCGCGCTTGAGCTGCTCGAGGAGCTCCTCGAGCCCCGCCACGACCTCACCGGTGGGCCGCCCCATCCGCCGGGCCACCTCCTGGAGGAGGCGCTGCGACTCCTGCTGCCGCCGCGCGGCGGATTCGCCGACGAGCGCCTCGATGCGCCGCGTCCCTGCCGCGATGGAGCTTTCGCCGACGATGAGGAAACCGCCCACGAAGCCGGTGTGCGGCAGGTGGGTGCCTCCGCAGAGCTCCTTCGAGTAGTCGCCGATCGTCACCACGCGGACCGTGCCGCCGTACTTCTCCCCGAACAGCGCGAGGGCCCCCGCGCGTTTGGCGTCTTCCAAGCGCATCTGGTCGGCGCGCACCGCGTCCGCCAGGCGCACCCGGCTGTTGACGAGCGTTTCCACCTCGTGCCGCTGCTCCTCCCGCAGGCCCGAGAGCGAGGAGAAGTCAAACCGCACCCGCTCCGTCTCGACGTAGGAGCCGGCCTGCACCGCCTCAGGCCCCAGCACCTTGCGCAGCGCCCAGTGCAGCATGTGGGCCGCGGTGTGGCTGCGGGCGACCTTCAGCCGCCGCTCGGAGTCCACCGACGCGCGCGCCGTCTCCTGGACGCTCAGCGTCCCCTGGCGGACGGTGGCGTGGTGCACCAGGACGCCGTCCGCCCACGTCGTCTGCGCGACCTCGGCGAACCCTTTGGGGCCCTCGATCCGACCGGCGTCCCCGACCTGGCCGCCCGCCTCCCCGTAGAACGGCGAGCGGTCGAAGACGATGCCGACCGACGCGCCGGCCGTCGCCTTCGTCACCCAGCCCTTCCCGTCCCACAACCCCTGGATGACCGCGTCGGCCCGCAGCGAGTCGTAGCCGATGAACTGGGCGTCCTTCGGTGGGAGGCTGGGAACGGCCTTGCGCACCTCGAGCGCGTCGGTCGCGAACACCGCCTCGCCGAACTGGCTCCCCGCCCGCGAGCGCTCCTGCTGGGCCTTCAGCGCCACCTCGAAGCCCGCGCGGTCCACGGTGAACCCGCGCTCCTTGGCGATGTCCACGGTGAGCTCCATCGGAAACCCGTAGGTGTCATAGAGCTTGAACGCCTCGTCTCCGGCGATCGTCCGCCCCTGGGCGGCCCGCATGACCTCCTCGAGGCGCGCCGTCCCGAGTTCCAGCGTCGAGCTGAACTGCTCGAGCTCCTGCTGCACCGCGCGCTGGATCACCTCGCGCCGGCTGCGCAGCGCGTCGCTGTGGGGCGAACCGTGCATCGCGTCGAGGACGGCGGTGATGAGCCCGGACCACGCTTCCGGGCGCACCTCCGGCCCCAGCCCCAGCCCGACGCGCGCCAGACGGTAGGTCCGGCGGATGAGCATCCGCAGGACGTAGCCCCGCGACTCGTTGGACGGCACGAGCCCCTCGGCGAGCAGAAAGACGATCGCGCGCGCGTGGTCGGCGATGGCCCGCTCGGCGAACGGCGCCGACTCGGCCTTGCCGGGCTTCGCCCCGCGCAGCCGCCGCACCGCGCCCATGATGGGCACGAAGAGGTCGGTCTCGTAATCGGTCGGCGCCCCCTGGATGACACGGGCCAGCCGTTCCAGCCCCATGCCGGTGTCGATGCTTTTCCGGGGCAGCGGCGTCAGGCGGCCGTCCGGCTGCCGGTCGTACTGCGTGAAGACGAGGTTCCAGACCTCGACGGAGTTGGGGCCCTGCACCTTCCCCTCGCGGTCGAAGTAGAGCTCCGAACAGGGGCCGCAGGGGCCGTTGGGGCCGTCCGTCGGCGCGTTGGCCGGCCAGAAGTTCTCCGCCTGGCCGAAGCGCCGGATGCGCTCCGCCGGCACGCCGAGCTTGCGCCAGAGGCCGTGCGCCTCGTCGTCCTCTTCGTAGACGCTGACCCACAGCTTCGACGCCGGCAGGTTCAGATCCCGGGTGAGGAACTCCCAGGCCCACGGGATCGCCTCGGCCTTGAAGTAGTCGCCGAACGAGAAGTTGCCCAGCATCTCAAAGAACGAGTGGTGGCTCGGCGTCCGGCCCACCTGTTCCAGGTCTCCCGTCCGGAGGCACTTCTGGCAGGAGGCTGCGCGCGAGAGGTCCGTCCGCGTGCCGAGGAAGCAGTCCTTGAACTGGTTCATCCCCGCCGAGGTGAAGAGGACGGTCGGGTCGCCGCTGGGGATGAGCGAGTCGCTCGGCACGCGCCGATGGCCGCGCGCCTCGAAAAAGGACAAAAACCGCTCCCGCAGCTCCGTGCTCTGCATCAGGGGAATCCGCGAAACGTGCGCTACGATGGCAAGGACTCGCCGACGATCCGCTCGATCAGGTCCGCCTCGAAGCCACGGGCGACCAGCGCCCGCGCCAGGCGCCCGGCTTCCCGCGAGCCCCGCCGGCGCGCGGCGGCCGCCACCAGGCGCGCGCGCGCTTCCTCATCCGCCGGCGCGCCATAGGCGCGCGTCACCTCGCCGATCACCTCGCCGGGAAGCCCTTTGGCCGCCAGCTTCAGACGGATGGCGGACGCGGCGTACCCGCCCCGCGCCCAGTGGTCGGCCCACAGGCGCGCGCAGGCGCGGTCATCCAGGAAGCCCCGGGTCCGGCACTCGGCCACGGCGCGCGATGCCTGCTGCGGCGGCACCCCGCGGCGGCGGAGGTAGTCCGTGACCTCGGAGGTCGAACGGACCCTGGCGCGGAGGTAGCGCGGCAGCGTCGAGAGGACGCGCACCTCATCCGCCGGCTTTGATGACGACATAGCCGCGGCTGGTGCGCACGAGGGCGTTGGCGTTGCCCTTCACCTGAGCGACGGCGTTCCGGTAGTCGCTCGCGCTCTCGATCCGCACCCGGTTGATCTCGTTGATGACATCGCCCGGCCGCAGGCCGGCCTGCTCGGCCAGGCTGCCGGACGCCACATCCACCACGAGCACCCCGGTCGTGCCGGGCGGCAGGTTGAACCGCTCGAGCTCGTCAGACGAGAGGTCGCTCACCTGCAGGCCGCGCCACGCTTCCGTGGCGCCGCCCTCCCCCAGTTCCACCTCCAGCGGCCGCTCGCCGATCTCGACCTGGAGCGTCTGGCGCGCGCCGTCGCGCAGGATCTCGACGCCCACGCGGCGCCCCGCCTTGGTCTGGCTCACGAGATCGATCAGCTCCCGGGAGTGGCGGATCGGCTGGCCGTCGTAGGCCTTCACGATATCGCCGTCCTGCAACCCCGCCTGGCTCGCGGGGCTGTCGGGCAGCACCTGGTAGACCACCACCCCCTCGTGGTCGGTGAGCCCGTAGTACTCCGCCACGTCGTCGGTGATGTCCTGGATCTGGATGCCCAGCCAGCCGTAGACGACCTGCTTCCCTTCCTTGAGCGTGTCGAGGATGCCCTTGGCCTTGTTGATGGGGATGGCGAAGCCGATGCCCTCGAACCCGCGGGAGCTGGTGAGGATCGCCACGTTGATGCCGATGACCTCGCCGCGGAGGTTGAGGAGCGGGCCGCCGCTGTTGCCCGGATTGATGGCCGCATCCGTCTGGATGAGGCCCGAGTAATCGCGGTCATACCGGGGGGACGCGCGCGGCAGCGAGCGGTTGAGCGCGCTGATGACGCCCACGGTCAGCGTCGGCTCGGCCCCGAGGGCGCGCACCGACGGCCCGACCCCCATCAGCCCGAACGGGTTGCCCAGCGCCACCGCCCATTGACCGGTCTGGACCGTGTCCGAGTCCCCGAGCGGGGCGGCGGGCAGCTTCTTGGCGTCGATCTTGATCACCGCCAGGTCCGAGCGGGGGTCCTTCCCCTTGACCGTGCCGGTGAACTCCCGTCCGTCCGCCAGCGTCACCGTGATCTTCTCGGCGTCCGCCACGACGTGCTCGTTCGTCAGGACGAAGCCCTCCGGGTCGATGATGACCCCGGAGCCGAGGCCGAAGCGGTGGAACTCCCGCTCCGGCTGGTCGCCGTAGAACTGGCGGAAGAAATCCTCAAACGGCTCCTCGCCGAAGAAGGGGTGGATGCGGAAGTACTGCCTGACTCGCTCGATCTGCTCGGTGGAGATGCTCACGACGGCCGGCCCCATCTGCTCGGCGATGCGCTGGAAGGCGCCCTGGAGCACCTCGGCCTCGCCGAAACCCGCCGCCTGCGCCGATGACGCCGCACCCGCCTGGACGGGGCGGGCGCTGCTGGACCAGAGCTCCACCCGCCCGCCCAGCAGTCCCATGAGCACCACCGCGCCGAGCCCGACCAGCCCGACCACCCGCCGAGTCCGCTTGTCCATCCCCGTCTCCTGTCTCTTATCTCTGTGATGTCACGCGCCCTGCGCGACCGGGGCGCCCGCGTCCTCCGCTTTCCCCTTCTCCCGGAGGCCCTCCTGCGCCGCCCGCTGGCGGATCTGCGCCTCCAGTTGCTGCATGAGCTTCGGGTTCTCCTTCAGGAACATCCGGGCGCTCTCGCGGCCCTGGCCGAGCTTGGTGTCGCCGGCCGAGAGCCAGCTCCCCTGCCGCTGGATGACGCCGACCGCCTCGCCGACGTCCAGCAGGCTGCCGGCCTTGGAGATCCCCTCGTCGAACAGGATGTCGAATTCCGCCTGGCGGAACGGCGGGGCCACCTTGTTCTTCACGATCTTGGCCCGGACCCGGTTGCCCACCGCCCGGTCCCCAATCTTGATGCTCTCGATGCGGCGCAGGTCGATGCGGACCGACGCGTAGAACTTGAGGGCGCGGCCGCCGGGCGTCGTCTCCGGATTGCCGAACATCACGCCGATCTTCTCGCGGAGCTGGTTGATGAAGATGCAGCTCGTCTTCGACCGGGCGATCGCCGCCGTCAGCTTGCGCAGCGCCTGGCTCATCAGGCGCGCCTGCAGCCCGACGAACTGGTCGCCCATCTCCCCTTCGATCTCCGCGCGGGGCACGAGCGCCGCCACCGAGTCGATGACGACGACGTCCACGGCGTTGGAGCGCACGAGCGTCTCGGTGATCTCCAGCGCCTGCTCTCCGGTGTCGGGCTGCGAGATGAGGAGGTCGTCCAGGTTCACGCCGATGGTCTTCGCGTAGGTCGGGTCCAGGGCGTGCTCGGCGTCGATGAACGCCGCCACCCCGCCGGCGCGCTGCGCCTCCACGAGGATGCTGAGGCTCAGCGTCGTCTTCCCGGACGACTCCGGTCCGAAGATCTCGACCACGCGGCCGCGCGGCACCCCGCCGATCCCCAACGCCAGGTCGATGGCCAGCGACCCGGTCGGGATGGCCGGGATGTCCAGCTTGGTGTCTTGCCCGAGGCGCATGATGGAGCCCTTGCCGAACTGCTTCTCAATCTGGCTGAGGGTCAGCTCCAGCGCCTTCTGACGGTCCGCCCGCTCCTTCTCCTGCTCTCGTGCTGCCATGCCCGTCTCTCCTCGTCGTTCACCCATGCTCACCGCGCGCGCCGTCCCCCAGCTGGGCGCACCGGCCCGCCGTCTTCCACTGGAGGTATTATACGGGCAACGCGCTTCCCTTGTAAAGCGACCCGCCGCGGCTCCGCCGCTGGCGGAGGCAGCCAGGTGGTGGGATAATGACACCATGCGGACGGAGGTGCTGACGATCGGATCCGAGCTGACCAGCGGGGCGACGGTCAACACGAACGCCGCCGCCCTCGCCAGGCGCCTGGCGGAGGCGGGCTTCCCCTGCGCCCGCCAGGTGGCCGTCCCGGATGAGCGGGAGGCGCTGGTCGACGCGCTGCGGCAGGCGCTGCGGCGCTGCGAGCTGCTGGTGACGACCGGCGGCTTGGGGCCGACCTTCGACGACATCACGATGGCCGCCATCGCGGAGGCAGTGCAGCGCCCGCTCGTCTACGTCCCCCCGGCCGCCGCGGTCATCCGGCGCTTCTACACGCGGCGCCACCGCCGGCTGCAACGCGCGGCGCTGCGCCAGGCGTACCTGCCGCGCGGCGCGGTCCCGCTCGCCAACCCGCTCGGCACCGCCCCGGGCGTGTGGCTGCCGCTGGACGGCTCGGTGCTCGTCGCGCTGCCCGGGGTCCCCAGGGAGCTGCACGCCATCCTGGAGCGGCACGTCCTGCCCCGTCTCAGGCGCCTCGCGCCCGGGCGGCTCATCGAGGGGCGCACGCTCCGGACCATCGGGATCGTGGAGCTTTCCATCGAGGCGGTGCTGCGACGCATCCGGATCCCCCCGTCCGTCTCGGTCGGGCTCTACCCGCACCTGCGCGCGGTGGACATCCGGCTCACCGCCACGGGCCGCTCACGCCGCGAGGCGCGCCGCGCGCTCGCCGCGGTGGAGGCGCCGCTGCGCTCCGCGCTGGGCGCGTCGGTCTACGGGATGGACGAGGAGACGCTCGAAGGGGTGCTGGGCGGACTGCTGGCGCGGCAGCGCAAGACGCTGGCGATCGCGGAATCGTGCACCGGCGGCCTGCTCGCCGCCCGGATCACAGACGTGCCGGGCAGCTCCCGCTACTTCCTCGGCGCGGTGGTCGCCTATCACAACGACGTGAAACGCTGCTGCCTCGGCGTCCCAGCCGCGACGCTCGCCCGGCACGGCGCGGTGAGCGCGCAGACCGCGAAGCGGATGGCGGAGGGCGCGCGGCGCCTTTCCGGCTCGGACGTGGGGGTGGCCGTCACGGGCATCGCCGGCCCGGCGGGCGGGACGCCGCGCAAGCCGGTCGGACTCCTCTACCTGGGGCTGGCGGACGCGCGCCGGACCTTGAGCCGGCGCTATGAGTGCTTCGGCGACCGCTCCGCGATCAGGGCCCAGGCCGTCCAACTGGCGCTGGACTGGCTCCGCCGCTCGCT
>JAHFGZ010000001.1:10024-20439 GCA_023247155.1 Candidatus Omnitrophota bacterium
TCTACCTGGGGCTGGCGGACGCGCGCCGGACCTTGAGCCGGCGCTATGAGTGCTTCGGCGACCGCTCCGCGATCAGGGCCCAGGCCGTCCAACTGGCGCTGGACTGGCTCCGCCGCTCGCTCCTCACCCGCCACACTTGACCATCACCCGCTGATCCCTCCTGTGAGCGGCACGTCGGCGAGCACGGTGTAGCGCGGCCCGCCGGATCCCAGCACGCTCTGGTAGAGGGTGAGGGACGTCACGCGCCAGGGCGCCGGCGGCTGCCAGGCGGTGTCCGTCAGACAGCGCGCGAGCTGCTGACGGTGGCGGCTTGCGCGCACGCGACCGATCGTCACATGGGCCGCAAACGGGTGGTCCTCTTTCGCGAAGGACAGCGCCGCACCGTCGCGCTCGATCGCCTCCGCCAACCGCTGCACCCGCTCCCGCCCGTCGGCCAATCCCACCCAGAGCACCCGCGGCGCGGTGACGGAGGGAAACGCCCCGAGCGTGTGCGCACTCAGCAGGAACGGCTCCTCCTGCCCGGCGATGCGCCGCAGCAGCGTCTCCATCCCTTCACGCTGGGCGTCGGTGATCTCGCCCAAGAATTTGAGCGTGACGTGCAGGTGATCGGGCGCCACCCACTTCACGTCGGCGCGCGAGGCCGCAAGGTCTTGCTGGAGGCGCCCCAGCGCCTCACGCACCTCCGCAGGCAGCGCGATCGCAATGAACGCCCGCATGACTCTCGTCAGCCGCCGGCGAGGCGGGAGAGCGCCCACAGCACCACGATGGCGTAGAGGGCAGCGCCCGCGTCGTCCGCCATGATACCCCACCCGCCCGGCAGCGTGGCCAGCCGGCGCAGCGGCGGGGGCTTGACGATATCGAAGATCCGGAACAGCACCAGGGCGGCCAGGAGCCACCCCCATGACCCCACGGTCCACGGGAGCGCGATGACAACGGCCGCCATCCCCCACACCTCGTCCAGAATCACCGCCGGCGGGTCGTGTCGCGCCAGCTGCCGCTCCGCGCGCGTGCAGATGGACACCGCCCCGACAAACGTCAGGAGGAGGAGCAGCCAGCCGAGCGGGGGCTTGAGCGCCTGCACGGCGAGCCACCCCAACGCGAGGCCGACCACGCTGCCCCAGGTGCCTGGGGCGAAGCGCACCCGACCTAACCCGCCCAGCGTGGCGATCGCACGGGACATGGCTACGGTCTGGGACCGGCGACGTCCCGCAGGACGCTCCGATGCCGCCAGAAAAACGCCGCCCCGGAGACGACGGTCAGGATCACGGCGACCCAGAGGCAGCCCAGGACCGCCCCCTGCATCAGGGCCTGCGCCCGGCTCGACCGCCACGCCGCGCCGGGGAGCTCCTGGAGGACCAGGACCGCGAGGATCACGACGATCGCGACCATCTGCGACACCGTCTTCTGCTTGCCCTCGGTCGCCGCCGGCAGGACGAGCCGGCGGCTCGCCACGTAGAACCGGATCCCGGTGATGAGGAACTCCCGCAGGGCGATGAGGAGCACCATCCAGGCCGGCACCAGGCGCAGCTGCACGAACGCGAGGAACGTCCCCAGGGCCAGCACCTTGTCGGCGATGGGGTCGAGCAGCGCGCCGAGCGGGGTCGTCTGGCGCCACCGACGGGCCAGGTACCCGTCAAGCCAGTCCGTGAAGCAGGCGAACAGGAACAGCGCCAGCGCAGCCGACCTGGCGGCCCAGCCCGGCGTGAAGAGGCACGCCATGACGAGGAACGTGAGGACGATCCGGAGGACGGAAAGCTTGGTGGGGAGCGTCACTCAGGCCTCAACGACGTGGCCGACGAGGTCGTACTCGTAGCTGTCGGTGATGCGGACCGGGACGAACGTCCCGGGCGCGAGCGGGGCCCGGCTGCGCACGTAGACCACGCCGTCCACCTCGGGGCAGTCCGCGCGCGTGCGGCCCACGAACTGCCGCGGGTCGACGGGATCCGGCTCGTCGACGAGGACCTCGCAGGTGCGCCCGACGGCGCGCGCGTTGACCGCCGCGGCGATCTCCTGCTGCAGCCGCATGAGCCGGTCAAACCGTTCCTGCTTGACGGCGTCCGGCACCTGGTCGGGGAACCGGAACGCCGCGCTGCCCTCCTCGTGGGAATACGTGAAGGCGCCCAGCCGCTCGAACCGGGCCTCGCGCAGGAACGCGAGCAGCCGCTCAAACGCCGGGTCTGTCTCGCCCGGGAAGCCGACGATGATCGAGGTCCGGAGCGCGATGCCCGGGATCTCGGCGCGCAGCGCCCCGATCCGCTCCCGGAGCACCGCCTGGGTGATCCCGCGGTTCATCCGCGCAAGGACGGCGTCATCGGCGTGCTCGATCGCCATGTCGAGGTACTTGCAGACCACCGGCTCGTCGCGGATCGCCTGGATGAGCTCATCCGAAATGCCGCGCGGATGGCAATAGAGGAGGCGGATCCACCGCAGCCCCGCGATCCGGGCCAGGCGCCCGAGCAGCTCAGGCGTGCGCGGGCGGCGGTACAGGTCCACGCCGTAATCCGACGTGTCCTGCCCGACGACGATCAGCTCGCGCGCCCCGCGCTCCTCCACGAGCTGCCGCGCCTCCTCCACGACCGCCTCGAGGGGACGGCTGCTCAGCGGCCCCTTGATCTTCGGGATGACGCAGAAGCTGCAGCCCTTCAGACACCCTTCCGAGATCTTGAGGTAGGCGTAATGGGCCGGGGTCAGGGGGGTGCGCGCGACGCGCCCCCCGCGGTGGGGCAGCCGGGGACGCGACCGGAGCGACTCGGGGTGCTCGCCGTGCAGGGCGCGCTGCACGACCGTCTCGATGTCCTCGAACCCGTCCACGCCGACGAAGCCGTCGACGTCCGGCAGCTCCGCGATGAGCTGCTGCTTGAAGCGCTGGACCAGGCACCCCCCGACGACGACCGCCTTCACCTTCCCCTGCTTCTTGAGCGCCACCGCCCGGAGGATCGTGTCAATGGATTCCTGGATCGACTCCTGGATGAAGCTGCAGGTGTTGATGAGGACCGTGTCCGACCCCTCGACGGCGTCCACCACCTGGAACCCGACGCGCTGGAGCCGGCCAAGGTAGAGCTCGGAGTCCACGAGCGTCCTCGGGCAGCCCAGGCTGATCAGGCTGACGGTCCCGGCGCGGCGGGCCGGGGCGGGGGCGGACCGCGCGGGAAGGGGGGGCGGCGTCGCCATGGCGACGGGGACGGATTAGTGTTCGTCCGGCAAGGGGGTCACGCCGCGGGGCGTGATGAGGATGCGGCCCTTGTGCGCCACCGCGAAGGGGCTGATGGACTGGCCGTTCAGCGACAGCTCCACCTGGGTGGGGTTGGCGATGATGAGCTCAAACTGTTTCTTGGCGATCCACCGCTCGTTCGCCCCCCGCGGCAGCCGCTGCTGAGTCAGCAGCTTCCCGTCGGCCCGGACCCTGATCCAGGTCGTCCGGTGCGCGGTCACGGCCAGCTCCAGCGGCAGCGCCGCCGCCAAGGGCCCCGGCGGCGGGGTCGGCATGGATACCGGTTCGCGCACCGGGGTCACGCTGGCCAGTGTCGGCGCAACGGGCGTTGCAGCCAGCTTCGCTGGCTCCGCCTTCTTCGCCACCTTCGGGGTCGCCACGGCGGGCAGCGAGATCCGCGAGAGCCACCGCAGCGGGTTGACGACGATGAGGCCTGCGACCACCCCGGCGATGGCCACCGCCGCGCCGGCCCGCCGCAGCAGCGGCACCCGGGGCCACTGGAACACGAAGGGAACCGTCGGCGCCGACGGCGGCAGCTCCTCCAGGACCGGGTCGGGCTTCGGCCATGGCACGGCGGCGAGCAGCGGCTCCGGAGCCAGGCGCAGGAACCTGGCGTAGGTTGTCAGGAACCCCTTGACGTAGATCGGGCTCATCATCTCCTGGAGCCGATCCGCCTCCATCGCCTCCAGCACCCACGGTTGGATCTTTGTGGCGTTCGTGATGTCGACCAGCGACAAGTTCCGCTCGCTCCGCGTCTGCCGCAGCTGTGCGCCTGGTGTCATGCCGTCGACTCCCCCTGCTCGCTCGCCTCCCGACTGACCAGAATGTCCCGAGGCCGGCTGCCCTGCGGCGGACCGACCACGCCTTCCTGCTCCATGAGATCCAGGATGCGCGCCGCCCGGCCGTAGCCGAGGCGCAGCCGCCGCTGCAGCAGCGACGTGGAGGCCTGGCCGCTCTCCAGGACGATGCGCTTGGCCATGTCGTAGAGCTCATCCTTCCCCGTCACGAGGGCGCCCTCAGGCGCCCGCGCGCGCTCGGTGAGCCGCTCGTCGTAGGCGGGCGGGCGCTGCTGTTTCACGAACGCCGTGATCCGCTCGATCTCCCCGTCGGTGACGAAGGCGCCCTGGGCCCGGATCGGCTTCGCGGTGCCGGGGCGGAGGAACAGGAGGTCCCCGCGGCCGAGCAGCTTGTCGGCGCCGTTCATGTCGAGGATGGTCCGCGAGTCGACCTTGGAGGCGACCTGGAACGCGAGGCGGGCCGGGAAGTTGGCCTTGATCACGCCGGTGATGACGTCCACCGACGGTCGCTGCGTGGCCAGGATGATGTGGATGCCGACGGCGCGCGACAGCTGGGCCAGGCGCGTGATCGCCCCCTCGACATCCTGGGACGCCACCATCATGAGGTCGGCGAGCTCGTCGATGACGATGACGAGATACGGCAGCGGCCCCTCCACCTCCGCCGGCGGCGCGGCCCCGTCCGGTGCGGCGCCGCCCGGCGCCTCGTCAGCGGCCGCGTGGGCGGCCGCCGGCATCGGTCCGGCGCCCCGGGAGGCCAGGCGCTTGTTGTAGAGGTCGATGTTGCGCACCCCGGCCTCCGCGAGCAATTCGTAGCGGCGCTCCATCTCCTCGACCGCCCAGTGCAGCGCCACCGAGGCCTTCTTCGCGTTGGTGACGACCGGGGCGGCCAGGTGCGGGATCTCGTTGAAGAGGGACAGCTCCACCATCTTCGGATCGATCATCAGGAACCGGACCTGCTCGGGGCTGGCGTGGGTCAGGATGCCGGTGAGCAGGCTGTTGAGGCAGACCGTCTTGCCGGAGCCGGTGGCGCCGGCGATCAGGAGGTGGGGGCACTCCCGCAGGTCGGTGACGATGGCCTGCCCGGAGACGTCCTTGCCGATGGGGAGGACGAGCGGGGAGGGGGTGCCGGCGAACTCATGCGCGGTGAGGATCTCCTTCAGGTACACCATCGTCGTGGTCGTGTTCGGCACGTCCACGCCCACGCGGCCCTTGCCGGGGATCGGGGCCACCACGTGGCAACTGACCGCCTTCAGCACAAGCGCCAGGTCATCGGCCAGCGAGACGATCCTCGTCAGCTTGACCCCGGGCGCCGGGGTCAGCTCATAGCGCGTGACGGCCGGACCCCGGTCGATGTTGACGACGGTCGCCTCGACCCCGAACTCCCGCAGCGTCTCCTCGAGGATGCGGGCATTCACCTGGAGGTCCTCGGTGACCTGCCGTTCGGACATCGGGGGCGGCGTCGTCAGGAGGTCGAGCGGCGGCAGCTGGAACCCGCTCGGGGTGCGGCGTCTGGGCGGCGTGGGAATGGTTTTCAGTTTCGGCGAAACCGTGGACCGGATCCGGACCGGCGGCACGGGCGAGCGGCTCGGCGTGACCGGCTCCTCGTCAGGCGCGTCCTCAGGGGCGTCCTCGCGTCCCCGCAGCCCGTCCCTGATGCGGGGCGCCCGCAGCGCGGCGGACCCCACCGGCTCCACGCTGGCCCCCGCCGTGGCGGGGCGCCGGATCGCCGACGCCACGAGGCTGCCGAGGCGGCGCAGCACGCTGTAGCCGGTCGTCCGCAGCGTCTGGCCGGACACGACGAGCCACGAGAGGAGGCCGACGCAGCAGGTCGTCAGCACCGTGCCGACCGCCCCGAGGTAATAGCGGCCCCGGTCGGCCAGCAGAAAGCCCACGACCCCGCCGAGGTCCGCCTGGAAGGTCTGGGTGGACCCGGCGAGCGCCAGGAGGGTCCCTCCGCTGCTGAGCAGTCCGACCGTCGCAACCGTGAATGAGAACCCGTGGAGCTCGGGCGAACCACCCCGCCAGAACCGCCAGGCCCACACCAGACAGAGCAGCGGAACGAGAAAGGAGGCCCACCCAAATCCGCCGCGGCCGAAGAAGCCGAACCAGACGCCAAGCGTCCCGCCGAGATTCGAGACGGGATGCCGCGGGGGATGGCTGAGGAAGGGGACGTCCTGCGGCGCGTACGTGAGGAGGCACAGCGCGAGGAACACCCCCGCCGACGCGAGAACGACGCTGCCGACGAGGCGCGCCGTTCCCCGAGGAGACGTCATGGAGCCGTCAGTGGCCGGTTCGGTGGCCGCTTCGCTGATGCCGTGGGCGTTCGGGCCGGTCCGGCGCGGATGGGTCGGACGGCGCGGATGGGTCGGACGGCGCAGACGGCAGCGCCCGTTTCCGCGAGAGGTTGATGCGTCCCTGCTCGTCGATCTCGATGACCTTCACGGGGAACTCATCCCCGATCTTGACGACGTCCTCGACCTTGTTCACGTACTTGTCGGAGAGCTCCGAGATGTGGACCAGCCCCTCCTTCCCCGGGCCAATCTCGCAGAACGCGCCGAAGTTCATGAGCCGCTTCACCTTGCCCTGGTAGACCTTCCCGACCTCGACGTCCTCCGTCAGGGTCCGGATGATCTCCTGCGCCCGCGCGGACTTCGCGGCGTCCGAGGAGGCGATCGAGACGCTCCCGTCATCCTCGACGTCGATCGTCGCCCCGGTCTCCTCGATGATCTTGCGGATGGTCCGCCCGCCCGGGCCGATCACGTCGCGGATCTTCTCGGGGTTGATCTTGATGAGGGTGATCCGTGGGGCGTAGGTGGAGAGCTGGGCCCGCGGCCGGTCGATGGCCGCCGCCATGAGGTCGAGCACGCGCATCCTGGCCGGATGCGCCTGCGCCAGGATCGCCCGGATGAGCTCGACGTCGAGCCCCTGGGTGAGCTTCACATCGACCTGCAGCGCCGTCGCGCCCCGCCGGGTGCCGGCCACCTTGAAGTCCATGTCGCCGACGTGGTCCTCCAGCCCGGAGATGTCGGTGAGGATGGCGACGCGGCCTTGCTCCTTCACCAGCCCCATCGCCACGCCGCTGACGGCGGCCTTGACCGGCACCCCGGCGTCCATCAGCGAGAGCATCCCGGCGCAGACGGTGGCCATGCTGGAGGAGCCGTTTGATTCGAGGATGTCGGAGACCACGCGGATCGTGTACGGGAACTCCTCCTTGGAGGGAATCATCGGCGCCAAGGCGCGCTCCGCCAGCGCGCCATGGCCGATCTCCCGGCGGCCCGGCCCGCGCACCGGCCGCACCTCCCCGACGGAAAACGGCGGGAAGTTGTAGTGCAGCATGAACCGCTTGTAGGACTCGCCCTCGAGCGCCTCGACGAGCTGCTCATCCTCGCTGGTGCCCAGCGTCGTCACCGCCAGGCTCTGCGTCTCGCCGCGGGTGAAGAGGCCGGAGCCGTGCGTGCGGGGCAGCACGCCCACCTCGCAGGCGATCTCGCGCAGGTCGGTGTAGCCCCGCCCGTCCAGGCGGATCTTCCGCTCCAGGATCGCCCGGCGGGCTTCCTGCCGGTCGATGGCCTCGAATGCCATCGCGACGTCCTCCGGCGCCACCGTGCCGTTCACCGCCACCTCCTGCTGCAGGATCGCCGCGGAGAGCTTGGCCATGGCCTCGTGCCGCGCGGCTTTCTTCTTCGGCTCGTTGATCCGGGCCAGCTCCGGCACGGCCAGCGACCGGACGCGCTCGATGACCTCAGGCGTCGGCTGGCGGATCTGCCAGGAGTCGGCCTTCGGCTTGCCGGCCTTCTGGACCAGCTCCTCCTGCATGGCGATCATCGTCTTGAACTGCTGGGCGCCGAAGGCGATGGCGTCCGCGAGCTGCTGCTCCGACACCTCGCGCAGGCCCGCCTCGATGGTCAGGATGCCGTGCCGGGTCCCGGCGAGGACGAGGTCGATGGGGCTGTCGGCGAGCTGCTGGTAGGTTGGGTTGGCCGTGAACTGGTTGTCGACGAAGCCGACCCGCAACGCGCCCAGCGCGTCGGGGAACGGGATGGAGGAGAGGCGCAGCGCGCAGGACCCGCCGAGCACGGCCAGCACGTCGGGGTCATACGCGCCGTCCGAGGAGAGGACCGAGGCCATCACCTGGAGCTCGTGCTGGAACCCCTGCGGGAACAGGGGCCGGATGGGGCGGTCCATCAGGCGGGCGGTAAGGATCTCTTTCTCGGTGGGCCGGCCCTCCCGCTTGAAGAAGCCGCCGGGGATCTTGCCGGCCGCGTAGGTCTTCTCCCGGTAGTCGCATGTCAGCGGGACGAAGCCGAATCGGGGGGTCGGGGTCGCGCTCGCCACCGCCGTCACGAGGACGACGGTGCCGCCCTGCTGGATGACGACGGCGCCGTCCGCCTGCCTGGCCCACGCGCCGGTTTCTAGGGACAGGGTCGAGGCCCCAAGCTGGGTGGAGACCTTCGCGGTCATGGTTCGACGCGGCTCCTGCCGGAGCCTTGCCCACCATGATCCTGAGCGAGCCCTTCGACTCGCCAGGCAACGCCTGGCGAGTCGAAGGACGAAGCGAGTCGAAGGATCATTTGCGCAGGTGCAGCGCGTCAAGGAGACGGCGGTAGGCTGCTTCGTCGTGCCGCTTGAGGTACTCGAGGAGCCGGCGGCGGCGGCTGACCATCTTCAGGAGTCCATGGCGGGAATTGAAGTCGCGCTTGTGGGCCTGGAAGTGCGCCGAGAGCTGATTGATGCGGTCGGTCAGCAGGGCGACCTGGACCTGCGGAGAGCCGGTATCGGCTTCATGCAGGCGGAACTCTTGGACGACGGCTACGGCAGTCGTTGAGGGCATCGCGCACATTGGGATGAATGGTTGTTCAGTATACGCTCACTCTGTGTCAGCGTCAAGTGCACCCCCACACCAATCGCACCATGAGTTGACCGCCTCTGCCATTGATGTGGGGGGAAATCGTCGCCCAGGGGGCAGCCTATAAGCCGAGTCCTGTCCCCCGTCGCTTTGCTTCGCAAAGCGAAGCAACAGGGGGATGGTCATCCATCTCGCCCTGATGTTGCCACCAGGGTCCTGCGGCCTACCCTTCCGCCAGCCTCTTGCGAGGCATTCGAACGGGCCATCCGAAAGGCGGATCGTTTGGCCTTGCTCCGCGTAGAGATTGCCGCGTTTCACCTGGGCCCTTGCGGGCTTACTCGTCTCTGTGGCTCTGATCCGCCCTGACGCGTGTACGTCAGAGGCCCCGACGTTATCGGGGTACGCTGCCCTCCGGAGCTCGGACTTTCCTCCCCGCCCGCGGCGGGGCGACCATCCGGCTGCCCCCTGGGGACGACGGTTCTCAAAGAACGGTTGCACGCTCGCGGTGCGCGGTGATCGCGCGGCCGGCCAGCCGGTCGGCCAGCGCATTCTGCGTCCGCGGGACGTGCTGGACCTGACAGGCGCCAAACCCCTGCGCCAGATGCAGCGCCAGGTCATGGAAGAGCCGCAGCCGGGCATCCCGCACCCGATAGCGGCCGTTGATCTGGCGGGCCAGCAGCTCGCTGTCGGTTTTGACCGTCAGCGCCGTGTACCCAGCGCGGAGCGCTTCCTGCAGCGCGTAGACCAGCGCGAGGTACTCGGCGACGTTGTTGGTGGTCTCCCCGAGGTACTTGGAGAACTCCCGGACGGGCCTCGCCTTCCCGTCGAGAAAGACGACCCCGATGCCCGCCGGTCCCGGATTGCCGCGGCTGGCCCCATCGATGTAGACCTCACCGCTGCGCGGGGGCGTCATCGACGTACAGAATCCGGTTGCAGGTCTCGCACGTGACCAGGTCCGCCTTCAGGTAGACCTGGTTGACGACCTGCGGCGGCAGCCGCCGGTGGCAGCCCCCGCAGGATTCGCTCACCAGCGGCACCATGGCCAGGCCGTCCCGGATGTCGAGGATGCGCTCATAGGCCGCCAGGGCGGCCGGGGCGACCTCCGGCACGAGCGCCTCTCGGCTGCGCTCGAGTTGCGCGAGCTGCTCCCCGATCGCCGCCAGCTCCCGGTCGACCCGCTCGCGCTCAAGCCGCAGCCGCTCCTGCTGCTGGGCCAGCCGCTCCTGCTCGCGCCGCCGCTCCTGCGCCGCCTGGTCGATCGCGTCGAAGAGGCGCAGGACCGCTTCCTCTAAGAGGGAGCTGTCGGCCTTCAGCGACTCGATCTCCCGCTGCATCGCCGCGTATTCTTTGTTCGTCTTGACCTGGAAGAGCTGGCCCTGCAGCTTCTTCACCTGCCCTTCCCGCGTCTGCAGCTCCACCTCTTTCTCCTTCTGGGACACCTGCAGCGCCTTCAGGCGGGACTCGACCGCCTTGAGCTGCGCTTCCTGGGCCGCCACGGCGGCCGCGGCCTGCTCGAGCTGGCGCGGCAGGTCCTCCTGCTCCCGTCGGAGCCGGAACAGCT
>JAHFGZ010000001.1:20539-63362 GCA_023247155.1 Candidatus Omnitrophota bacterium
GGCTGAGCTAACCGCCCAAATGACGTGGATCGTGGGCCGGGGACGGATCGAACGTCCGACCAACTGGTTATGAGCCAGCTGCTCTGCCACTGAGCTACCGGCCCGTCGCGCCTCTCGTCCAACTGTGGGCGCTCCCTAGGGGGGAACCCAGGTTCCCCCCTATCGGTCGCCCCGATAAGGAATGATCCCCAATGGTCATGCAACTCGGTGGGGCTCCCTGGTCCCCCTCCCCACGAAAAGATCGGAAGGCTCCGGACCGTCTAAAAGCATAAAGTGGAATGTTCCCCACGTAACATTCCACTTTACACGGTTGCCGGACAACTTTCCACCGCTTTCAGCGGCCGTCAGGTGGCGTGGCTCTTCTCCTTCGCGAAGGTCAGCTCGAGGAAGTTGCGCAGGCGGCGGCTCCGGGTGGGGTGGCGCAGCTTGCGCAGCGCCTTCGCCTCGATCTGCCGGACGCGCTCCCGGGTCACGTTGAACATCTGCCCCACCTCTTCCAGGGTGCGGGGCGAGCCGTCCTGCAGGCCGAAGCGCAGCATCAGCACCTGCCGCTCGCGGTCGGAGAGCGTCACGAGCACGTCGCCGATCTGCTCCTTCAGCATGCTGTAGGCGGTCGCGTTCGCCGGCGAGATGGCGCGCTTATCCTCGATGAAGTCGCCGAAGTGGGTGTCGCCGTCCTCCCCGATCGGGGTCTGCAGCGAGATGGGCTCCTGCGCGATCTTCAGGATCCCCCGCACCTTATCGACCGGGATGCCGGTCGCCCGGGCGACCTCCTCGGGCATGGGCTCGCGGCCCGTCTCCTGGACGATCGCGCGCGAGACCCGGATGAGCTTGTTGATCGTCTCGGTCATGTGCACGGGGATGCGGATCGTCCGCGCCTGGTCGGCGATGGAGCGGGTGATCGCCTGCCGGATCCACCACGTCGCGTAGGTGGAGAACTTGTAGCCCCGCTGGTACTCGAACTTCTCGACCGCCTTCATGAGGCCGATGTTTCCTTCCTGGATGAGGTCCAGGAACGAGAGCCCGCGGTTGGTGTACTTCTTCGCGATGCTGACCACGAGGCGCAGGTTCGCCTCGACCAGCTCCTTCTTCGCCCGCGTGTACTCGAGCTCCCTCTGATCGATGGCCTTCAGGGCCTGGCGCATCTGCTCGGCCGGACCGCCCAGCCACCGCAGCTGCTCGGCCCGTTTCTTGCGCAGCTCCCGCAGCCGCCGCGCCGAGCCCGCGCGCCGCGCGCGCTTGGTCTGGGTGATCTGCCGCTCGAGGGTCTCCACGGCCCGGAGGGTGCGCTCCACCTGCTCGATGAGCCACTCGATCGCCTTGATGGTCAGGTGGCAGGCCTCGATCACCTTCCGGACGCGGGTCTTGCTGCGCGCCTTCCGGAGGCGCCGGCGCAACTGGACCAGCTGCTCCACCAGCTCTTCCCGCTTGAGGTTGGGGTCGTCCTTGGAGTACTCCTCCGGGTTGAGCCCGCCCTCGATCAGGATGTCGGTCAGCCGGAGGATCTCCCGGCGGGCGATCTTCAGCTGCAGGACCGCGTCCCGGTAGGCGAGCTCCGCCGCCTCGATCTTTTTCGCCAGGGTCAGCTCCTGCTCCCGGGTGAGCAGCGAGATCTGCCCCATCTGGCGCAGGTACATCTTGACGGGATCGTCGAGCTGCCCGACCTCCGCCAGCTCCGCCGCTTCCTCCTCGCGCTGCTCCTTCTCCTCCCGCTCTTCCAGGCGGGACCCGGTGGAGGGCTTATCGACGATCTCGATGTTTTCCTTGCCGAGCAGGGTCAGCAGCTCGTCGATCTCCTCGGGAGACGCGACGTCCTCCGGCAGGAGGTTGTTGAGCTCATCATACGTCAGCCGGCCCTTGTCCCGCCCCAAGGTGATGACCTGGGCGAGCCGCTCGCTGATGGGCTTACGCTTCGCCGTCTCGACCATCGTCGCGCCGCTCCTTCACGGTTGTGACCCCCCTGCCGACGCCGCCACCGGTTCCAGGCGCGGGGCGCCGGTCAGCTGGTGCTGATACGCCGCCAATAACCGCTGGACCTCCGCCTCGTGCCCGGCTTGCTGGGCGGCCTGAATCTGCTCCCGCATCGCCGCCAGGTCCCGGGAGCGCGTTGCGGCCTTGATGCGCTGCACACAGTCCTCGAACGCCTCGTCTTTCGACGGGGTGGACCGGGCCAGCTCGACCAGCTCCGCGACCAAGGCCGCCTGCCCTTCCTCTGAGAGGCGCGAGGCCACCTGGGCCGGCGAGGCCGGAGAGCCGGCCGCCTCCAGCTCGCAGACGACGGCCAGGATCCGCCGCAGCGCCGGATCGATGATGTCGCCAAGCGACAGCGGCTCCGTCCCGCGGGTCCAGCGGGCCGGCCCATCCAGCACGAGCGCGGTCAGCAGCCTTTCAGGGCCCCTCGCCGCGGGGCGCGCCGCCGCCTGAGCCGCCCTCGACAGCCCGCCCTGCCCGGCACGCAGCGCGGCGGACCCGCGCGCGTCGGCCTTCGCCAGCTCCTCGGCCACCGCCCCGGCATCGAGCCGGAGCCGCTCGGCCAGGAGCCGGACGTATTCGCTGCGCCTCATGGCGCTGGGCACCTTGGCAATCGTGGGAAGCACAACCTGTGCCGCCTGAACCCGGCTCTCGGTGTCCCCGCCGGGATGCCGTCGAAGCGCCGTCTCGATGAGCACGTCGAAGATCCCGGCGCTGCGGTCCAGGAGCTGCTCGAACCGTTCGCGCCCATACGCCAGGAGGTACTCGTCCGGGTCCACCCCCTGCGGCAGCCGGGCGACGCGGACCTGCAGCCCGGACTCCACCAAGAGGTCGATGCCGCGCAGCGTCGCCTGCTCCCCGGCCGCGTCCGCGTCAAAGGCCAGGATGGCCTGCTCCGCGTACCGCTTCAGCAGCCGCGCCTGCTCCGCCGTCAGCGCGGTCCCCAGCGGCGAGACGACGTGACCCACCCCCCCGTCCGCCAGCACCGCGCAATCGAAATAGCCCTCCACCACCACCGCGGTCTTGGCGCGGATGATGGCGTCCTTCGCCTGGGCCAGGCCGAAGAGGTGCCGCCCTTTGGTGTAGAGCGGGGTCTCCGGGCCGTTGAGATATTTCGGCTCCTGCGCATCGAGGCTGCGCCCCCCGAACCCCACCACGCGGCTCCGGAGGTCCACGATGGGAAACATCAGCCGATGGCGGAAGCGATCATAGGAGCCCGACCGTCCGTTGATGATGAGCCCCGCCGCCTCCAGCTCCTCCGCCGACACGCCGGTGGCCTTGGCCGCCTGGAGCAACCCCTGCCAGCCGCTGGGCGCCAGGCCCAACCGGAACGCCTGGCGCGTGCGTTCCGAGACGCCGCGCCGCTCCAGGTACGCCCGCGCGGCCCTGCCGCCCGCCGGGTCAAGGAGCCGGCGCTCGAAGTGCTGGCAGACCTTCTCCAGGAGCGCTCCCAGCGACGCATGCGCGGCCCGGCTCGACGCCGCGGCCTCGTCGGGAATCGCCACGCCCGCATGGTCGGCCAGCTGCCGGACCGCCTCCGGGAACGTCAGCCGGTCATGCTGCATGAGGAAGCTGAAGATGTTCCCCCCGACCCCGCAGCCGAAGCAGTGGAAGACCTGTTTCTCCGTGTTCACCATGAACGACGGCGTCCGCTCCTTGTGGAACGGGCAGCAGGCCTTGAAATGGCGGCCCGCCCGCTTGAGCGGGACGTAGCGGCCGATCAGGTCGGCGATGTCGGTCCGCGCCTGGACTTCGTCAATGACCCCTTCGGGAATCAACGGCATCGAGTGCTCATTGGGCCGCGGCCCGCATCGGGGGCACCAGCCCGCCGCTGCGGCCTGCGGCGCCGGGGAAGACCTCCGCCGCACGCGCGAGGCCCTCGCGCGAGACGCTCAGCAGCCGGGGGCCGAAGACGGACCGCTCTTCCACGCTCTGCCGCAGGAAGACAAACCCGCTCGAGGCCAACACCACGACTAGAAACCCGGCCCACCACAGCGCCCGGGCGCCGCCGAAGACGAGGCCGATCCCCTGCACCATCCAGTGGAGCCGCTCCCACTTGATCACCTCGGTCACCCGGCGCACGACGTAATGCACCGCCGCCATCAGCACGAGAAACAGCCCCCAGAACCCCGCCAGCGCCGCCACCTGCGGCGTCAGCCACCCCCCCTGCCCCAACCACGCGCTCACTGTCTCCGCGTAGTTCAGGGTCAAGGACGTGATGGAGACTGCCCCCGTCACATTCAACAGCTCCGTCAGGAGGCCTCGACCGAACCCATTGTAACACCCTCGCATTACAATGGTTATAATAATCAAGTCAATCCAGTTCGGCCACGTGGTCACGGGGGCTCCTTCCGGAATACTCCTCGACCGAAGTATACCTGACCGCTCAGAAGCGTGTCAAGGTAGCGCTACCTTATTTATGGTAGCGCTACCCACAAATGAGGAGACCGCTTCCCTCTTTCCCATCGGAAAACTCTGGGAAACAGGGAAGCGGTCCCGGGACAGTCGACCGGACTTGCTCGTAGGGATTAGTTCAGGGTGGCGCGGACCTTGATGATCCGCAGCTCTTCCATCACTTCGTCGAACCGTTGGAGGATTGTGTCCTGATTCGCGAGGACCTGGTCGAGCTTGGCGGCGATTTTCGTATCTGCTTGCGCGCCCGTCTCCGTGCTGCCGGAGGCTTTGGCTCGGCTGGTCCGCGACCGCTCCGCCGCCTGCACCTCCGCCACCATCCAGGCTCCGACCATCAGCGCAAGCGCTAGCCCGAGCGCCTGCCGCCATCGCACCGTCCAATGCTGCCTCTCTTGCATGTCGCTCTCCTCCTACGTGCTACGTGGACCCGGTTACTGCGCGGCCGTGGACGCGACCGCCTGCTGTGGCACGTCCTCCCGCTTCTCCAACGTCACGGTGAGGAAGATCAGCAGGTCCTGCTGGAGGGTGGGCCCGCTGCTTCCGTCGAATTCCCGGTTGTTGGTGAAGAGCAGGCCGACGACCGGGATGTCCCCGAGCACCGGGACCCTGGTCGCTTGCTTGACCTTGGTCTCCTTGATCAGCCCCCCGATCGCGATCGTGTGGCCGTCGAGAATCCGGACCTGCGTCGTGACGGTCTGCGTGCTGAACCTCGGCAAGGACACGGAGTTCCCCCCGCCGACGTCGAAGGTCACATTGGCCACGGGGGTAATCACCTCCGGCTTCAAGTCCACGACGATCTCCTGGCTGGGGTTGACGTGCGGGCTCACAGTGAGCACGGTGCCGATCGTCTTCGTCTGGAACCCGCTCACCGTTGTCCGGCCCGTCGAGGGATCCACCGAGAAGGTTGGGATCGGGTACTCGTCGCCGATGTGGATCTTCGCCTCCTGGTTGTTGAGGACGGTGAGTGTCGGGTTGGAGATGACCTTGGTGTTGGTGCGCTGCTTGAGCGCGTTGAGCGTCAGGCTCATCGCCGGCCCGGTCAGCGTCCCGAGCGAGACGGTGTTGGATTTGGTCACCGGGCTCGCCAGGAACCGGTTGCCCAACCCGCCGAGGGTGGTGTCCGCGGGAAACGGGAAGCTGGACCCGAACGACGTGGCGGTCTGGCTCATGCTCACCGAGTCTGACCAGTCGATCCCCAGGTTCTCGGTCTTTTCCAGCTTCGTCTCCACGATCCGCGATTCGATGAGGACCTGGGGGGTGCGCTGGTCCAGCCGGGCGACGACCTCCTTGATCTGGAACAAGGTGCTTGGCACGTCGGTCACGATGACGGTGTTCGTCCGCTCGTCGAACTTGACGCGGCCCCGCTCCGAGAGCATCTCCTGGATGACGTCCGGGACGTCCTTCGCCGTGGCGTAGCTCAACGGAAACACCTCGGTGGCCAGCGCCTCCTGCTCCAGCGCGTCCAGCGTCATGACGCGGACGATGTTGCCCTTCCGCTCGTAGGTGAACCCGTAGGTGCGCAGCAGGATGTCCATCGCCTGCTCCCAGGGCACGTTGGTGAGCTTGATGGACACCAACCCCTCGACGTCGGCGCCGGCCACGATGTCCACGCCGCTCTTCAACGAGATGACGCGGAGGACCTGTCGGATGTCCGCGTCCTTGAAATCGACGCTGACGAGGCGGGTTTCGCCGGCGGCCGGCGGCGGGACCTGGGCGGCCTCCTCCTCATCCGGCGCGCTGGTCTGTCCCGTCTCCCCAGGCGCCGTGGCGGCGGCATCGGTTTTCGGCGGGTCGGCTGGCGCCTTGGACGGCGCCGCCGGCTCATCAGCCTGCGGCGAGCCGGCATCTTCATCCCATCTGGGCCAGCCCCTCTCCGGATCCGCAAAGACGCGCGCGGTCCCTGCCCCGACCAGCGCGACCCCTACGACCAGCAGCACCCCGTGCCATGCGTGTCTCTTCACGGACCTTCACCTCCCGTTGTGGCGCCCGGGGAGGGCTGGCCGGGTGCCGGCTCATACGTGATCCGGAGCACCACCGGTTCCCCCCCGCCGTCCAGCACCACGGCGTCCCGTTGAATCGCCTTCACCCGGAAGCCGGCGATCGTCTCGCCAGCCCTGACCTCCACATCGTTGATCAGCGCGATCGAGTCTCCCTGCGGATCCCACAGGATGCCGTAGAGCGTCGGCGTCGCCGCGTCGACGTGCGCCCCCTGGGTGGTCCCGACCAGCCGCCCCTCGCGGACCAACGGGATGAACGGGTCCCGCCGCCCGCCCGAGTCGTAGCGGAACGGCTCGGCACGAGGCTCCTCCGCCGCCCTGGCGGCTGGCGCAGCTACGGTGACGAGCAGCACGGTCGCGAACGCCGCCACGATAGTCCCGGGTCCGGTTCCCTGTTTCCTTGAGTGTTCCGATGGGAAAGAGGGAACCGGACTCCTCATGTGTTGCCTCCGCTGATCGCCACCGTGTTGCTTGTCGCGAAGTAGGCTTGGATGACCAGCTTGATGCGGAACCGCTTGGATTCCCTCGGCTCCGGCGCAATCTCCAGGCTGGAGACCTGCATCGGGGTGTCCCCCGTCTCCACCAGGCTCAACAACGTCCCCAGCTGGTGGTAGCCGGCCAGCGCGTCCACCTGGATGAGCACGTCCTTGTAGACCACGGGCACGGAGCCGGCCTGCGCAGGAGGCGTCGTCGGCGACCCCGGCGCCTCCGGGGGACGCTGGGGGAAGATGGTCTGGATCTTGACCTGCGACCGGCCCGCCAGGTCGGAGAGCAGCTCGATGACGCGGGGCACGTCTTCCTCTGCGGGCAGGAGGCTGCGCAACGACGCGACGGTCTCCTGGACCTGGCGATGCTGCTCCCGCAGCGCCGCTTCGTTCATCGTCGAGAGCTCCAGCACCTTGAGCTGCTCGCGGGCAGCGCGCACCTGCTCCCCGCCGCGCCGCGCCTCCCGCAGCAGCGGCCCGATGATGAGGGCGACGTACACCCACGCGATCACGAGGAAGAGCCCCACGACCACGGCCAGGGTGCGCTGCTCGCGGGCGGAGATCCGAAGCTTCATGAGGTCGGCGCGGCCGGCGACGCGGTCACGAGCGCGCCGGTCAGCGTGAACTGCGCGATCTCGATGTCCTGTTCCTGAACCCGCTTGATCGATTCGATCTGGATATCCCCCACCGCCGCGGCGAAATCGGGATCCGCCTGCAGGCTCTGGACGAGCCGGCCCACCCGTACCATCTCCGAGCCGCCCTCGCCGATCACCGACCCCTGGATCACCAACCCCTTCGCCTGGTCGAGCGTGAGCTCGGTGAACCAGACCCCGTCGGGCGTCACGTCGGAGAGGACGTTCAACCGTTTGGACCACAGCCCCTGCCCCCGCTTCAGGCCGCGGAAGGCCGCCTCCTGCACTCGGAGCTGGTGCAGGAGCTGCTGAATCTGGTCGACCTCGGCCTTCTTCGGAGCGAGGACCTGGATCTTGGCGTTGAGCGTCTGCAGCTCGCGATGGCCCAGGGCCACCGGAACGGAGAGCGCGACGGCAAGAAGCACCATGGCCGCCGCCGCGAGCCACACCAAGGGGGTCCGATGCAGCTGCTCAAGCGGGGACAGGGTGGTCTTGCGCGCGCCCTCAGGCAGCAGGTTGATCTTGAGCATGGGCTAGGCGGTCCTCAAGGCGAGCCCGTAGGCGACGGCGAACTGGCCCGTCAGCCCGCGCCCAGGCGTCCACGGCGTCACCGGTTGGGTGAGGTGGCGCTTCAGCACGTCGAGGAAGACGGCCGACTGGCCCAGCCCGCCGCTCAGGAAGGTCTCCTCCGGGGCGTGGCCAAACCGGTTCTCAAAGTAGTCGAACGACAGCTGGAGCTCATCCACCAACGCCTGGGTCACCAGCTCCATCGAACTCCGCTGGTCCGGGGTCAGCTCCCCCTTGACGAGCGCAGCGCCCACGGCCGCCGCCTCGATGCCCAGATGGTCGGCGACGCCGCGGACGAGCTTGTCCGCCCCCCAGGGGATGTCCCGCACGAGGTAGGGCACCTCGCCCTGAAGGATGACGAGGTTGGTGAGCTGGGAGCCGACGTTCATCAGCGCGCGGGTCCCCTCGCGGCGACCGCTCCCGCTCGCCTGGAAGGCGTTGGTGAGCGCCAGGGCGTCCACGTCGATCAGGGCCGGTTCGCAGCCCGCGCGCTTCACCCCATCCATCCGGCGCTCGATGAGCTCCTTCTTGCAGGCGACGATCAGGACCCAGTTTTTCTTGGGGCCCGACGACCCAAGCACCACGCCGTCGAGCATGACGTCATGCACGTTGAAGGGCAGGTACCGCTGGGCCTCAAACGGGAGGGCCTGTTTGACTTCCTGAGGCTTCATGACGGGCATCTCCACCACCCGCATGATGACCCACTGCCCGCTGACCGCCACGTTGACCGACCGGCTCGGAAGCTTGAGCGCGCTCAGGGCCGCCCTGATCGCTTCGGACGCGTCCGCCTCCTGCCCCGCCTCAAGGGAGACGAGGTGCTGGCCGATCAGCGGACGGGATCCGATGCCCTTGCGCGGGCCCAAGGCGATCGCCTTGATCGAGGCCGAGCCCACATCGAGCCCGATGGTGCACTTCGCCTCTCGGAGCCGAACGGTCGTGAGGCGGTTGAAGAGCGGCGCCACGTGCGACAGCACGTTGGCGAACGGCACGGAGGGCATCGTCCGCTACGAATGCCGAAGCAGCGTCATCAGAACATGGGGGGACGGCCCAATGCTCCCGGCCATTGAGCCGCCCCTGTCACAACCTTTCTCTTATACAGCTCCAAGTGCCGCGTGTTACGGACAGGCGGCATTCACTGCTTGGTCGATGGTATTGCTCGCGACAGTGGCCTGCGTACCCTGCGCGACTGTCGTGCAGTGGCGCACGATCCCGCTCTCATCTGCAAAGAACGACCGCGTGCCGGTATTGTTGACTACCGAGGGGGTGGCTTGGAGCGTGTAATTGGTGCCCGCAGCATTCCCCGTGTAGGTCCACAGAAACCCTTGCACGAGCCCAGTGGCTGCGGTGGCACCTCCAGCCATCGTATTGCAGAACGACGGCGGTCCAAAGTCTGGCGTTGGCGCAGCTTCTACTGCGCAGTTCGCCTCATACATGGCGGGTTGCCACCCGACGCCGGTCGTAGGATACAGATTGTTCACAGACCGGAACATCTCTAGCGACGAAACGAGCGCTCGCATATTCCCGATGGCCGCCGACTCGTTGGCCGTCGTGCGGCCGCGGAGCACGTTCGGGATCGCGATCGCCGCCAAGAGCGCGATGATGGCGACCACGATCATGATTTCAACGAGCGTGAAGCCTCCTTCGCGTGAACGTGTCATCGTCGTGCCTCCTTCATTGGACAAGAGATGGATAAAGCCTGACGACTCCTGACACCTGCCACGAGTTCAAGATCGCTCGCCGACCGTCACCTCCCTTCCAGACGAAAAAAGCCATTGCCGCATGGACAATGGCTCTTCGTGCTTTCCAGCGGCAACCCAGCCACCCTCAGGACAGACGTAGACGTTTCCGCCATCCTGACCGCCGGTCCCGGGAAGACCAACGGCCTGACGGCTTCCTCACGCCTCGCCAGCTCCCAAGGGTCTGTGGTTTTCCGACCCCGCCTCACGGCGAGTGTGGCCTGAACGCTGAATCAGTTGTCGCCCCAACTATGCCATACAACCCCTACGGAGTCAAGCAGTTCTTTGGAGGGCGCTGGGGAAACATGGTGTCTGACACCATGTTAGCTAGTGGCTGACCAGGGTGGAGATCTTGAAGATGGGCAGGAAGAGCGCGATGACGATGCCGCCGATGACCACCCCCAGGATCGCGATGACCAGCGGCTCAATGATGCTCGTCAGGGCGGTGACGGCGGCGTCCACCTCGTTCTCATAGAAGTCGGCGATCTTGGTCAGCATCTTCTCCAGCTCGCCGGTCTTCTCTCCCACGGAGATCATCCGGGTCACCATCGTGGGGAATACCTGGCTCAGGGCGAGCGGGCTCGCGATGTTCTCCCCTTCTTTGATGCTGGCCCTGGCCGCCAGGACCGCCCCCTCCACCACCTTGTTCCCGGCCGTCTTGGCCACGATCTCCAGGGCAGTGAGGATCGGCACGCCGGATTTCACCAGGGTGGCGAGGGTGCGGGCGAACCGCGCGATGAAGACTTTCTGCAGCAGCTTGCCGATGACGGGGACCCGTAAGGTGAGCCGGTCACACCAGAGCCGGCCGGTGGGTGTCCCGATGTACAGGCGCGCGCCGATCACCAGGGCCAGGCACGCCAGCACCTCGTAGGCGAGATACTTCCCGATGAACTCGCTCAAGCCCAGGAGGAGCTGCGTCGGCACCGGGAGCTCACCGCCCAACGCCAGGAAGATCTCCTTGAACTTCGGCACGATGACCACGAGCAGGAAGGTGGTGATCCCGATGGCCAGGACGGTGACGAACGCCGGATAGAAGAGGCTGGCGCGCACCTTCCGCTGGAGCACGCTGACCTTTTCGATGTACGCGGCCACCCGGTCCAGGATCTCGTCCAGCCGGCCGGAGGATTCCCCCGCCCGGACCATGTTGACGAAGAAGTGGGAAAACGCCCGCGGGTGCCGGCCGATGGCCTCGGAGAGGCTGGACCCGGCTTCGATGTCGCCCCGCACCTTCTTGAGGATCTGCCGGAACGTCCGGTCCTCCATCTGGTCCCCCAGGACGTCGAGCGCCTGAGCGATCGGGATGCCGCTGTCGACCATCGTCGCCAGCTGGCGGGAAAAGATGACGAGCTGCTCGGATTTGACGTGGGACTGGCCGACCTTCAGGACCGCGAACGCGCCGTGCCCGCGCTCCTCGATCGACAAGACGACGAACTCCCGCCTCCAGAGCTGCTCGATGAGGGTGTTGCGCGACTCGGCATCCAGCGTGCCGGTATGCGTCTTGCCGAGCTTGTCCTTCACCACGTACCCGAACGTCGGCATCGTCGCGCTGCTCCGTTACTCTTCTGACGTCACGGCGACCACTTCCTCGAGGGTCGTCAGGCCCATCGCGGCCTTCTGCAGGCCGTCCTGACGCAACGGGACCATCCCCAGCGCCTTGACGGCGTGCTCCTTGATCTCCCACGACTGGGCCCGCGAGACAATCAGCTCCCGGATCCGCTCGTCCACCTCAAAGACCTCGATGATGCCCAGGCGGCCCCGGTAGCCCGTCCCGCGGCAGTGCCGGCAGCCCTTGGCCTCGAAGAAGGTCGTCTCCTTGGAGGGGCGCACGTCCAGGCGCTCGAGGAGGGCGGGGCTCGGCGTGAACGGCTCGCGGCACTTGGCGCACAGCGCGCGGACGAGCCGCTGGGCTTCGATGAGGCTGACGCTGGAGGCCACGAGGAACGGCTCGACCCCCATGTCGATGAGCCGCGTCACCGCCGAGGCGGCGTCGTTCGTGTGCAATGTCGAGAGCACCAGCTGCCCCGTCAGGCTCGCCTTCATGGCGATGTCGGCGGTCTCGAAGTCCCGGATCTCCCCGATCATCACGATGTCCGGGCTCTGCCGCAGGAGGGCGCGGAGGCCGCTCGCGAACGTCAGCCCCGCCTCCGGATGGACCTGCACCTGCGTGATGCCTTCAATCTGATACTCCACCGGGTCCTCAATGGTGATGAGGTTCCGCGTCGGTTGGTTCAGCTGGGTCAAGACGGAATAGAGCGTGGTCGATTTCCCCGAGCCGGTGGGGCCGGTCACCAGGATCATCCCGTGAGGCCGTTGCACCGCGGCCTTGAACTGCTCGATCGACCCCGGGAGGAACCCCAGGTGATCCAGGCCGATCGACAGGTTGGCCTTGTCCAGGAGCCGCAGGACCGCCTTCCCCCCGTGCGTGATCGGGAGGATGGACACACGGAAGTCCACCTCCCGCTCCTCCAGCCGCACCTTGAACCGGCCGTCCTGCGGGGTCCGCCACTCGGTGATGTCGAGGCCGGACATGATCTTGAGCCGGGTCAGCATCGGGTTCTGCACCGCCTTGGGGAAGCGGTGGGATTCGACCAGGCGCCCATCCACCCGATAGCGCACGCGCAGCGTATCCGCCATCGGCTCCAGGTGGATATCCGAGGCGCGGGACCGCATCGCTTCGATCACCAGGAGGTTGAGCACCTGGACGATCGGCGCGTCGGTGTTCTCCTGCTCGCTGAGCAGCAGGGCGATCGCCGTGTCGATGGTGTCGTCCGGCCCTTCGCTGCCGGAGCCGCGGTCCATCGCGTCCGCCGCCGGCCCCTGTTGCGCGTAGGCCTGCTCGATGGCCCGACGGATCTCCACCTCGGAGGCCAGCACCGGGTCGATGGCGACCTGGGTCAGGGCCTTGAGATCATCCACAGCCACGATGTTCATCGGGTCGCTCATCGCCACGACCAGGCGGTCCCCGAACTTCGCCAGCGCGACCAAGGTGTATTGGCGGGCGAACCGTTCCGGGATGAGCCGGGTCACGGCGGGATCCATGCGGTACTTCTCCAGGGAGATCATGGGGAGGCTGAATGCCTTGGACAACAGCTCAATGAGCTTGGATTCCGAGATCACGCCCTGCTCGATGAGCAGGCGGGCGAAGCTCTTGCCGTTCTGGGACGACTCGGTCTCCAGCTTGTCCAGCTGCTCCGGCTTGACGAGCTGCTGCGCGATGAGCAGCTCGGCGACCCGCTGTCTGAAGCTGCTCATCCCACCACCTCCCCGATGGTGGTGCGAAACACCTCATCGAGGGTCGTGCTGTGCGCCACCACCTTCGCCAAGCCATGGTCCCGCAGCGTCTTCATGCCTTCCTTGCGGGCCGCGTTCTGCACCTCGCGCTCCGGCGCCCGCCGGAGGATCAGCTCCCGGGTCTGGGGGCTCATGATGAGGGTCTCGGCGATGACCTCCCGCCCGGCGTAGCCCGACTTGAAGCACGCGCGGCAGCCGGCGCCTCGGACGAGCTCCAGCGGCTCCCCCCGCTTATCCACCAGGCCCAGCTTCTCGGCCATCCCCTTCGGAGGGCGGTAGCGCTCGGGGCATTTCGGACAGACCTTGCGGACCAGCCGTTGGCCGACGACCGCCATGACGCAGGAGTTGATGAGGAAGGGCTCCATCCCCATGTTGACCAGCCGGATGACCGAGCCCGCCGCGCTGTTGGTGTGGAGCGTGCTCAGCACCAGGTGGCCCGTCAGCGCGGACTTGATCGCCATGTCCGCCGTCTCGGCGTCGCGGATCTCCCCCACCATGATCACGTCGGGGTCTTGGCGCAGGATCGACCGCAGCGTCTTGGCGAACGTCAGCCCGATGTCCGTCTTCACGTTGACCTGGTTGACCCCTCCCAGGTCGAACTCCACCGGGTCCTCGACCGTCACGATGTTTTTCTCGGGGCTGTCGATCATCTTCAGCAGCGCGTAGAGCGTCGTGGTCTTGCCGGACCCCGTCGGGCCGGTCGACAGGAGCATCCCGTGCGGCCGGCGGGCGCAGGCCTTCAGCCGCTCCAGGTCCTCGGGGGAAAACCCGAGGGTGTCGATGTCGAGCTTGACCTCGCCCTTGTCGAGGACCCGGACGCAGACGTTGCCGCCGAAGCTGGAGGGGAGGACGGACACCCGGAAATCGATCAGGCGCTCATCCACGCGGAAGTTGAAATGGCCGTCCTGCGGCAGCCGGCGCTCGGCGATGTTGAGCTCCGACATGATCTTGATGCGGGAGACCACCGCTGGCTGGAGGTGCTTGGGCGGCGCCGGGCCCTCCTGGAGGACGCCATCGACCCGGTAGCGGACCCGGACGCTCTGCTCCCGCGGCTCGATGAACAGGTCCGAGGCGTGCATCCGGACCGCGCGGGTCAGGATGGCGTCGGTCAGTTTGATGACCGGCGCTTCCTGCGTCTGCCGCAACAGCTGCTCCGCCTCCGACCCTTCCTCGCCGGTGATGACCGTATGGGAGTTGGATTCGGTCTTCCTCACCATCTCGCGCAGCGTCTCCTCGACCCCGGTCCCATAGAAGGTGTCGATGGCGTCCCGGATGTCCTTGGGCGTGGCCAGCACCGGGCTGATCGAGAGGCCGGTCATCGTGGCGAGGATATCCAGGGCGAACACGTTCAACGGATCGGCCATGGCGATGGTGAGCGTCTGGCCGGTGCAGGAGATGGGGATGAGCTGGTATTGGAGGGCGAGGTCGCGGGGGATCAGCGCCTTCAGGCCGACATCCAGCTTCATCCGGGACAGGTTGATCGGCGGGATGCCGATGCCCTGGCTGACGGCCGCGACCAGGTCCGCCTCGCTCACCAGGCCGCGCTCCATCAGGAGGGCCTGCAGGCTTCCCCCCTGCGTCCGCTGCACCGCGAGGACGCCTTCCATCTGCTCCGGCGTGAGGAGGCCCCGGGAGAGCAGGGCGTCAATGATGCGTTTCTGAAGGCTCGCCATCGCCTGCCCCGTTGTCTGCCCCCTTCGGCCCCGCATAATGCTTGGTGATCGCCTTCTCGATCTCCGTCGGCGTGCTGACGAACGTCTGGACAATGCACTTCGTCAGGAGCTCGATCTCCTCGATCGCCTTGACGTTGGAGGGATCGGCCATGACCAGGGTCAGGGCGTTCCCGATGCGGTCGATGGGGATCAGGCAGTACTGCCGGGCGACCCCTTCGGGGATCAGGGCCGTCAGCCCGCCGTCGATCTCATAGTTGTCGAGCGGCAAATAGGGAAAGCCGTATTGCGCGGTCAGCGCCAGGGCGATCTCCTCTTCCGTGGTGTACCCCAGGTGGATGAGCACCTGGCCCAGCAGCCCGCCGTGCGCCTTCTGCTTCGCCAGGGCCTCCTCGAGCTTCGCCCGCGTGAGGACGCCGCGCTCAAGGAGGATCTCCCCAATCCGCTTGGTGATGATCCGTTTGGCCATCAGCCTGCCGCTCCCCTGCGGTCACCGGTTCATGATCCGCGTGAGGTCGTCCGGGTCGCTGGAGCGCGCCAGCGCGTATTCCAGCGTGATGACCCGGTTGGCGTACAGCTCATAGAGCGACTGGTTCATCGTCTTCATGCCCTCTTTCTGCCCCGTCTGGATCACCGAGTAGAGCTGATGGATCTTTTGCTCGCGGACGAGCGAGCGGACCGCGTGGTTCACCATGAGGAACTCCATCGCCAGCACCCGACCGCGGCCGCCCGCCTTGGGGATCAGCTGCTGGGAGATGACCCCGAGGAGCTCCAGGGAGAGCTGGACGCGGACCTGGTTCTGCTGGCTCGCCGGAAAGACATCCACGATGCGGTTCACCGTCTGCATCGCGTCGGAGGTGTGGAGGGTGGCCAGGACGAGGTGGCCCGTCTCCGCGACGATCAGCGCTGTCTCGATGGTCTCGAGATCGCGCATCTCCCCGATGAGGATGACGTCGGGATCCTGCCGCAGGACGTGCTTCAGCCCCTGGGCGAACGACTGGGTGTCGCTGCCCACCTCCCGCTGGTCCACGATGGACCGCTTGCTCGTGTGCGTGTACTCGATGGGGTCCTCGATGGTGACGATGTGGAACGATTTGTTCGTATTGAGGTAATCCACCATGGCGGCGAGCGTCGTGGTCTTCCCTGACCCGGTGGCCCCGGTGACGAGGACCAGCCCCTGGGGCTTCTCGCACAGCTCGGTCATCAGCTTGACCGGCAGGCCCAGCTCCGCGAAGTTCATGATCCGAAACGGGAGCATCCGCAGCGCCATGCCCACGTAGCCTTGCTGGACGAAGTAGTTGGCGCGGAACCGCGCCAGCCCCTCCACCGAAAAGGCGAAGTCCAGCTCCTTCCACCGCTCGAAGCGCTCGATCTTCTCCGGCGCGAGCAGGCTGTAGGCGAGCTCCTTCACCTCGGTGCCGGAGAGCGCTGCGTGGTCCGTCGCGACCAGGCGGTCGTCCAGGCGCAGGCGCGGCGGACTGTTCGCGCCCAGGTGGAGATCGGTCGCCCCCTGCTCGACCATGGCCCGCAGGAGCTCCTCCATGGTGGGCTTCACTGACACGGCCATCAGGAGCGCCTCCCCCGCATCTTGTGCATCATGGCATCCACGATCCGCTGCTCGAACTGCCCCGCGGTGCTGACCCCCTCGCCGGTCAGGTTGAGCCGCTTCAGCGCATTGACCATGGCGGCGAGGATCTGGGTCCTGGAGAGCTTCACCCCTGAGGAGAACTGGGCGTCCTTGCCCAGCTGATCGAGGTAATCCACCTGCTCGCGGTTGAGCGAGGCGATGACGCGATGGGCGTGACGGTGATTGCCGGTGTCTCGTGGCGATTGTCGCATCGGTGACCGTTTCTGTTCCGGTGCCAGGCACTCCGCCTTCGGCGGAGAGCCAGGCACCGAAAAAAAGACAGACGGCCGGTGAAAAGGCCGTCTGTTCGATCCCGGTGGCAGCCCAACCATCCCCGCCGTGGGCGGGGACTTGCGGCTTTGCGCCCCCACGTCACCGTGGGTTTGCCCTTTTCACGCGGTCAATGTCAAGCGCACCAACTATACCACATGGCGCGAACCCGCATCAAGTCGACTTGATGAAAAAGGACATCGGGACATTTGTCACTCGTGCACTTCCCACCGGCGGAGGCTCTGGAGGAGGCCGAGGGCCATCCAGACGGTGATCATGGAGGATCCACCGTAGCTGATCAGCGGCAGCGGGACCCCCACGACCGGGACCAGCCCCATGACCATCCCGATATTCACGAAGACCTGGTACCCGAGCCAGGCGCAGATCCCAGCCAGGAACAGGCGCCCCTGCGGGTCGGAGAGCTCCCGGGCGATATGGAGCGTGCGCCCCAGCAACATCCCGAACAGCGCCACGACGGCCGCGGAACCCGCGAACCCCCATTCCTCTCCGATGACCGAGAAGATGAAATCGGAGTGGCGCTCCGGCAGGAAGCTCAACTGGTTCTGGGTGCCCGCGAACCATCCGCGCCCCAGCCATTGGCCGGAGCCGATGGCGATGACGGACTGGATGATGGTATAGCCGGCCCCTAGCGGATCCGCATGGGGATTGACGAAGACGAGCAGGCGATCCCGCTGGTAGTCATGCAGCAGGTGCCAGCCGATGGGGAGGAGCGCCAGGAGCGACGCGGCGATCCCCGTGAAGAGCCGGGGGGACCCACCCGCCATCCAGACCATCCCGACCCAGATCGCGCCGAAGATGGACGCGGAGCCGAGATCCGGCTGCAGGAAGATCAAGAGCGCCGGCACGGAGGCCATCAGCAGGGAGACCCCCACGGCCCGGAGCGGCAGCGGCCGGGGCTGCCCGGCCAGGTACCGGGCGAGCAGCGTAATCGTCGTCAGCTTCATGAGCTCCGACGGCTGCAGGCTCAACCCGAAGACCGAGAGCCAGCGGGTCGCGCCGAGGCGCACCGCGCCGGCGCCAAGGAGCAGCGCGAGCGCGGACACGGTCAGGCCGTAGGCCACCCCTGCGGCGTCCATCCACCGTTGGGGGGAGAGCCTGGCGACGACGAACGACAGGGCCAGCCCCAGCGCGATCCACGTCGCATGGCGCAGGCCCAGCTGGGGGTTCACGGCCGAGGTCGCGCTGCACATCGCCAGGCCCCCGAGGAAGGCCAGCGATGCCGCGGCGGCCAGCACGGTCCCATCCCAGGCGCGCGAGGAGCGGAGCGACAGCCTCATCGCCACGCTAGAGCGCCTCCGGCGCCGCCACGTACTCGCAGACGCTTCTGGCGATCTCCGCCGGGAGGTCTCCGCCGGAGCCGCCGTACTCGGCGAGGACGGCCATCGCCGCGCGCGGATGGTCGACAGGGCAAAACCCCACGAACCAGCCGTGGGTCTTGCCGGGGAGATGGGTCTGCGCCGTGCCCGTCTTGCCCGCGACGCTGACGAGGGGGCTGAACGCCCGATGGCCGGTGCCGTTGGGATCCTGGACCACCGCCTCCATCCCGGCGCGCACCACCTCAAGCGTCTCCGGGGACCAGGGGATCCGCCGCCGGGACGGCCGACGGGGCAGCGGCCGATGGTCGATCTCCCGCACCACCCATGGTTCCACCGCCCAGCCGTGGTTGGCGAAGGCCGCCGCCATGACCGCGCCCTGCAACACCGTGACCAGCACCTCCCCCTGGCCCATCGCCAGCATGGCCACTTCCCCTTCCGTGAGATGTCGATCGGGCAGATGCCCGCGCTGCTCCTCAAGCGGCCATCCCGTCCGCCGGGAGAACCCGACCGCTTCGAGGGCCGCGCGCAGGCGCTTCAGCCCCAGCCGCCGGCCGACCTGCATGAAGTACACGTTGCAGGACTGCACGAGCGCGTCCCGCAACGTCATCGGCCCATGGCCGTCCAGATTCCAGCAATGGAAGACCCGATCGCCGATCGTGAGCGACCCCGGGCACCCCATCGTGGTCGCTGGGGTGATCACGTGCGCCTCCAAGGCGGCGGACGCGGTGACCAGCTTGAGGATCGAGCCCGGCAGGTACACCCCGACCGTCGCCCGGTTCATCAACGGCGCCCGCGGATCGTCGAGCAGCGACCGGACGACGCTCGTGTTTGGCCCGATGAACGCTTCCGGAGGGAACGCCGGCACGCTGACCATCGCCAGCACCTCGCCGGTCTCCGGGTCGAGGACCACGCACCCGCCCGGCTGCGTCCCGAACGCCTGTTCGATGAGCGACTGGAGCGGCGCGTCGAGGGCCAGGGTGACCTGAGCGCCGGCTTCCGGCGCGCGCCGCCCGATCACCCGGACCTGCCTGGCGCGATGGTCGACCTCCACCATGAGGCCGCCTGGTCGCCCGCGCAGCTCCTGATCCAGCAACCGTTCGAGGCCGGTCCGCCCCACGAGGTGCTGCGGGCGGACGCCGTACGGCTTGAGGGCCGGGAGCTCCTCAGCGGTGGGCTGACTCAGGTACCCCAGGAGGTGCGCGGCGCTCGATCCCCCGGGGTAATGCCGGACCGTTTCCGGCTTCACCAGGAGCCCCGGAAACTTCCACCGCGTCTCCTCGAGGCGAATCGCCACGTCCTTGGGGACATACGACACCACGGTGGCCGGCATGAAGGCCAGGCTCCGCTCGCGTCGGTACTCGCGTTTCAGGGCATCGGGCGGCCGGTGGGCGAGGGCGCTGACGTGCTGGATGACCGCGGGGAAGTCCTCCAGTTCCTGCGGCACGATGGCCACGCGAAAGACGGTCTGGTTGGAGGCCAGGAGGCGCCCGCGTCGATCGACGATGAGCCCCCGAGGGGCCGGCTCGGGCACGAGCCGCAGGCGGTTCTGTTCGGCGAGCCGGCGGTAGTACGCGCCCCGGACCAGCTGCAGGTGCGCGAGCCGGACCACCAGCAGCCCCAGCGCCAGGAAGAGGATGACCTGCAGCCGGACGAACCGAGCCGTCATCGTAGGGCAATCCGGCGGACCAGGGGGAGCGCAGCGCAGGTCATCGCCACGTGGGCGCTGGCCAGCCCCGCCAGCGGCAGCGACCAGAGATCATGGAGCCAGAGCGAACCGAAGGTCATGAAGGCGGCGGCCCACCCCAGCAGGACCAGCTGCACCTTGGCATCGGCCGCGTCCCAGCGCCTGCCCAACGCCTGCGCGGTCCATCCGACCGCCAGGTAGCCGACGAGGAGCGGCACATGGAACCGAACCGCCCAGAGGACAGTCCATAGCCCCGCGATCCCCGAGAGGACCAGCCACCGCCGTGGCGAGCGAACGACCGCCAAGACCAGGCCTACCAGCGTCAGGTCGGGCACCCACCACGGCCACGGGATCAGCTGGACCATCACGGCGTGAACGAGGAGGCAGCCAAGCAGCAGGGCCATTAGAGTCCGTCCGGTGACAGGCAGAGGACTTCTTCCAACCGGCCCAGGCGCGCCGCCGGCGCGACGGAGGCCCAGGACGCCCCGACCTGCTCATCCCGCGTGACCCGGACCACCGTCCCGAGCGGCACGCCTTTCGGGAACGGGCCCCCGAGGCCAGCCGTCACGATCCGGTCCCCTTCCTGGATATCCGCGTCCGCATCGAGATAGAGCAGCTCACAGCGCCCCCGCCCGCGGCCCACGAGCAACCCGGTCTCACGGGAACGCTCCACGAGCCCCGCGACGCGGCTCTCCGGATCCGTCAGGAGCGTCACCAGGGCGGTCGTGGCGTGCAGTTCGGTCACGCGGCCGACCAGGCCGGACGTGTCCAGGATCACGCTCTCCCGGCTGAGGCCCTGGCGCTGGCCCTGGTCCAACAGGACCGTCTGTTGGGTCGGAATGGTGGAGCGGCCGATGACGAGCGCGACGAGGCCCCGGCGGCTGGGCGGGATCGCCTCGAGCAGCCGACCGGTCTGCTGGACATGGCGCAGCGCCTCGCGCAGCCGGGCCTCCTCCACCTGCTGCTGCAGCAGCTCGGCCTGGAGGCCGGCGTGCTGGCGAGCCAGGGAGGGCAGCTGGGGGAGGCCGACGAGCACGGCCACGCCGGTCTTCGCGATGACAAACGGCAACCGGAGGACGGTGAGGGCGCTGTGTCGAAGCGGATCGAGGAAGACCAGCGACGCCCCCACGAGGATCACGCTTACGAGCCTCGCGCGGGGCAGGTGGCGAGCAAACAACGACATGTCCTAGCCGCTCGCGCGTCAACGTACCAGGTACTTCGCAAAGCGGGAAAAGTGCCCGGTACTTCTTCGCTAGAGCTCGGCCCGGGTCGAGACGGCGATCCGGCTGCGGAGGTACCGGATGTTGTCGAGCCCTTTCCCCACCCCGATCACCACCGCGGTCATGGGGCTGTCCGCGATGTGGACGGGCAGGCTGGTCTCTTCGGCGAGCAGCCTGTCCAGCCCCCGCAGGAGCGAGCCGCCGCCCGCGAGCACGATCCCCCGGTCGATGAGGTCGGCGGAGAGCTCCGGCGGGGTCTTTTCCAGCGTCTGGCGGGCCGCGTCCACGATGGCGCGGATCGGCTCCGAGAGCGCCTCGCGGACCTCTTCCGACGTGATGGTCACGGTCTTGGGCAGGCCGGTCACCATGTCGCGGCCGCGGACCTCCATGGTGAGCTCCTCGTCCAGGGGGTAGGCCGAGCCGATGCGGATCTTGATCTCCTCGGCGGTCCGCTCGCCGATCATCAGGTTGTAGGCCTTGCGGAGGTGCTCGATGACGGCCTGGTCCATCTCATCCCCCGCGATCCGGATGGAGCGCGAGACCACGATGCCGTCGAGGGAGATCACCGCCATCTCGGTCGTCCCCCCGCCGATGTCGACGATCATGTTCCCGCCCGGCTCATGGATGGGCAGGCCGACCCCGATCGCCGCCGCCTTCGGCTCCTCGACGAGGAAGACCTCGCGGGCGCCGGCGCGCAGCGCCGAATCCCGCACGGCCCGCTTCTCCACCTCGGTGATGCCGGAGGGGATGGCGATGACGACGAGCGGCTTGTTCAGCTTCCGCGGCTGGACCTTCTTGATGAAGTAGCGGAGCATCGCCTCGGTGATCTCGAAATCGGCGATGACCCCGTCCTTCATCGGCCGGATGGCGGAGATGTTCCCCGGCGTGCGGCCGATCATCCGCTTGGCCTCGTTGCCCACCGCCAGCACCTGGGAGGAGCCCCGCTGGATGGCCACCACGGACGGCTCGCACAGCACGGTGCCCCGTCCCTTGACGAACACGAGGCTGTTGGCGGTGCCGAGGTCGATGGCGATGTCGTTCGAAAACAGCCCGAGCACGAAATGGGAGGAGGTCTGGACGGCGTCCCTCAGGCGTTGGAGGAAGGGTGTCGGCATGCAGGTGCGCCCATCGTAACAAAGAGGCTATCCCTTGTCAACCGTTTTCACCGTCGGGGAACCGGCCGCTCGCCGCAGGAAATCGAAGAATTCCGGAAAGGATTTGGCCACGCACTCGACCCCCCGGACGGTCGTGGCCCCATCGGCGACCAGGCCGGCGACGGCCAGGCTCATCGCGGTGCGGTGGTCGCCGGCGCTGTCCACCACGGCCCCGCGCAGCCGCCCGCCTTCGAGCTCCACGCCCTCTGCCGCGCCCAGGCGGATGCGCAGGCCGAGGCGCCCTAGGGCAACGACCATGGAGCGGACGCGATCCGTCTCCTTGACGCGCAGCTCCCCCAGGCCCTGCAGGCGGGTGGTCCCCCGGGCGCAGGCGGCGGCCACCATCAGGATGGGCAGCTCGTCAATGAGGCCCGGCACATCCGCGGCCTCGAGGACCAGGCCCTGCAGCGGGCCCGCCTCGAGCTCCACCGTTCCCCGGGGCTCCCACGACGCCTCGGTCACGGTCCAGCGCACCGCCGCCCCCATGCGCTGGAGGATCTCCAGCAGGCGGATGCGGGTGGGGTTGAGCCCCACGCCCTGAAGCGTCATCCGCGACCCGGGCACGCAGGCGGCGGCGACGAGCAGGAACGCCGCGCTGGAGAAATCCCCGGGCAGCACGAGCGGGCCGGGCGATCGCAACGGACTGGGCTCGACGGTCACCGCGCGCCCCTCCCGGCGCACCCGGGCCCCGTAGTGGCGCAGCATCCGTTCGGTGTGGTCCCGGGTCGCCTGCGGCTCGATCACCGTCGTCGGGCCGTCCGCCCACACCCCCGCCAGGAGGATCGCGGATTTCACCTGGGCGCTGGCTACGGGCAGCTCATACCGGAGGGCGCGGAGCGGGCGGCGGCCGTGCACGGTGAGCGGCGGGCGCATCTCCTCGCCCGTCTCGGCCGACGCAGCCGCCTCGATCCGCGCGCCCATCCGGGTGAGCGGCTCAACGATCCGCCGCATGGGCCGCCGGCTCAAGGACGGACCGGCGGTGAGCCGCGCCGAGAACGGCTGGCCGGCCAGCAGCCCGGCGGCAAGGCGCAGCGTCGTGCCTGACTCGCCGCAGAAGAGGTCCGGGCCGGGAGCGCGCAACCCCTCCGGTCCCGCGCCGCGGATCCGGGCCGCCTCGGGGGAGGCGGCGACCGACACCCCGAGCTGCTGCACCAGGTGGAGGGTCCGCTGGCAGTCCTCCGCCGACGGCCAGGGACGGATGTCCGTCTCGCCCTCCGCCGCCGCTGCCAGGAGCACCGCCCGGTGGCAGATCGCCTTATCGGGAGGAACGGTCAGGGTCCCGCGGAGCGGATGGTGGGCTGGGCTGATAATCGCGTCCATGGAGAGAAAAACCCCCCTCGCGGGGGGTGTGCGACACGGAACTCACACGCGCCTGGGTGGCGGGCAGCTCAGGGCGTTCGCCTCGCCGGGCGCTAGAGGGGCCTGACGACGTCCCCTTCCCGGATGGCGTTTTTCTTCGACTCCGGAAGCAGCGCCGCGGCGGAGAGCTCGTCGTAGACCTTCTCCACCTTCACCCGGCCGAGCACTTCGCTGCCGCGGACGACCTGGAACTCCTGGCCGACCGACAGGCCGTGGTTCCGGCCGAGGTTCATCACGATGAAATCGAACTCGCGGTTGATGACCACCACCTGCCCGTCCGCCGACGGCACGGAGGTGGGGACCGGGACCGGCATCGCCAGCTCCGTCCCGGCGCTCGGACCGCCCTGGTCGCCCTTCACCAGCACCTTGTCCAGCTCGACCGTGGGCTGCCCCGACAGCTCCATCACCTTGGATTCCAGATCCGCCTTGGCCTTCTCCAGATCGGCCAGCCGCTTCCGATCGGACTGGAGCTGCTCCGCCATCTGCTTGGAGTCAGCGCTGCTCTGCTCGAGATCCTTGGTCAGACGGGCGATCTCCTTCTCGCGGTCCTCGATGGATCGGCTCAACTCCTCCCTGGCCTTCACGGCGGATGCCAGCTCGTCCTGCGCCTGCGTCAGCGTTTTCTTCGCGGCGCTCAACTGCTCTTCGGCGCGGGTCTTGCTCTGCTGGGTCTCTTCCAGCTTCACCTTCAGGTCGTCGTTTTCCGCGAACGCCAGCTGGAGCTCACGCTCCCTCGCCAGCCGCTTGTCGCGCTCCTGGATCTGCAAGACAATGGCGACCGCCGCGACACCCATGGCCAAAGCGGCCAGCGCCCCGAGCAAGGGCACGAGCGCCTTTCCCGCCTGCGCCGCGTCGCGCGGCCCGCTCATCCTGTGCATGCCATCATCCTCCTCCGACAGTCGTGCTGTCGCTCCCGCTGCGCCCTCGAGCAATTGTGCTGACTGTATCATAGCCCCATCGGGGTGTCAACTGCCAGCCGACGGAGCCACCGCCCATCGACGTGCGTGGCGATCCAATCGGCCAGCCGTCCGCCTGCGGGCGCCCGCCGAAACAGGTCAGGACGAAACGGCAGCTCCCCGCGAACGGGGGCAAACCGACCGAGCAGCGACCGATTGGTCCGTTCCGCCAGCCGCTCCGCGGGACGCCGCGGCGCCGGCCGGGTGTGGTTGATGACAATCCCCTGGCAGGCCAGGCCCGAGCGCCGGATCTGCTCCAGGCTGAGCCGTGTGTGGTTGAGCGTCCCGAGCCCCGGCCGGGTCACGAGCAGCAGCGGCAGGCCGAGCCGGGCGGCCAGCTCCGCGACGCTGGCTCGGGCGGTCAGCGGCACGAGCAGCCCGCCGATGCCCTCGACGATCAGGTACTCGTGGCGGTCGGCCAGCCGGCGGAACGCCCCGATCGCCGCCTCGAGGCGAACTCGGGTGCGCTGCCGCATCGCCGCGGTCCATGGGGCCAGGGGCTCCTCGAAGCAAATGGGGTTGACCAGCGCCCAGGGATCCTCGCTGCCTGCGGCATGCGCCAATCGGCGGGCGTCGTCCGAGACCCACCGGGCCCGTCCGCCCTGGGACAGCCGCCGGCCACCAGTGGCCACGGGCTTCATCACCCCGACGTCCACCCCCGCCCGGCGGCACCAGGCGGTCAGCGCGCAGGCGACGGCCGTTTTCCCGACCCCGGTATCGGTGCCCGTAATGAACAGACCACGCGGACGCATCACGATAGTCCCGGGGACACGTCCATTGTCCCGCGATAGTCTGTGATAGTCCCGGGGACAGGTCCCATTGCGATAGTCCCGGGACCGCTTCCCTGTTTCCTACCGACGTCCGATGGGAAAGAGGGAAGCGGTCTCCTCATTTGATGGCATCCGCTAGCGCATCAACGAGCGTCTCGATCTGCGCCTCGGTGTGGAGCGCGGTGACGCTCAGGCGCAGCCGGGCCGTGCCCTCCGGCACCGTCGGGGGACGGATGGCCGGCGCCCAGCAGCCCCGCTCCCAGAGCCGACGGGCCACCTCCACCGCCCGCACCGTGGAGCCCAGGACGAGCGGGACGATGTGGGAGGCTGCCCGCTCGGCCGTGGCGGGCAGCCGCAGCTTCGCGAGGCGCTCCTGCAAGCGCCTGGCCCTCCGGTGAAGCACCTCGCGCCGCGCCGGCTCCTCCGCGAGCACGCGCAACGCCGCGACCGCGGCGGCCGCCACGGGCACCGCGAGCGCCGTGGTATAGAGGAAGGTCCGCGCTCGGTTGTGCAGGTAGTCGATCAGCGGGGCGGGTCCGACGACGAACCCGCCCTGAGCGCCCAACCCCTTGCCGAGCGTCGCCATATAGAGGAAGCGCTCGTGCGGCACGCCCGCCGCCTCAGGCGTGCCGCGCCCGGTGGCGCCCACCACGAACGCGCCGTGGGCGTCGTCGACATAGAGGAGCGTCTCATGGGAGTCGGCCAGGTCCGCGAGGTCGGCCAGCGGGCAGGCGTCCCCCTCCATACTGAAAACGCCCTCGGTCACCACCAGGCGCCGCCGGGCCCCACCCGCGCGCGCGAGGAGTGCCGCCAGGTGTGAGAGGTCGTTGTGGCGGAAGACGCGCAGGGTGGCCGGCGTGCGCCGGATGGCATCGACGAGGCTCGCGTGCGCCAGGCGATCCACGAAGACCGCATCCCTGGACGAGAGCAGGGCGCCCAGCGTGCCCAGGTTGGCCAGGTAGCCGCTGGGATAGACGATGGCGGCGTCCGTCCCGCACCACGCCGCCAGCCCCTCTTCAAGGCGGGCGTGCCACCGCGTGGAGCCGGCGAGCAGCCGGGAGGCGCGGGCGCCAACCCCCCACTCGCGGGCGGCCGAGGCAGCAGCTTCCGCGAGCGCCGGATGGGCCGCCAAGCCGAGGTAGTCGTTGGAGCACCAGGTGAGGAGCCGGCGGCCGCCGATCTCCACCCACGGGCCGTCGACACGGTCCACCACGGTGAGGCGGCGGCGCAGCGCGCGGTCGTCAAGCGCCCGGAGCTCGCCGGAGAGGTCATCCAGGAGCCGCTCCTGCGTGGAGGGCAGCGTGGACGCGGAAGGCACCGTGAGACGGGTCATGCGGCGGCGCCCGCGAGGTAACGGCTAGCGGACGACCATGGGCAGGAACTCCGTGGACCCGAAAACGCCGAAGAGACCGCGCGCCTTGAGCCACAGGCCGCGCTTGAGGTAGCCAAGCGCCGGCCCGATGACGTTCGCGGCCATCGTCGTCTCATCCCCCAGGATGAACGTGTGGCTGGCGCGCTTGCCGTCAAACGTCCGCCCCGTGAGGGTCATGGTGGTCGAGACCGGCTTCTTCGGATGGCGGGTGTCCATCACCCCGCCCACCTCCACCTGGTCCCGATGCTCCACCACGCCGACGCGCTCAAGCAGGAGATCGTCGGCGTGCTCCATGCGGCGCAGCTCGAGGAGGCCGTTCGTCCGCGACAGGAGCGCCTCGACGTCGGCGTCGGTCATCGCCTTGGCGCGTTCCACCGTGTACCCGGGCAGGTGGGCGATGTCCTCGCGGATCGTCGCCTTGTACGCGTCCCAGCTGGCGATCCCCACCCCCCACCAGATGTCCACCCGCTCGACCTCGATGAACGACTGGGCTGCGAGCACCGCGGCGGCCGCCAGGATCCCCGGCGTCGCGCCGCAGCCCGTCATGACGACGCTGCGGGAGCGCTTCACGAGGGGGTCCAGCGCGAAGAGCTGCTCCACGGCGCGGGTGCGCTTCAGCACGTCCACGAAGACGAGCGACGCCTCGGCCGTCGCGAACCGCTCGATCACGCCGGGGATGAACTCGTTGGGCAGGTTGGGCAGCGCCACCAGCACGCCGTCGAGCGTGGGGGCCATCGCCAGGATCTCCCCGATCGGATCGTCGCAATGACGTGCTTCGACCGCCGCCAGGGTGGCCACGCCTCCCGCGTCCTCTTCACCAGCCTCCTGCAGATGCCGACACCCCTCGACGAGATCGCCGGAGATCCCCGCGATCAGCTCGCCGGGCAACCCCGCCTCAGAGCACACCAGGCCCCGGCTATCGCAGATGGCCTGCAGGGAGACCTCCCGCTTCAGGCCCATGATCCGGGCGGCGGCCTTCCCGAGCCCGCCGGCCCCCAGCACCGCCACGTTCATCCGCGTCTCGTCAGGCATGTCCATCGACTCCTCAATGGTCAAGCCACGTCTGCCGGCACGACTGCCGTTCGACCAGTTCCGTGGGGAGCACCAGCTTGACGGGCCGACGCGCCTTGCCCTTCACCTGCTGGAACAGCAGCTCCGTCCCCCGGCGCGCCATCTCGCTGAGCGGCTGACGGACGGTCGTCAGCGGGACGTGGGCGGTCGCAGCGCTCGGGATGTCATCGAACCCGACGACGGATAGCTCCTCAGGCACCCGGATCCGTTTCGCCGACGCCATATGGATGGTCTCGAGCGCCATGTCATCGCTGGCCACGAAGATCGCCGTCGGTCGCTCCTTCAGGGCGAGCAGCGCTTCGGTCGCCGCCCGCGCGCTCGGCAGGCCGAAATTGCCGAACCGGACATACCCGTCCCTCACGGCGAGGTGACGGGCTCTCATCGCTTTCATGAAGCCGTCGAGGCGATCGAGCCCGGCCTGCACCTTGAGGTCGCCGGTGATCGTGGCGATGTCCCGGTGGCCCAAGCGGACCAGGTAGGCCACGACGCGCTCGGCCGCCGTCCGGTTGTCGATCGCCACGCACGTGACCGGCAGCTCTTCGAGATAGTGATTGAGGACCACCACGGGCAGCCGGTCATCCACGACGCGGTCCAGGAGCTCCTCGCAGCCGAACAGATCCGCAAAGAGGAGGCCGTCAACCGCCGGCAGGAGGGGCGTGTTCCCGCCGGCGACGTGCAGCAACAGATCGCACTGAAGGCGTTCGGCGGCGATCCCGCATCCCTTGATGACCTGCAGCGCATAGTAGGAATGGAAGATCCCCTCGAAGCGGGGGATGATGAGGCCCAGGGTCGGCTTGGCCTTCCCGGAGGCCAGCCGCTGGGCGCTCGGGTTGGGCCGGTAGCCCAGCTGCTTGATCGCGGTGAGGACCCGGCGCTGGTTCTCCGCCGAGACCGTGGGCACGCGGTTGATGACCCGCGAGACCGTCATGGTGGACACCCGGGCGGTCTTGGCGACGAGGGCGATGTCCACTTTCTTCATGGTCGAGCGCGGCCTTGCCACACGGCTAAAACGCTGCGGGGGAATCGCTCGCGAGGCGCTCACCGGCGGGGGTGATCAGCTGGGCGGTGACGAAGATCAGGAGGTTGGAGCGCTCGATGCTGTCGTCCTCTTTGCGGAACAGCTTGCCGAGGAGCGGGACGGAGCCCAGGACCGGCACCTTGGTCACCGTCTTGGACGTCGTGTCCTTCATGAGGCCGCCCAGGACCACCGTCTCGCCGTTTTCCATCACGACGCTCGTCTCCAGGTTCCGGGCGGTGAACCGGGGCAGGCTGACCTCGCCGCCGAAGGTGTCGTCGGTCTTCTTCTCGCTGACCTCCGGCTTGAGCGCCAGGGTGATCGTCCGTTGGTCCTGGCCGATGCTCGGCGTGACGTTCAGCAGGATGCCCAGGTCCTTGGTCACGAAGCCCTGCGGCACGTTCACGAACCGCGTCTCGCTCGTCCCGCTGACGGTGTCGAGGAAGTCCCCGTCGCTGTTGAGGTCCTTCCGGACCACCGAGGCCTCGTACTGCGTGGCGTAGACGAATTCGGTCACGATCTTGATCGTGGCGGTCTGGTTGTTCAGCGTGGTCACGCGGGGCGCGGAGAGCGTCTTGGTCTTCTTGTTCTGGGCCAGGGCGTGGAGGACCGCCTGGTACTGGGTGCCGGTCAGGATGCCTTGAAAGGTCAGGTTCAAGGCGTTGCCGGAGGTCTGGTTCGTGAAATCGGAGAACGCGGTCTTGGTCCCGCGCAGGAGCGAGGTGCCCGTCTTGGAGAGCTGCAGCGCCGCCCCGCGGGTGCCGTCCTTATCGGTCCTCTTGAGGAGCGTCGCGTTGCCCGTCAGCGCGCCGTCCAGCGCCCACTCCTTCGTGTCCGTGAACGTCACCTCGATGAACCGCGCCTCGATGAGCACCTGCGAGGGCGTCACGTCCAGCGCCGTGAGCAGCTGCTCGATCTGCTGGAGGTAGTAGGGCGCATGCCGAACGATGAGCGAGCCGCTGCGCTCATCGAGCTGCATGGAGCTGTCTCCCAGCTGGGGGACGACCTCGTCCAGGACGTCTTTGATCGTCGTCAGCTCCCGCAGGCTCGTCGCCTGAAGCGCGACGCTCTCCCGGGTTTCCGACAGCGGCTCAAACGTGGCGAACAGCCCCGGACCCCTGGCGAGGGAGAACACCCGGGTCTCCATCGGTTCGGCCTCCATCTCGTCGCGGGTCGCCACCCAGATCGCCTCCTCGTCAAACCGGTACAGGAGCCCCTGGCCCTTGAGCAGGTACTCCAGGACCCGGATGAACGGCACGTCCACCAGGTGCACCGTGACCGGGCGGCCGAGTGACGCGGCCTTCTCCGACACGATGACGTTGACGCCGGCGCCTTCCGCGAGGAACTGCATCGCCGAGCTGAACTCCAGCTCCTCGAAGTCGGCCGTGATGGGTTGCGCCATCGGCCCGGCCAGCGCAGGCGGCACCGCGCGGCTCAGCCCCCCCAGATGCTCCGGCACGCGCTCCGCCGCTGCGACGACCAGGGGTCCGGCCGTGACGAGCGCGGCGACTGCAAAAAGTGTCAGACACTTTTCGACCTGGCGTCTCGTCTCGGGAAAAGTATCTGACACGTTTTGGATCATGTCGTGTCTCCCCGCGGCGCCAGCAGCCGCGCGGTGATGAAGATGAGCAGATTCTTGCGGGTGCTGGAGTCCTCCGTCTGGCGGAACAGCCCGCCGAGGAGCGGGATGTCCCCCAGGACCGGCACCTTGGTCACCGTCTTGGAGGTCGAGTCTTTCATGAGGCCGCCCAGCACCACCGTCTGCCCGTCTTCAATGATGACGCTGGTCGTCAGCTGGCTCGACGTGAACTCGGGCACGGTCACCCCCCCGCCGAGGTCGCGGAACTGGCTGAAGCTGCTCACCTCGGGCGCCAGCACGAGCGTGATCGTCTTCAGGTCCTTCCCGACGCTCGGGGTCACGTTCAGGAGGATGCCCACATCCCGCTTCTGGAGGTCCTGGGGCACGTTGGCGAACTCCGTCTCCCCGGCGTCATCGAAATCGCCGTCGCCGTTGATGTCGAACTGGATCAGGGACACCTCGTAGCGGGTCGGGTAGTTGAACTCGTCCACCACCCGGATCGCCGCCGACTGGTTGTTCAGCGTGGTCACGCGGGGCGCGGAGAGCGTCTTGGTCTTCTTCGACTCTTCCAGGAGGTGCAGCACCGTCTCGAACTGGGTGCCGGTGAGCACCCCCTGGAGGGTGAGGTTCAGCCCTTCGTCCTCCCGCGACATCGCCGGGAACTTGAAGCCGCCGCCGCTGGCGACCTGATTCCCGACGCCCTGCGTCCTGTCGGAGGCCTCCTTCTTCGACAGCGTGGCCGCGCCGGTCAGCACCGACTCAAGGCCCACGTGCTCCAGGTCGGTCAGGGTCAGCTCCACGAACCGCGCCTCGATGAGGACCTGGATCGGCGTCACGTCCAGCTGGCTCAGCAGCCGCTCCACCAGGCGGAGGTTCTCCGCGGTGTTCGTCACGATGAGCGAGCCGCTGCGCGCATCCACGATGAACTTGCTGTCCGGCACCTTGGGGATCGCTTGCTCGATCAGCTTGGTGATGGGCTCCATGGCCAGCGAGGGATTGGGCGACAGGGCCGCGGTTTCCAGGGCGAAGGGGCCGAGCCCGCTCTGCAGCAGGAACACCCGGGTCTCCATCGGCTCGCTCGAAAACTCCTCTTGGGTGGAGATGAGGATGGCGTCCTGCTCGACGCGGTAGGCGAGCGAGAGGCTCTTGACGAGATACTTGACCGCCCGCTCCAGCGGCAGGTCCTTCACCTTGAGCGACACGCGGCGGGTCTTGAGGTCCAGCTGCGGCGAGGGGACGACGCTCACGTTGGCCGCATCCGCGATGAAGTCCAGCACATCGCTGAGCGCGACGTCGTTGAACTCAAAGCTGATGGGCTCCTGGAGCCTCGCCGTGATGGACCGCTCCGGCTCCGTGGCGAGGAGCTGGCGGCCGGACGCCAGCGGGGCCTGGCGCAGGGCGGGCAGCAGCTGGGCTCTCAGGACCTCGTTGTACATGGCCCGCTCGTCCCGCGTGACCTGGCGCGTGGCGCGCCGCTCCTCGTCGTCCAGCTTGGCCATCTGCGCCTGCTCGATGAGGCGGTGCGCCTCGCGGTTCGACGGGTCCTGCACCAGCACGGCGGTCAGGAGCTTGATCGCGATGTCATACTTCCGGTCCTGGATCGCCTCCTTGGCGTATCTGAACGCCGTCTCCAGCTCGATCCGCTTCTGCGTCAGCGCCTGCTCCAGCTCCGGCACGATCGCCCCGGACCGCTGCGGCGACTCGAGGCTGGCGCGCAGCCGCGCCTCGAAATGCTTCATCTCGGCCTGCGCCATCAGCCGGTCGGCGGCCTTCACCAGCGCATGGCCGGGATCGATCAGCGCCATCTGCTGGAAGAGCTGCACCGCTTCCTCGTACGCCCCGTCGCGGTAGTGGGCCAGCCCCTGCTGGTAGAGCGCCTTGAGCTGCCGTTCCCGCGCCAGTTCGAGCTGGCGCTGCGCCTCGCGCTCCTGCGCCTGTTGCCGCTCGAGCCGCGTCCGGCCGACGGCGATCGCCTCGCGCTCAGCCTCCTCGCGCGCTCGGGCCCGCTGCCGCTCCAGCTCGCGCTGGCGCTCCGCTTCCAGTCTGGCCTGTTCGCGCTGGCGCTCCGCTTCCAGCTTGGCCTTGGCCGCCTCAAGGAACTGCTGGGCCATCGGCGTCAACCGTCCCTTCGGCGCTTCCGCCTGCGCCTGCTCCGCGGCGGATAACCGGCCAACGCAGGCGGCAGAGCACGCCAGGGCGATGAGCAGTGCGAGATTACGGCGCGGTGCGGTCACCTGAAGATGCCCCTTCCAAGACGGCTTCCTTGGTGATGACCTGCTCGAAGAGCGCCACCGATTCCTCGTACGCGCCCTTCTGAAAGGTCTCCATCGCGCGGGCGAAGAGCCGCTCCAGCTCGGCCGCCTGGGCTTCGCGCCTGGCGCGCTCCTTCTCGGCGAGGAGCTGCTCGTGCAGGACGGTCACGCGGCTCATCTGGGGCGGGTTGAGCGCCTGGGCTTGGATCACGAGGCGGAGCGCGTCGTCAAACCGCCCCTTGCCCGCCAACTCGCCGGCACGGGCGATCAGGTCTTCCGCTTTGCGGCTGATGGCTTCCCGCTCGCGCTGCTCCGCCAACCGGGCCTGCTGGTAGCGGGCTTCCATCTCACGCGCCACCTGCAGCGCCAGCTGACGCTCGCGCAGCACGCGCTGCTGCTCCTCCAGCTGCTTCTCTTCCCGCACCTGCGTGACCAACCGCTGCTGGAGCAGGCTCAGCTCGGTGGAGAGCTCCGCGGGCGCCTGCTGAATCGCCTCGGTCAGCCAGGCGATCCCCTCCACCCGCTGGCCGCGATTCGGTTGCTGGAACGCCTGCTCCAGCCGCGCCAGCGAGACCTGCCGCTCGGCCTGAATCGATTCCGCCCGATGGAGCTTGGCCGTCATCTCTCGGCCGAGCTCCTCCTCGCGGCCCTGGAGCGCCGCCTGCTCCTGCGCCAGCGCCTGATGCCGCCGCTGGATTTCCGCCACCTCATCCCGCTTGGCCTGGAGGTACGCGGCGTCCTGGCGGTGCGTCTGATAGAGCAGTTCGGCCATCGACTGCCGCAGGGTGGCCTCTTTCACCGTGAGCCGGCGCTGCAGTTCAAGCGCCTGCTCCGATTTGAGCTGCTCGCCGAACTGGGCCCGTCCCCGCGCGACATACGCGTCGCGCTCGGCGCTCAGCTGGGCGCGGCGGGCGTCCAGCTCGGCCTTCCGCCGCGCGAGCACCTCCTGCATGGACCGCTCGATCGAGCTGGCCAGCGCGGGATTCGCCTCCACGCGGGCCAGGCGGTCGAGGAGATCCTGCGTCTGCAGCTCGATCTCCTTGCTCAGCTGCTGCAGCTCGCGCTCCTTGAGATTCAGCTCCTGATCCGACGTCTTGTCGATCGCCGCCTGTTGGCGTCCCTCAAACGTCTGCAGCTGGCGGACGTACTCCTGCTGGAGCTCCTCCGTGATCAGCTGGCGCGCCTGCGTGAGTTCGGCTGTCAGCCGGACCTCCAGGTCCTTCCGCAGGGCGGCGAGCCGGTCCTGCTGCTCGCGCTCAAGCGCCCCCAGCTCCTGCTCCATGCGCTGTCGTTGCTCACCGAGCGCCTTCAGCTGGCCGGACACCGTCGCCAGCTTCGTCTTCACGCTGTCCTGCGCCGCGCGCAGCTGCCGGATGTCGCGCTGCGCCGCCTCGTTGGCGGTGTAGGCCCGAAACACCTGCTGGAGGACCGGCGCGATGGGCCGGGCTTCAGCCGGCACATGGGCGAGGAACGAGGAGAACGAGGCAGCCGTGCCGCCTGCCGAGTTGATGCCGTCCTCGGCGGACGTCCGGGCCGACGGAGCGGCGAGCAGGCCGGCCGCCAAAACCACAACGGCGCGGAGGGCGTCTGTCTTCCGTCCGCGCCGATCCCACGAGGCGTTGTCACTGATCTTGCGTCCGTTCACTCGATGCGACCTCCCCTTCCGCGCCACCGCTTCGCACTGCATGCCTTTGTTCGTTCTTCCTGGTTAGTGCGCTTCCGCTTCGGCCTTACGCTTTATGATAATTTGCTGAGCGGTTTTAACGTCAGATAATACCACTTGAGCCTGCGAAATGTCAAGCACTTTGAATCCTGCAACCTCTTGTCCGACTTCAAGAAAATACGTCTTCTCCGTGGTGGTCTCCTCTACGACGGCCCGCTGGCGCTGGCCCAAGTTGATGTGGCCCTTGTAGAGGAACTGGGGCGTGACCGGCGCGCCGGCGGAGTCACCGGCGCCGCCGCCTGCGGTCTGCTCGGCCTCCTCCGCGCTGACCGGGCGGCGCTGGGGCGAGAAGGGGTTCGCGTTGAGGACCGCGTCAAGCCATCCCGGCTCGGCCTCCGGGATCCCCTCAGACGGTTCCGCGAGGATCGGGAACTCCTCCCGCACGCGATCCCACGACTCGCCCGTGAGCTCGACGCGCTCCGTGCGGACCGCGGCGGAGCGCCACTGCACGACGGCGACGGCCACCACCGCGAGGCTGGCCGCGAGCGCCACCGGCGGACCGACAACCGTGCGGCTCGTCGTCATGGGTGGCCACGCCTCGCCATCAGTCGGTAGTGGTCACGTGTGGCGGGTGCCGCGGAGCCGGGGTCCCGCCGCCTGCCCGCAGGCCGTCGAGGCCGAGGACAGCCGGCGGGGTGGCGCAGCGGCAGGACCCGCCACACGTGACCATCACCCATCAGTTCGGTCCGGGCTTGGCGCGCGATGGGGCGCGGCGGGCGCGCGGCTTCGCGGTGGGGGACGGCTTCGCGGCCTTCGGCGTCTCGGACTCGGCACGGGCCGGCTCCGCCGCCTCCTCGACGACGAGATAGCGCGCGAGCACCAGCTCCGCCTCCAGCCGCTCAGCCGAAGCCCCGCCTGACCCACCCGTCGACGCCGGCCGCACGCGGAGGGCCCGCACATCGATGAGCGGCCGCGCCCGCTGCAGCGCGCCGAGCGCCTTCATCACGTAGGGCAACGAGGCGGACAGGCGGACCCGGATGGGCAGCCGCAATAGGAACGCGCTCCCATCCTGCCGATCCGGCACCGGTTCCGGATCCTCCACCTTCAAGGACGACACGACCGGCACATCCTGCTCGAAGAGCAGCGTCGTCACCTCCTCGATCAACGAGAGCTGCGCGAGCAGACGCGGGACCGTGTCGGACGGGGGCAGCTCTTTCGGAAACCCCAGCTGCTCGGGCACCGGCACGCCCCGCGCCGCGGAGAGTCGGTCCAGCGTGCGCTGGACCTCGTGGAGGTGCTCTTGGAAGTAGAGCTGCGGATCGGCCTGGGCGGCGTCGGCCAGCGGAGGGGCGGTGACCGCCTTCAGCCAGTGCTGGTAGCGCCGATCCAGCGAGAGCTGGTGGGCGGTGAGATGGTCCATCACCTCCTGCGTCGGCGGGATCCCGCCGCTGAGCGCGAGCTTCTTCAGCGCCGCGCGCTTGGCCCGGATCTGGGCGTCCAGGCTCTGGAGGCTGAGCCGCCAGCCGATGACGCCGGCCAGCGCGGCGCCGGCGACGGTCGCGGCCAGGAGCGGCGGCCACGCGATGGGCGGCCGAGGCTGCGCCATCACGGGGCGGCTTCGGGTTGCAGGGGGCGCTGGACCTGCACGCTGAAAGCGATGACCTCTTTCCCGAGCGCCTCGTCGGTGATGACGTTCGTCGAGAGCGGTTTCACCGTGGTCATGCCCGCCTGGCTCTTGAGCTGTTCCAGGAACTTCGTGACGTCCTGAAACGAGGTGGCCCGTCCCTCGAGCAGCCCCTCCAGCAGCCTGTCGCCTGTTGAGCCGTCCAGCGCCGTCAGCCAGACCTCGCGCGGCATCGCCCCGGCGATCTGCGCAAGGCACCGCGTCAGCGCGGGGGAGTCCGCCGCGAGCTGCGCAAGCTGGAGGCTGCGTCCCTCGGTGCGTTGCTGACGCTGGATCAGGACGCGGATCTCGGGGCGCAGCGTCTGGTAGAGCCGTTCCCGCTGCTCGAGCGCCCGCTGGACGCCGATGCGCCTTTCGCGCACCGTGAGCATCCCGTTGGCGCCGGCGAGGAGGGTGACCGCCAGGCACACGCCGCCGGCGACCAGCGAGGCTCGATGAACCATCCGGGCCTGCGCCTCGCGCTGCGTCCCGTCCAGCAGGTTCAACGGGAGCGGCGCCGCCCCCACCCCTTGCAGGGCCAGGCCCAGCGCCACCGCCACCCGGTCCGGCGCTTCGACCCGGGCCGCGCCGAAGCTGACGGCTTTCGTGAAATCGGCGCGCTCCACCGCCACCCCGGCCAGCGCCTGTTGCGCCGGCGCGAGCGCCTCAGGCGGACCCACCAGCCAGACCGGGGGGCCCGCCTCGACGCCCTCCGCACGCAGCGCCTGCCAGGAGGCGGCGACGTGCTCCCAGAGCGCATCGGCTGAGGGGCTCGTCACCGGCACCACCTGCAGACGGTCGGGGCCCAAGACGCTCCACTCCGCCTGCTGCGGATCGACCAGCGTCAGCCACGCCGTCGTGGCGCCGCGCGACGGAGGCGCAAGGAGGCTCGCCGCATTCAGCGCCGCGACGCCGTTGACCGCCACCGCGCGCACGGCGAACCCCGCGCGGCGGCACGCGGAGAGCCGCTCCTCGAGCAGCGAGTGCCGCATGGCCGCCGCCACCGCCTGACGAGGCCGCTGGAGCCACTGGTAGTGCCACGCGGCGTCGGCCAGCTCAAAGGGGAGGTGCTGTTGGAGCTCAAACTGCACGGCGAGCGCCGCCCGGCGGGGGGTGACCACCAGGGGCTGGACCGTCGTGAGGATGGCGCTCGTGCTCGGCACGCCGAGCACCACCGGGGCGGTGACGCGCAGACGCTGCCGCACCTCCGCGAGCGCCCGGGTGAGCGGCTCCCCCTGCGAGGTGTCGCAGGGGGTCTCCTGCGCGGCGAGGAGCCGGAGGCGCGGCCCCGCGCGCTCCACGACGACCGCCCGCAGCGACGAGGGGCCCAGCGCGATGCCGACCCCGACCCGCCTCGACGCACGGGCCCGCGTCAGGAGGCCGAGGAATCCGCGGAGGGGCATCGTTCAGACGGAGCGATCCATGGGTGGTAGCTTACACCTTCGACGCGCGCCTGTCACGGAATCACTCGAGTCTCCACAACTTGATGTGGGGCCCTTTGGGGAATGAGAAGAGCGAGGGCTCGACGCCGACGACCCACGTCCGCTCCGCCGGAGACGGATCCTCCTCGTCCGGCTGGATGCCCGGGGTGCCGTTGACGTCTTTCGCGGCCTTCACCCGGAAGTAGTGGTTGCCGAAGACCAGGCCGGAGGCGGCCGCGGTGGCCGTCGGGCTCCAGTCGGACCACGTGTCGTGGTCGAACGCGAAGGCGAACACGCAGCCGCCCTCAGGGCAGCTGAACGTGAACGTGGCCGACGGCTCCGGGCTGAACCCTGCGGGCCCGCTGGTGATCGCCGTCTCCGGCGAGAGCAGCAGGAGATCGATGACATCCGACACGGGGCTGGAGGTGTTGCCCGCTTTGTCGACGAACTTCACGTACACCCGCTGCGGGCCGCGGATGGCCGTCAGCTTCCAGAACTTCCGGATCGCCGCGTAGGGCTCCGCCACGTAGCCGGTCACCTCGTCGTTGCTGACGAGCATGCTCGAGAGGCCCGACGTCGCGTCGGAGGCGTCCAGCCCCAGCGTGACGTGGAGGCTCGTCGTCAGCTCCGCGTCGCCGTTGATGAGGACCGTCCCGGTTGGCGGCTTCGTGTCCAGGGTCACGCTCCAGACGAGCGGCGTCTGGGCGTTGCCCGCGGCGTCGGCCAGGCGCAGCTCGAGGCTGTTGGCGCCTTCCTTCCAGCCGCCGCCGGTCGCGGTGAGCGTCCCGGTCGCCGGCGCGTAGGACACGCTCGCGGCGCTGCCGTTCACCAGGAGGCTCAGCGAGGAGGCGTCGACGCCGCTCGCCGCATCCGAGAGGGTCGCCGTCACGTTGGCGGCGGCGTTGAGGAGGCCGCCGGCGTCCGGCGTATGGGTGGCGATCTGCGGCGGCGTGGTATCCATCCAGAGCTCAATCGACAGCGGCTTCCCGGCGTTGCCCGCGCTGTTGAGCGCCTTGACCGTGAAGGTGTGCACGCCATCGCTCAACGTGTTGGGGGTGGCCGTCGCCACGTCGAACGAGGTGGAGGTGGTGTCCACGACGTCATCCGGGGCCACGTCCAGGCCGTAGCTGTACCCCGCCACCTGCTCCGCCCTCGTCACCGGCGGTTCCCAGAGGAAGAGCGGATCGGCGTCCTGCTGCCACGTCTGCGGCGTGATCTTCAGCCCCAGGGCGTTGGTCTTCGCGTACAGGTCGGCGAGGTCCAGATCGGTGATGGGCGGCGGGGTCGTCGCGGAGAGGCTGGCGCCGAGGAAGCCGGGGACGATGCGGAACTTGGAGCTGGAGATGCCGACGGCCGATACGCTGTCCCCGATGGACACCTGCTGCCGGAAGTTGGACGAGCTGGAGGTGCCGCCGCCCTGATTGGTGTTGCCCGTCTCCAATTTCTGGCTGGTCCCCTCGCTGAGCGCCGCCTCCGCCGGGAGCGGGAAGCTGAGGGCGAGGAGCGCCAGTCCCGGTGCCAGGCACCATTTGGCGATGCTCATCGCGAGCGAGATGGAGCCAGGCACCGGCCGTCTCATCGCTGGACCACGGTCAAGATGCGCTGCGTGGCGCCGGCCCGATCGTCGTCCATGGCCTGGCCCACGCTCTGGACCTGGAACACGTCGGACCGCGTCGTCAAGAGATGCGCCACCCGGCGGAACACCGCCAGCTTGGTTTCCTCGTCGGCCCCCAAGATGTCGCCGAGCAGGAGGTCGCCGATCCCCCGGCCTTTCTCATCTTGGTCCCCGTACGGACGGCCGGCGATGATCCGCGAAATGAGGGCGTCCGTCATGCCGGGCAATGCCCTGAGGACTTCCAAGGGGGCGGTGTTCACATTGACCGGGCCGACGCGGACGAGCTGCGGGTCGAGCCGGATGTAGTCCAGGTGGCAGACGCCGCTGGGCGAGGCGCACTGCACCTCGACGGCCAGCGCGTTGGCCGACGGCCCCGTGCCCGCGGCGCCGACCGTCACCTGGCCGACGAGGAGACGCCCCTGCGCGTTGGCCGACAGCGCCGGCGACCAGTCGGTCAGCGTCCCGTCCGCCTGCTCCCACCGAACGGACATCTGTTCCCCGCTCCAGCCGTACAGGCTCAAGCGGTACTGTCCGTCCAGAAGCCCCGGCCACCGCCACCGCGCCGGCACGGCCGGCTGGTCGGTGCTGCTGTGCTCGTAGGAGCCCTCCGCCTTCTCCTGCCAGGCGTCCCCGCCCGCCTCCAGGCGCCCTTCAGCCTCCAGGCGCAACCCCTCGACCGTCAGCCGGTCGACGAGCCTGGCCAGGTCGGCGCTCGCGAACGGCTCCCAGGCCTTGCCGCTCGGCAACCCCGCCAGCTCGCCGACCCCCTCGAGCGGCCGGTTCACCACCGTGATCTCCTCGGCCGGATCATGCACGATGACCTCCAACCCGATGAGCTCCTTGAGGCCGTTGTTGTCATTGGGCAGGCCGGGGGTGTAGAGCTGCAGCGACGGATACCACTCGTCATCCACCCCATCCCCGTCCCCATCCGAGCGCACGCTGGGATCCCCCTTCTCCAGGCTCTGAAAATCGGCCGTCGTCTGCGGCGGCAGCGCGTACTCCACCTCGTCCACGGTCGCCGTCCCGTGCTGGAGCCTCAGGCGCGGGACGCCGCCGGCGGCCAGCGACGCCTTCAGCCAATCATCATCGGCCGACGGCGCGCCGTCCGGGAACTCGAGCTGAACGGCGTTGACGTCGTCGGCCATCCCCCAGGCCGCGCGCGCCGAGATGCCGTTGCCCCCGAGGCCGGCCGGCGCATCGTCGAGGTCGACCGCCGCGACCAGCAGGCCGTGCGCCCCGATCGTGGCACCGTCCGGCAGCCGGGCGGCTCGTCCGCCGGCCAGCTCCCCGGCGATGGTCCAGCCGCCCACGTCCACGTCCTGATCGCTGAGATTGATGAGCTCCACGTACTCCGCGTCCGGCTGCAGCGAGACGCTGATGCTCTTTAGATAGTATGTCCCCTCGGAGGCGGTTTTGCCAATAGCGAGGGTGATTTTTCCGTCGGAACCGACCAGGACCGTGGAGGGGTGGCGCTGCTCGTGGGACAGGAGCGCGCTGTTCCCTCCGACCCGCACCTCTCCGACGGTCTGGCCCGGCGCCGAGCCGAAGACGCGCAGGTGGTACCGGCCGGCCGAAAGCGCCGGGCTGGTCCAGACCCAACGAGCCTGTCCCACTCCGCTGTTGGTGCAGACCCCCTGGCCGGCCGGACAGGCCCAGTCGGAGCCCTGGGCGTCAAAGGTCGCCGCCGCGACCTCGAGCGTCTTCGTCGGCTCCACCATCAGCTCATTGAATCGGACCGCCTCGATGCCGGCCACCACCACCCCGGCGGAGCCGGACGATTCCGAACTGAGCTCAAGGCCCCGGAAGGCGCACGCCGTGCCCGCCGGCTCCTGATTGTCCACCTGGACCGTCAGGGTCCCGCTGAGCGTGAAGGTCCCCATCGATTCGTTGGCATCGACCGAGGGGTTGAGCTGTCCCGCCACCGTCACGTCGCCGACCTTCACCCCGCTCACCCCCAGGGCTCGAATCCGGAAATCCCCGACAGGCACCGGCAACACCCAGGAGAGCGGCCCTCCTCCCGGAGCGTCGCTCGCGTAGTGCCCCTCCGGCTCATCGCTCCACTCCCACGAGCCCAATGACCCCTGATTCGAGATGATCAAGGTCTGGGCGGATTTCGTCACGCGGGAGAGCTCCACGTCCTCATCCACATAATCCGCCATGTTGACCGCCGCCTGCCAGGGATCCGCCACGCCGGCCTCGAACAAGACCGCCAGGAGCTCCTCGGCGGTCGCGGTGTTCACGTTGACACGCGCAGCACCGGTCACGGCGGCGTTCAGGTCCCAGCTATAGACGGTGGCCACGCGCGAGAGGCGGCGGATGGCCTCCGCGTCCAGCCCCGCGATGGCGGCCGGATCCTCCAGGCTCTCCAGCCGCCGGTCATCGCCCTGAAGCGCCAAGGGCTGATACTCGTCCGGCTCGTCGATGGCGCCGTCTCCGTCATCATCGACGCCGGACACGCCGGGCCGCCCGTCCTCCCCATTCCGGTACGCCTCAATCGCTTCGGCGACGGCGGCGTCGACCCCCGCTTCCCCCAGGAGCGTCGTGAGGTTCAGCGCCCCGAGGACGAGAGGCGACGGGTCGGCGTGCCCGGCGTTGAGGTTGGCCTTGCCGGACTCATCCGCCACCAGCACGGCGTACCGCCCGACGGTCCGCTGGCTCGCATCGGCCACCGGCTGCCACTCGGCATCCGGCGTGCCGTCCCCGTCGACATCGACGTCGCTGCCCTGGAACGCCCTCACCCACGCCTCGGTCGCGTCGTCCACCCGGGACCCCAGGCGGTCTTCATCGAGCAGCGCCCGGGCCACGTTGACGCCAGCCTCCGCCAGGTACCGGGCCTGGGTCGTCGAGACGAACTGCCGCGTGGCCTGCGTCTCCAGGTACATGGAGAACGCGAAGGCCACGCCCATGATCCCGACCACGGTCAGGAGGCTCACCACGATGAGGAGGGCAATGCCGCGTTCAGAAGACCAGCGGTCCAATGCGGAGTGCGGAATGCGGAGTGCGGAATGAACACCAGACCAATGCCGAATTCCGCATTCCGAATTCCGCATTGGTCTAGCTGGTGGGGATATAGATGACCGTCTCGAAGCGCTCAGGTCTCTGCCGTCCGATCGCCAGGAGGATGTCGACGGCTTTGGGCAGCTGCCCGTCCGGGCCGGTGTGGGTGCGGCCGTCCCAGCGGTCGAGCCATTCGCTCCCGTCGAAATAGGACACCGTGAGCTGGGCCACGTCGCTGCCGCAGAGCTCGCTCGTCCCGGTCGCATAGTCGCCGTCGGCGGGCTCCTCGTCGTGGCACATGAGGTCGCCGTCGGCGGTGACCCAGTAGCCGCGCTCCACGAAGCCGGTGCGCCCCGGCAGCGTCCCCACGAAGAAGAGCTCATCGGCCGCGCTGCCCTCCCGGAGCGGGTCGTCTTCGCCGGCCCGGAGGCCGATCAGGGGATAGCGGCTGCTCGCCACGGCGGAGGTCAGCTCGCGGCTGAAGAGGTCGAACAGGAGCCGGGCCTGCTGGTAGCGTTCCGTCCGCAGCTCCCCGGTGCGCCAGGCCCGGATGATCCCGCGGAACAGCAGGGTGGCCGATGCGCTGACGGTGATGAGGATGGTCATGGCGACAAGGAGCTCCACCAGCGTCACTCCCCCCCTAAAAAGTACCGGGTACTTTTCCCGCTTCAAAAAGTACCGGGTACTTTTCCCGCTTTGGGAAGTACCCGGTACTTCTTCAGTCCTGCCGGACATAGGTGAGGAACGTGAGCTCGCGCGGCCGGCCGTCCTGCACAAACCGGAGCCGGACTTCAATGGCTTTCAGGCGGCTTTTGTCCACGAGGTCCTGGGGGGCCGGCTGGCTGATGCGCGTCGTCACGTCAAACCCGTCCTCCTCCGCCGTCGTCTCCCCCTCCGCGAGCGCCTCCCAGGGCTCCAGCTTCAGCGACTCGATGGTGCGCTGCGCCACCAGGGCGGCCCGGCTGTGCCGCTCGGCGCGCAGCGACGCCCGCAGCCCCATCGGGAACACCCGCATCGCGCCGACGAGCCCCACCGAC
>JAHFGZ010000022.1:0-2989 GCA_023247155.1 Candidatus Omnitrophota bacterium
TGAACGAGCCCCATCGCACCATTCACCGCTTCATCGTGAAGGTCGGCAGCAGCGTGCTGACCGACGAACGAGGTCGGCTGCTGCCGGAACGCATCGATGAGCTCGCCCGGCAGCTCGCGGCGTGCGCCGCCGACCACCGGCAACCCATCGTCGTCTCCTCCGGCGCCATCGCGTGCGGGATGGCCGCGCTCGGGCTGGCCGTCCGGCCCAAGCCGCTGGCGCAGCTGCAGGCGTGCGCGGCCATCGGCCAGGGCGAGCTCATGCGCCTCTACACGCAGGCCTTCGGCGGGCGCGGGGCGCTCACGGCGCAGGTGCTGCTGACCCAGGAGGACCTGGCGAACCGGGCGCGGTTCCGCAACGCCAAGCAGACGCTGCTGACGCTCCTCCACCGCCGGGTGGTCCCCATCGTGAACGAGAACGACACGGTCGCGGTGGAGGAGATCACCTTCGGCGACAACGACCGGCTGGCGGCGCTGGTCGCCGTCGCGGTGGACGCCCAGCTGCTGGTGGTGCTCTCCGATGTGGACGGGGTCCTGCAGGACGGCAAGCCGCTGGAACGGCTGGACCTGCGCTCCCAGGGGGCGGCGCTCGACCACGGCGGGAGGCGGCAGACGACGAAGGGCGGGATGGCCTCCAAGCTCGAGGCGGCACGCATCGCCGGCCACAGCGGGATCCCAATGGTGATCGCCAACGGCACTCGCCCCGGCGTCCTCGCGGACATCCTGGCGGGCCAGGCCGTCGGCACGCTGTGCGTGCCGCCCCGCACGCGCCTGACCTCGCGGAAGTGGTGGATCGCCTTCTCGCTGCGCCGGCCCAAGGGGACGCTGGTGGTGGACGCGGGCGCCGCAGAGGCGCTGCTCGAGAAGGGGAAGAGCCTGCTCGCCTCCGGCGTGCAGGACGTCGAGGGGCGCTTCGAGGCGGGCGCGTTCGTGACGCTGAGGGACGGGGCGGGGCATGAGCTGGCGCGCGGGGTCTGCCGCCTCTCCTCCTCGGAGCTGTTGCGCGTGCGCGGCATGAAGAGCGCCGAGGTCGCCCGGACGCTGGGCCGCGCGCGCGGCCCGGAGGTCATCCATCGGGATGACCTCGTGCTGGCGCGCGACTATCGGGTGGGTCGATGATGCCCTCAACCGGTGAGAGCTCCCCCGCGCTTCGGCAGGCGGTTCTCTGCGTCGCCCGGGACGCCCGGGCCGCCTTCCGCGCGCTCTCCACGGCCCCGACCGAGACGAAGAACCGGGCGCTGCGCGCGATGGCGGACGGGCTCCGGGCCGGCCGCGAGGCCATCCTGGCCGCCAACGCGGAGGATGTGCGGGAGGCGACGGGGGCTGGCCTGCCGTCGGCGCTGATCGAGCGGCTAACGCTGACCCCGAAGCGGGTGGACGAGATGGTCCAGTCCGTGGCCGCTGTGGTGGACCTGCCCGATCCGGTTGGAGAGGTCATCCGAGCCTGGCGGCGGCCCAACGGCCTTGAGATCCGCAAGGTGCGCGTCCCGCTGGGGGTCATCGGGATCATCTACGAGTCCCGCCCCAACGTGACGAGCGAGTGCGGCTCGCTGTGCGTGAAGAGCGGCAACGCGGTCATCCTGCGGGGCGGGGCGGAATCGTTCCGGTCCAACCAGGCGATCGGGCGCGTCCTGCGCGAGGCGCTGCGGGCCACGGGATTGCCGGAGGCGGCGGTGAGCCTCCTGCCGACCCCGGACCGCGCCGGCGTGGACGCGATGCTGCAGCTCGACCAAGACATCGACGTCATCATCCCCCGGGGCGGGGAAGCGCTCATCCGGAAGATCGCGGAGCAGTCCCGGATCCCCGTCATCAAGCACGCCAAGGGGGTCTGCCACGTCTACGTGGACGAGGCGGCGGACTTAGGGATGGCGGAGGCCATCGCGCTCAACGCGAAGTGCCAGCGGCCCGCCACCTGCAACGCGATGGAGACGCTGCTGGTGCACCAGCGCGTGGCGAAGGCCTTCCTGCCGCGCGTCATCGGCCGGCTGCAGGAGGCGAAGGTCGAGGTCCGCGGGGACGAGGCCGTGCGGGCGATCGTGCCGGGCGTGGCGGCGGCGGCGGAGGAGGACTGGTCCACCGAGTACCTGGACCTGATCCTCTCGGTGAAGGTGGTGCGCTCGCTCACCGAGGCGATCGAGCACATCCGCCGCTACGGGTCGGCCCATTCTGATGCCATCGTGACGGCCGATGACGCGACAGCCCTGCGGTTCGTGCAGGAGGTGGACTCGGCCGCGGTCTACGTCAACGCCTCCACGCGGTTCACGGACGGCTTCCAGTTCGGGCTCGGCGCCGAGATCGGGATCAGCACGGACCGGCTGCACGCGCGGGGGCCCATGGGCCTCGAGGAGCTCACCACGTACAAGTACGTTGTCTTCGGCACCGGCCAGCTGCGCCAATGACGTCAAGTTTGGCGGGTGCCGCGGAGTCCCTCGACTCGGCTTTGCCTCGCTCGGGACGAATGCCGAGCGAAGTCGAGGCAGAGCCGGGGTCCCGCCGCCTGCCCGCAGTCCCGCCATCGGCGGGACGAGGACAGCCAGCGGGGTGGCGCAGCGGCAGGACCCGCCAAACTTGACCATCACCGAACCGTGGACAGTGGACATGAGAATCGGCATCTTCGGGGGCACGTTCAACCCGATCCATCTGGGCCACCTCCTGCTGGCGGAGACCGCCCGCGAGGCGCTGGCGCTGGACCGCGTCCTCTTCATCCCGTCGCGGCAGCCACCGCATAAGCGGGTCCGCGGGCTCCTGCCTGGGCCGGTGCGCCTTGCGCTCATCGAGCTGGCCATCCGCGACCACCCGGCGTTCGTGGCCTCTGACATCGAGCTGCAGCGGCCGGGGCCCTCGTATTCGGTTGAGACGGTCCGGCTCCTGCGGCGGCGGCTCCCCGCGGCCAAGCTCTTCCTCCTCATCGGGGAAGACATGCTGGCGGTCCGGTGGCTCGCGTGGGACGAGCTGAAGCGGCTGTGCACCATCGTCTCTGCCCGCCGTCC
>JAHFGZ010000022.1:3089-15128 GCA_023247155.1 Candidatus Omnitrophota bacterium
CCGCCGTCCGGGTGCGCCGCGCCCGGCCCCGACCCGCGGGATCACCTGGCTCGCGATGCCGCAGGTCGACATCGCCTCAACGGACATCCGGCGGCGGCTGGCCTCCGGCCGCTCCATCCGGTACCTCGTGCCGCCCCCCGTGGAGCGCTACCTCCTCCGGCACCAGCTCTACGCGCGGACCGCCGCGCCGGGCCGTCGGGGCGGTCCGTGAGATGGTCACCCTGCCGGTGGTCATCCTGTTAGCGGCGCTCCTGGGGATCTCCGCGCTCGTCTCAGCCTCCGAGGCGGCGATGCTCTCCATCAACAAGGTCCGCCTGCGCCACCTCGTCGAGCAGGGGCACCGCAGCGCCACGCTGACCTTCGAGCTGCTGACCCGGCTGGACCGGGTGATCGGCACGCTGCTCATCGCGAACAACCTGGTCAATGTCGCCATCTCCGCGATCGCCGCGTGGATCTTCATCTCCCTCTTCGGATCGGAGGCCGGGCTGGCGATCGCCACGGGGGTCGTGACGGTCGTGCTGCTCCTGGTGGGTGAGGTGACGCCGAAGACGTTCGCGGCGACGCACGCCGAGACGGTGATGTTCGTCATGGCCCGGCCCCTGCAGCTCTTGATGTGGGTCCTCGCCCCGGTCGCCGCGTTCTTCACCTGGGCCGCCCGGTGGCTGCTGCGGCTCCTGCGCATCCCGACCAAGCGGCGCTCCCCGCTCGTCACCGAGGAGGAGATCAAGGTGATGATCCAGATGGGGCGCGAGGCCGGGGTGCTGGCCGAGGGAGAGCTGCGGATGCTCCACCGGATCTTCGAGTTCAGCGATTCGGTGGTGCGCGAGGTCATGGTGCCCCGCCAGCAGATTGTGGGCATCGACCTCAACGCGAAGCCGGAGGAGGCGCTGGACGTGCTCATCGAGGAAGGGCACGCCAGGGTGCCGGTGTACCGCGGGACGCTGGACCAGGTCGTCGGCGTCATCTATGCGCGGGACCTGCTGGCGATGGTCCGGCACGGCGGGCTCTTCGTCCTGCCGGACCTCATCCGCCCCGTGGCGTTCGTGTTCGGGACCAAGCGCGTGGCGGAGCTGCTGAGCGAGTTCCAGCGGGACAAGGTGCAGATCGCCATCGTGCAGGACGCGAAGGGCGCCACGGCCGGCCTCGTCACCATCGAAGACCTGCTCGAGGAGATCGTCGGGGAGATCCACGAGGAGGCGCCCCCGCGCCGCTGATCGCTTGACAGTTGCGGGGAGGCCATGCTAGGCTGTGCGGTGCTCGCGAAGAGGCCGACGGGATTGCAACCCAACAAGGAGGGTCGATGGAGGCGTACTGCGTCAAGTGCAAGGCGAAACGCGAGATGAAGGACGCCAAGCAGGTCAAGATGAAGAACGGCCGTTCCGCCATGAAAGGGCGCTGTCCCACCTGCGGGACCGGGTTGTACCGCATCATGAGTTCGTGAGCGGCCAACGCGCGCCGGCAGGGTCGGCGATTGACAGCCAGGCGAAGGCGCTGCTCGCGGCGCGGGCCGCGCTAGCGAAGCTGGCCGAGGACGTGGTCGTGATGGATCTCCGGGCCGTGTCGACCCTGACTGACTTTTTCATCCTCTGCACCGCGGGGAGCGAGCGGCAGCTTGACGCGCTGAAGGACCACATTGAAGGCGAGTTGGCGCGGCACGGGTGCCCGGTCCGGCACATCGAGGGCGCAGCGCCCCCCGGCGGGCCTCCCCGGGCCTCTGAGCGCGACCTCCGGTGGATCTTGATGGACTGCGGCGACATCATCGTGCATCTGCTGGACCAGCCGACCCGCGCCTTCTACCGGCTGGAGGATCTCTGGGCGGACGCCCCGCGACTTCCGCTCCCCCAGGCGCGCTGACGGCGGCCCATCCGCCGGCACCGCGCAGCCCGTCCCGCTCCAGCCTCGCGCTCCTCCCCGTATGACGGCGATAGAAGACACGCTCCATCGAATCCTCCGGGACGCCGTGTCCGGCGACGCGGTGGCCGACGGCTTCCTCCGGTGGGACATTCCCAAGGACCCCTCGTTCGGCGACCTCTCCAACGCGGTGCCCTTCAAGCTGGCGGCCGGCCGGCGGCAGCCGCCCCAGCGGATCGCCGAGGAGCTCTCCGCCATGTTCCTCGCCCGCTGCCGCGAGGCGGGCGCGGCCGACTGGATCGAGCGGGTCGAGGCGAAGGCGGGGTTCCTCAACATCTTCCTCTCGCAGCGGGCGCTGACCCAGGTCCTGCGGCAGATCCTCCGCCAGCGCCGCCGCTACGGCACGCACCGGCCCCGACAGCGTCAGGCCATCACCATCGAGTTCGTGAGCGCCAACCCCACCGGCCCCCTGAGCGTCGCCCATGGCCGCCAGGCCGCGGTCGGCGATGTCCTCGCGCGGCTGTTGCGCTCCCAGGGCTGCCGCGTCACCACGGAGTTCTACCTCAACGACGAGGGCCGCCAGATCGAGCTGCTCGGGCGGTCGCTGCGGGCCCGGTACCTGCAGCAGCTGGGACGGGATGAGCCGTTTCCCGAGGACGGCTACCAGGGGCGCTACGTGACGGAGAGCGGCGCCAGGCTGTGCAAACGCCACGGCGGCCGCTTGGCCGATGAGCCGCTTGCGTATTTCATGGCGGTCGGCATGCAGGAACAGCTGGCTGAGATGCGGCGGGTGCTCAGGACGTTCGGGTTGGCGTTTGACCGGTGGACCAGCCAGCGGCGGCTCAGGACCTCCGGCCGGATTGACCGCGTCCTGCGCCTGCTGCGGGAGCGGGGCGCGCTGTATGAGGCCGAGGACGCGCTGTGGTTCGCCTCGACCACGTACGGCGACGACAAGGACCGCGTCGTGCGCAAGCGCGACGGGGAGCTGACGTATCTTGCGCCCGACATCGCCTACCATTGGTGGAAGTTCCGGCGCGGCTATGACCGGGTGCTCAACCTGTGGGGCCCGGATCACCACGGCTACATCGGGCGGATCAAGGCGGCCCTCACTGCGCTGGGGCTGCCGGCGGACCGGCTGGTCGTGCGCATCGTCCAGCTCGTCACGCTCTCCCGCAAGGGCGCCCCGGTCCCGATGTCGAAGCGCCAGGGCGAGTTCGTCACGTTCCGCGAGGTCCTCGACGAGGTGGGGGTGGATGCGACGCGCTTCTTCTACCTCATGCGGACGATGGAAAGCCACCTCGACTTCGACCTCGAGCTGGCCAAGGCCCAGTCGCAGGAGAACCCCGTCTACTATGTCCAGTACGCCCATGCGCGGATCTGCAGCATCCTCGCAAAAAGCGCCCGGCACGTTCGGCGGCCGGACCTGCGCCTGCTCGAGGAGCCGGAGGAGCGGCTCCTCCTGCGCGGCCTCTTTCAGTACCCCATCGTGCTGCGCCTCTGCACGGGGTCGCTGGAGCCGCACGGCCTGACCGCCTACCTTCGGAAGCTGGCCGAGTGCTTCCACGTGTTCTACACGAAGCACCGCGTCATCAGCGATGACCGGGAGCGCTCCGCAGCCCGCCTGGCGCTCGTCCGGGCGACGCGGCAGGTGTTGGAGAACGGCCTCGGGATCCTTGGCGTGAGCGCGCCCCGCCACATGTGATGCTGGAATACGCCCGGCTCTCCGTCGATCAACGGCTGCCGCTCGACCGGTTCCTCGGGCAGTTGAGCCAGTTCGGCTACCGCCGCGTGGACCAGGTGGCCGACCCGGGCGAGTTCGCGCTGCGCGGCGGTGTGCTCGACCTCTTCCCGGCCACCTTTGAATCGCCGCTCCGGATCGAGCTGGACGGCTCGCGCGTCGTCTCGATCCGCAGCTTCAACCCGCAGACGCTCGAGACCCTGGACCGCCACACGCTGGTGGTCGTCCTCCCGCGGCCGGTGCACGCCCGCGTGTCGCTCGAGGCGCCCTTCGAGTCGTTCGTCGACCTCAAGGAGGGGGACTACGCCGTGCACCTCGAGCACGGCATCGGCCGCTACCTCGGCCGCGCGGCGCTCCCGGGCCGGGAGGGGCCGCGGGAGGCGCTGCTGCTCGAGTACGCCGGGGGCGACCGGCTCTACGTGCCGATGGACCAGGTCCACTTGGTCCAGAAGTACGTGGCGTTCGGCGCGCGCACGCCTGCGCTCCACACCCTCGGCGGCACCGCCTGGCAGCGGGCGAAGGCCCGGGCCTACGCCGGCGCGTGGACCTACGCGAAGACGCTGCTGGAGCTGCAGGCCAAGCGGCTGGCCCTGCCCGGCCATGCCTTCGCCGCCGACCATGAGTGGCAGCGCGCGTTCGAGGCCGCGTTCCCCTACCGCGAGACGCCCGACCAGATGAGTGCCGCCGCCGACGTGAAGCGGGACATGGAGCGTGCGCGGCCGATGGACCGGGTCCTGCTGGGGGACGTCGGCTACGGGAAGACCGAGGTGGCCATGCGGGCGGCGTTCAAGGCGGTGATGGACCACACGCAGGCGGCGGTCCTGGTCCCCACGACGATCCTCGCCTACCAGCACCACCGGACGTTCACGAAGCGGCTGCAGGGCTTCCCCGTGCAGGTGGAGATGCTCAGCCGGTTCCAGTCGGATGCCGCGCAGCGCCAGACGCTCGACGCGCTGGCCCGCGGCGGCTGCGACATCGTCATCGGGACCCACCGGTTGCTCTCCGGCGATGTCCGGTTCAAGGACCTCGGGCTGCTCATCGTGGATGAGGAGCAGCGCTTCGGCGTGCAGGACAAGGAGCGGCTGAAGCAGTGGCGCACGCAGCTGGACGTCCTGACCCTCTCGGCCACGCCCATCCCCCGGACGCTCTACCTGGCGCTGGTCGGCGCGCGGGACCTCTCGCTCATCGCCACGCCGCCGGAGAACCGGCATCCGATCGAGACCCATATCGTCGAGGAGGATGACGGGGCGCTGCGTCGCTGGCTCCTGAAGGAGCTGGAGCGCGGCGGGCAGACGTATCTCGTGCACAACCGCGTGCACGACATCCACCGGGTGGCCCGGCGGGTGGCCGAGCTGGTCCCCGAGGCCCGCGTGGGGACCGCCCATGGCCAGATGGCGGAAGGGGAGCTGGAGCGGGTGATGGTGGCCTTCATCGAGGGCGCCCTCGATGTCCTGGTGACGACGACCATCATCGAGTCCGGCATCGACATCCCCAACGCGAACACCCTGATCGTGCGGGACGCGGACGCCTTCGGCCTCGCCGACCTCTACCAGCTCCGCGGCCGCGTGGGGCGCTTCGACCGCCGGGCGTACGCGTACCTGACGGTGTCCAAGCCCTCGACGCTGACGGCGGAGGCGCGGACGCGCCTCACCGCGATGACGGAGCACACCGCGCTGGGGTCCGGATTCAAGATCGCGATGGAGGACCTGAAGCTCCGCGGGGCGGGGAACCTGCTCGGCATCGAGCAGTCCGGGCACGTCACCGCGGTCGGGTTCGACCTCTACTGCCGGCTGCTGCGCGAGGCGGTCGGGCGGATCAAGGCGGAGGGCCCGGCCCCGCCGGAGGGGGCGAGCCTCGCGGCGATGGAGCGACGATGATAGTCCCGGGGGCAGGTCTGCTCTGTCGGACACGGCTTCGGAAAAAGTGCCTGGCTCTTTTTCAAGCCGCGCGTCCCATCGAGAAAAAGTGCCTGGCACTTTTTCCCCGTGGGCCAAAAGAGCCAGGCACTTTGCCGGCGGGGTCCCGAAGCTCGCAAAGTGCCAGGCACTTTTGGCCGCCACGAGGCGTTCGACAGAGCGGACGCGTCCTCCTCATTTGTCTGCTGGCGTGGGGCATGGCGGGGCCGGTCCAGGCGGGCACGGTGAATCGCATCGTGGCCGTCGTCAACGATGACGTGATCACGGAAGCCGATGTGGACGCCTACCTCAGCCTGCGGCTCGAGGAGCAGGAGGCGCCGCCGGATGCCGAGCCGGCCCAACTGCGCAGCACCGTGCTGCGGCGCCTCATCGAGCAGCGGGTGATCCTCCAGGAGGCCCGCCGGCAGGGCGTCGAGGTGGATGCGGACGACGTCACCGAGCGCGTCGAGGAGATCCGGCAGCGCTTCGATTCCGAAGAGGCGTTCCAGCGCTCGCTCGATGAGTCGCGCCTCTCCATGGAACGGCTCAAGGAGCAGCTGCGCGACCAGCTGATGGTGCAGCGGCTCATCGATCTGAAGGTCCGCGCCACCATCACGGTCAGCCCGTTCGAAATCGCGAAGGAGCTCGAGGCCCACCCGGAGCTGGCCGGCGCCGGGGGCCGGGCGCGGGCCTCCCACATCCTGGTGCGGGTCAACCAGGGCCGCTCAGTCGAGCAGGCCCGCACGCTGATTGCGGACCTTCGCCGTCAGCTGACCAGGGGGGCGGACTTCGCCGACCTGGCGAGGCGGTATTCCGAGGACCCCCAGGCGCAGGCCGGGGGGGCGCTGGGGTGGGTCGCCCGCGGCGAGCTGTTGCCGGAGCTCGACCAGGCGCTGTTCACGCTGAACGCGGGTGAGGTGTCTGAACCGATCCAGACGTCGCTGGGATTTCATCTGGTCAAGCTGGAGGAGCAGCGCACAGCCGAGAGCCGCGCCGACACGGAGGCCAATCATGCGGTCTCCCAGCAGCTCTATCAGAAAAAATTCCAGGCGGTGTTCAGCCGCTGGCTCGCGGGGCTGCTCCAGCGCGCCTATATCGAGGTCATCGCCCCTCGACGGGATGCGGGGTGATGGGAGCCCCCCGGCCGGTTGTGGCCATCACCTCCGGGGATCCCTGCGGGGTCGGGCCGGAGGTGCTCATCAAGACGCTCGCCCAGGCGGCCCCCCCTCGGCGGCTTGGCCTCGTCGTCATCGGCGATCGCGCCGTCTTTGAGGAGACGGCCAGGCGGATCCGCCGGCGGCTCCCGTCATGGCAGGTGGTCCGCGCCCACGAGCGCCGGCTTCCGGACACCCCCCTCACGTTCATCGATTGCGGCCGCGCCGTTCGGTTCGCGCCGGGACGCTCCTCGCGGGGGGCGGGGGCGGCCTCGCTCGCCTACCTCGAGCAGGCGCTTGCGCTCTGGCGGGCTGGCAGCCTGCAAGCGCTCGTGACCGGGCCGGTCACCAAGTGGGCGATCCGCCGCGTGCGCCCCTCCTTTGTGGGTCAGACGGAGTACCTCGCGCGCGCGATGGAGGTCCGCGGCGTCGTCATGCTGTTCGTCTCGGAGGCGATGCGGGTGGCGCTGCTGACCCGTCACCTCCCGCTGCGCCGGGTCGCGGCCGCCATCGATCGGCGGCTCGTCCAGCGCACGGTGCGCCTCACCGCCGGGGCGCTGACCGCCGCGTTTCGCATCGCGCGCCCCCGCCTGGCCCTGTGCGGCATCAACCCGCACGCCGGGGAGGGCGCGTCCGCCTCCGAGGAACGCGCCGTGCTGCTCCCGGCGCTCCGGGCGCTGCGGCGGCAGGGGATCCGCTGCGAGGGGCCGTTCGCGGCGGACGGGCTGTTCGCCTCGCTGGATGCCGCGCGGCCGCGCTACGACGCCATCGTCTGCCCCTACCATGACCAGGGCCTCATCCCGTTCAAAATGGCCGCCCGCGACCGCGGCTGCCAGATGAGCGTGGGGCTGCCGATCGTCCGCACCGCGCCGGACCACGGAAGCGCCTTGGACATCGCGGGGCGGGGGGTGGCGGATCCCGGCTCGATGCGCTACGCGCTGGACCTGGCCATCCGGCTCGCTTCAATTCGGGACCGCTTCTCTTTTTCGCAATCGCCTCGTCATGGCGAAAAAGGGAAGTGGTCCCGGGACAGTTGATGCTCACCACAACTGAGCTGAAGACGCTGCTCCGATCGCGGGGGCTGCGGCTGACGAAGCGGCTCGGGCAGCACCACCTGGTGGACGCCGCCGTGCTCGAGCGGATCGTCGAGCGCTGCGGGCTCTCCTCGCAAGACACCGTCGTCGAGATCGGCTCGGGGCTCGGGGCGCTCACCGAGCCGCTGGCCCGGCGGGCCTCGCGCGTCGTGGCGGTGGAGGCCGACCGGGGCATCGCCCGCGCGCTGGCGGAACGGATGCGGCCCTGGCGGAACGTGACGGTGGTGTGCGGGGACATCCTGCGCTTCGCGTGGACGGACGTCCCCGGCGCCACGGTGGTCGGCGCGATCCCCTATCAGCTCACCTCGCCGATCCTCGCCGCGCTCGCCGAGGCGCGCCGGGCGATCCGGAAGATCGTGCTGGTTCTGCAGGAGGAGGTCGCGCAGCGCCTCGCCGCGGCCCCGGGGACGAAGGCGTACGGCCGGCTCACGCTGCTTGGGCAGTACTGCTGGGACATCACGCCGCTGCTGGCCGTCCCGCGCCGCGCCTTCTTCCCGCAACCGGCGGTGGATTCCCGGTGCGTGCAGCTGATGTCGAAGACGCACGGGGCGGTCCGGGTGGCGGACGAACGGCTGTTCTTCGAGCTGGTCAAGCGGGCGTTCGCGCATCGCCGCAAGACGCTGGTCAACTGCCTCAGCGGCCCAGGAGGGCTGCCGCGCGCCGAGGCGGACACCCTGATCGCGGCGCTGGGCCTGCCGGCTGCCGTGCGGGGGGAAGCGCTGTCGCTTGCGCAGTTCGCGGCGCTCGCAAACCTCATCGGCTCCCGCTGAGACGCACCGGGTTGCTCCGTCGAACAGCCGTCGGGACGACTACAAAAAAGTGTCAGACACTTTTCCCGATGCGAGACGACGGGTCGAAAAGTGTCAGACACTTTTTGCCTTGCGGCCGTAGCTTTTCGACAGAGCAACCCGGCACTTTTGCTATAATGCACGTGAGATGGCGGTTGTGACACCGGACATCCTCAGACAGGTCGCCTCGCTTGCGCGCTTGCGGCTGGAAGGCCCGGCGCTCGCGCAGTTCGCCGCGCAGCTCGATGAGATTCTGCAATACGTCCAGCAGCTGCAGGCGGTCGAGACGAGCGGCGTCGAGCCGACCAGCCACGTCCTCCCGCTCTCGAACGTCCTCCGGAAGGATGAGCCCGGCGCCTGCCTCAGCCAGGAGGCGGTGCTGGGCCTGGCCCCCGCCCAGCAGCGCCCCTTCGTGACCGTCCCCAAAGTGCTCGAGACGTAAGTCCCCCGCATGGCGTCCGGTGCTCTCGCAGGGAAGACCATCCATGAGCTGCGCGCCCTCATCGCGCAAGGCGCCATATCGCCTGCAGATCTCCTCGATGATCTCCTGGCGCGCATCGAGCGCATCAACCCTTCCGTGCACGCGTACCTGGACATCGACCCGGAGCGGCTGCGCCAGGAGGCCGAAGCACAGCTGCGCGCCGCCCCGCGCGGCGGGCGGCTCTACGGGATCCCCGTGACGATCAAGGACAACATCTGCGTGCGCGGGGAGGAGACGAGCTGCGCCTCGCGCATCCTCCAGGGGTTCCGGCCGCCGTATGACGCCACGGTGATCGAGCGGCTCCGGCGGGAGGGGGCGCTCATCCTCCCGCGCGCGAACATGGATGAGTTCGCGTTCGGCTCGTCGACGGAAAACTCGGCGTTCGGGCCGACGCGCAACCCCCGGGCGAAGGACCTCGACCGCGTGCCGGGCGGCTCAAGCGGCGGGTCGGCCGCGGCCGTGGCGGCGGACCTGGCGATCGCGGCGCTGGGGAGCGACACCGGCGGCTCGATCCGGCAGCCGGCGTCGTTCTGCGGCATCGTCGGCCTCAAGCCCACCTATGGGCGGGTGTCGCGCTACGGCCTCGTGGCGTTTGCGTCATCGCTCGACCAGATCGGCCCGCTGACCAAGGATGCGGAGGATGCCGCCATCCTGCTCTCGGTCATTGCCGGGCAGGATCCGCGGGATTCCACCTCTGCCCCCGTCGAGGTGCCCGACTACGTGGCATGGCTCAAGGCCTCGCCGAAGGGGTTGACTATCGGGATCCCCGCGCTTCCCGGCGCCGAGGGGCTCAGCCAGGACGTGCGTGCGGCGGTCGATCAGGCGCTGGAGGCGTTCCGGTCGCTCGGCGTGAAGACGGTGCCGGTTGAGCTGTCGCACATTGACAAGGCCATCGCGACGTACTACATCATCGCGACCGCGGAGGCCAGCTCCAACCTCGCGCGGTACGACGGCGTGCAGTACGGCTTCCGGGCCGCGGACGGCGCCGGCCGCTCGCTCCTGGACACCTACCTGGACACGCGCAGCCAGGGCTTCGGCGCCGAAGCGAAGCGCCGCATCCTCCTGGGGACCTACGTCCTCTCCCAGGGCTACTATGACGCGTACTACCTGAAGGGCATGCGGGTCCGCACGCTGATCAAGCGGGATTTCGATGAGGCCTTCACGCGCTGCGACGCCATCGTGATGCCGACGGCGCCCACGCCCGCTTTCCGGCTCGGCGAGAAGCTGAGCGACCCCCTGGAGATGTACCTGTCGGATATCTACACGATCTCCGCCAACCTGGCCGGGGTGCCGGCGCTCTCGGTCCCGTGCGGGGCGAGCCCGGACGGGCTGCCGATCGGCATGCAGCTGCTCGCAGCGCCGTTTCGTGAGGAGGTGCTGTTCCGCATGGCGCACGCCTATGAGCAGGCGAGGCGCGGATGACCTACGAGCCCGTCATCGGCCTGGAGGTGCACCTCCAGCTCAGCACCGCGACGAAGCTCTTCTGCGGCTGCCCGGCGAAGTTCGGCTCGCCGCCGAACAGCCAGACCTGCCCGGTGTGCCTCGGGCTGCCGGGCGTCCTGCCCGTCCTGAACGAGCGGGTGCTCGAGTGGGGGATCCGGACGGCGCTGGCCTTCGACTGCGAGATCGCCCAGGTGATGAAGTTCGACCGCAAGCAGTACTTCTACCCGGACCTGCCGAAGAACTACCAGATCTCCCAGTACGACCAGCCACTCGCCCAGCACGGCCATCTGGACCTGGGGCTTGACGGACGGACGAAGCGCGTGAGGATCCGGCGCATCCACCTCGAGGAGGATGCGGGCAAGCTGCTGCATGAGGCCAGCCAGTCCCAGACCTGCATCGACTTCAACCGCACGGGGGTGCCGCTCCTTGAGATCGTCAGCGAGCCGGACCTCGGCTCGTCGGATGAGGCGTACCAGTACCTGGTGGAGCTGAAGGCGGTGATCGAGTATCTCGGCGTCTCGACGTGCAACATGGAGGAGGGCAGCCTGCGCTGCGACACGAACATCTCCCTGCGCCCGGCGGGTGATTCCGCCCTCGGCTCGAAGGTGGAGATCAAGAACCTCAACTCCTTCCGGGCGGTCAAGCTGGCGCTGGAGTATGAAGCGAAGCGGCAGGCGGCGGCGCTCGGGCGGGGGGAGCGCCTGCCCCAGGAGACGCGGCTCTGGGACGCGAAGGGGTTGAAGACCGAGCCGATGCGCAGCAAGGAGGAAGCCGCCGATTACCGCTATTTCCCTGAGCCGGACCTGGTGCCGTTTGTCATCGACCGGCAGCTGATCAGCCGCGTGGGGGAGGCGCTCCCCGAGCTCCCCGCGCAGCGGCGGCGCCGGTACCAGGAGGCCCACCGCCTCTCAGCCTATGACGCGCGGGTGCTTTCCCAGCACCGGGCGTTCGGCGAGCTCTTCGAGGGGGCGCTGCGCGCCGGCGCCGCCCCCAAGCCGGTGGCCAACTGGATCATGGGCGAGCTGCTCGCGCACCTCAACGCGCACGGCCTTGAGCCGGAGGAGGTGAAACTTCGCCCCGAATGGCTGGCGCATCTGGTACAATTGGTGGATGAGGGGACCCTCTCCGGGAAGATGGCCAAGGACGTCTTCGCCCAGATGCTGGAGCGCGGCGTCGACCCGCTCCAGCTGGTCGAGGAAGGCGGGCTCAAGCAGATCGTCGAGTCCGGAGCGCTTGAGCGGATCGCCGAGGCGGTGCTGGAGGCGAATCCGAAATCCGTGGCCGACTACCGGAAGGGCAAGACCAACGTCCTAACCTACCTCATGGGGCAGGCGATGAAGCGGTCCCAGGGGAAGGCCAACCCTCAGCAGATTGCGGAGCTCTTGAAGCACAAACTGGAGCGCGTGACCCCATGAGTCGGAACCGCTTCGTGACGTTCGGGCTGGCGGCGGCGGTGTTCGCCGCGGTGGCGCTTGGCATTCGGCAGACGGCGACGTTGGGCGCCAAAGTCAGCGCCCCCCAAGCGGCGTCGGAGAACGAGGACATCTATAAGGAGCTGGAGCTCTTTGAGCACGCGCTCTCGATCGTCCGCTCGG
>JAHFGZ010000023.1:0-4011 GCA_023247155.1 Candidatus Omnitrophota bacterium
TGGCACGCGCACGGTGTCCGCCTCGTAGTTCGCCATCTCGCGGTTGTTGCGGGCCAGGACCACCATCACGGAATCCTCCGTGAAGCGCATCGCGTGCTCGTAGCCCGCCGGCGTGTAGAAAAGCTGCCCGGGCCTGATGACCCACCGTTCCGGGGGCGTCGCGGTCCCGGCGGGCCGGTGCAGGTAGATGAGCCCGCCGCTCTGCAGCCAGCAGTAGTGGTAGTCGGTCTTGTGATAGTGGTTGCCCCGGATGGCGCCCTTGACCGAGGTCACGACGGCGGCGCTGGTGAACGGCGCGTCGAGCAGGTTCTGGATCCGGCCGCGCCCGTCGATGAACGGCTCGCGCGGCCGAATTATGATGTCGGGCTTGCGCGCCATGTGCTGAACTGCCAGACCTTCGCCCACAGCATCACGTGGGCGAACGCGTAGAGGAGCGCGAACACGAGGCCGTGCAGCCCCTCGCGGCGGCCCTGCTGCTTCACGTAGCTTTTCCAGAACAGCCTCACCGGCCGCACCGTCAGCTGGTAGCGGAGCGCCCGGGGGCTTGGCGCGCCGCGCTCGGCCAGGAGGACGCGCGCCTCGACCATCGTATAGTGGTTCTGCCGCTCGATGAACTGCGCGAGGGAGCTGAAGGGGTGGTGCTCGATCTCGGCGTCCAGGAACCCGATGCGGCCGTCCACCTGCAGCCGGACGTGGATCCCCTCCCCCGTGCACCGCGCGGCTCGTCGGCGGAACAGGACGAGGTGCCGGTGGTACCAGCCGCCGTAGCGCATGGGATGGCCCAGGAAGAAGTTCTTCCGCATGAACTCAAACGCGCCGTAGCCCTCCGCGTCCGCGAGGCGCCGGTCGATCGCCTCCCGCAGCGTGGGGGTCACGACCTCGTCCGCGTCGATGTGCAGGATCCACTCAGCCGTCGCGCGCTCGATGCCCCGGTTCCACTGCCGGTCGTGGTTATCCTCGGACGCGAAGGCGAAGACCTGGTCGGTGTAGCGCCGGGCGATCTCGGCGGTCCGGTCGCGGCTCAGGTCGTCGATGATGACGATCTCATCCGCCCACCCGGCCACCCGCTCGAGGCAGTCCGCCAGGCGCGGCGCCTCGTTCTTCGTCATGAGGACGACCGAAAGCGTCTCGCGCCGACCGCCCCGTGAGAGAGCCGCCTTCGCGTCGGCGGGCGGCGCCATCTCACAGGGGGGCAGCGAACGCTCCCAGACCTTCGCCCACCTGATGAGCTCCACGCCGGCAAAGTAGAGCGCGAACACGAGGCCGTGCATCCCCTCCCGGAACCCCTGCTTCTTGACGTAGGCCTTCCAAAAGGTCTTCCACGGTTTCCGGAGGAGCCGGGCGCGCCATTGGGCCTCGGTGAGCCGCTCGCCGCGGCCGGCCAGCTCCTGGGCCTTGAGCGTGCTATAGCGGTTGTGCCGGTCCAGGAACGCGGTGAGGTCGTCGCACGGGTGGTGCTCGACATCGGCGTCCAGTTGACCGATGGTGCCCTGGATCACCGGCTGCTCGTGCACGAGCCCTTCGTAGCGCACCGTCCGCCGGACGAGATTGGGCAGGTAGTGGTGCCACCCGCCGTAGCGCATGAACCGCCCCATGAGGTAGCTCTTCCGCCTGAACTTGAACGCCTCGTGCGGCTGGGGGGCGGACAGCAGCCGCGACACCGCGTCCCGGAATGCCAGTGTCACGACGTCGTCGGCGTCGAGCTGCAGGACCCACTCATGCGTGGCGTGTTCCATCCCGAGGTTCCGCTCCTTCGCAAAGCTCCCCTCGAAGGGATGGGACACGACCCGCGCCCCCATCCGCCGGCAGATCTCGGCCGTCCGGTCCTCGCTCTGACCGTCCACCACGATGAGCTCGTCCGCCCACTGCACGCTCGAGAGACACCGCCCGATCCGGCGCTCCTCGTTGCGCGCGATGACGACCACGGACAGGCGCTGGCGCTCAGGCATGGACGTTCCGGAACCGCTTGCGCGCGCTATTGTAGAGCTTGTTGGGCGCCCGCAGCAACCGCTCGGCCGCCCGGCGGCACCGGACGGCGGCGCTGACGGGCGCGGCCAGCAGCGAGCGCTTCAGGGGATACCCGTGCTCAGCGAGCAGCGGCCCTGCGACCGCCTGCACGGTCAGGACGCCCATGAGGCCCATGTCCCGCTCCCACCGTCCGACCCGCTGGGTCGTCACCGGGCGCGTCGCCGCCGCGTGCTTCTGCCGCTCCGCGTCCGGGATATGGCGGACCGCGTCGCGGTAGAACTCGAGCATCCGGTCATCCATGGGCTCGCCGATGAACGCACAGATGCGCTCGAGCGTCTCGCGCGGCTCGGCGACGAGCCGCTCGTAATAGACCTCCAGGTAGCGGAACCCCCCCAGCACCTGCGCGCCGTCGCGGCGCCCCCGCCGGACACGCCCCGCCCATTCCTTCGCGGCGCCGTAGAGGGTGCGGGGCCCGACGCCCCTGGCGAGCATGGAGAGGGCCGCGTCCCGTCCGTCGCGGATCAGGTGGATGATCAGGCAATCCGGAAAGAGGGCGTTGAGCCGCTTCATCTGCTCGACGTACCCCGGCGTCTTGTCGCCCCACCGGGGCTTGCCCTCGCGCTCGGCGTATTCGCGGTACACGGCGTCGAGCACGTCCGACAGCATGGGCCGGGGCAGCGCGAGGAGCCGGGACTCGAGGCGGACGCGGTCGAGCTTGAAGTCATGGTAGCTGGGAAACGCCTCCAGGAAGCGCAGGATCTCCAGGCGCGTCTGGGGGCTGCAGGGCTGCGCGCGCTCGAACGCCTTCCACACCTCCGGGACGAAGTTCGATTCCGGCGGGATCGCAAGGTGGGGATGCGCGTTCAGCATCAAGCGGAGGAGGGTGGTGCCGGACCCGCCCGACCCGACGATGAAGATGGGAGGTTTCACGCCAGGTTCCTCGCTATGTTACAATGGACGCCGTCGTCATGTGGCGCACCCTCGCGCAGCGGCCCCGCACCATCGAGCACGCGGCCGTTGCCCTGGTGGGAGTGGTTCTCTTCCTCCGCTTCCCGGTCCACTTCGCGCTCACGCAACCGTACCTGATGACCTTCGAGGTCTACCGGGCGGTCGCGGAGCGCATCCTGAACGGCGGGGCGGCCGCCCTGTACGACCCGACGCGCTCCGCGACCGCCCTCTTCAAGTACGCCCCGCTCTGGGCGCTCGCCTGGACGCCGCTCGGCTGGCTGCCGCATCAAACCGGGGCGGTCCTCTGGACGGCCGCCGGCGTCGTCCTGCTGCTCGCCACGCTGGTGCTCTGCGCCAGGCTCTGCCGCCATCACGGCATCCGCATCCATCCGCTCACCGCCGCGCTCACCGTCCTGCTCCTCGTGCGACCCGTGACCGCCGAGCTGCTGAACGGCCAGGTCAACACCCTCTGGGGGCTGCTCGGCCTCGGCTTCCTGCTGGGCGAGATGGGCCCGCATCCGTGGCTCGCCGCCCTCTCGCTGGCGCTGGCCATCTCGCTCAAACTGCCGGCGCTCATCGTCCTCGCGTACCTCCTGGTGCGCCGCCGCTGGGCGTCGGCCGGGCGGACGGTCCTCTGGCTCATCGGGCTCAATCTGGCCGCCGCCTGGGCGCTCGCGCCCGCCCATCCGCTCGCCCTGCTCGCCGCGTGGCAGCGGACGCTGCTGGCCAGCGGGCCGGACCGCGCGTTTGAGATCGGCAGCCAATCGCTCCTCGCCCTCATGGGGCGGCTGCTGCGCGCGGACGGCTATGGCTTCAACGTCCTGGCGCTGTCGGATGGGACGGTCGCCTTGGTCACCGCCGCGGTCGCAGCACTCCTGTTCGCCGCGGTGTGCCTCCCCCGCGCGGGCCATGGCCCACGTGGGCGGGTGCCGCAGAGCCAGGGACCCCGTCGCCTGCCCGCAGGCCGCCAGGCCGAGGACAGCCGACGGGGTGGCGGCGCGGCAGGGCCCGCCAACGTGGGACCGCTCCTCGACGGCGCGCTGCTGATGGCGCTTGCGGTGCTGCTCTCGCCCACCTGCTGGGTCGCGACGTACA
>JAHFGZ010000023.1:4111-14737 GCA_023247155.1 Candidatus Omnitrophota bacterium
GAGGACAGCCGACGGGGTGGCGGCGCGGCAGGGCCCGCCAACGTGGGACCGCTCCTCGACGGCGCGCTGCTGATGGCGCTTGCGGTGCTGCTCTCGCCCACCTGCTGGGTCGCGACGTACAGCGCCCTGCTGTGGCCCCTCTTCGTGGCGCTTGCGCTGCTGACGGACCAGCCGCGCGCCGCGCTGCGCCGCCCCGCGCTGCTCCTGGGGGCGGCGGCGCTGGGGTGTTTCAGCGCGCTGACGAACGCCAAGCTGTGGCACGTGCTGGGCGTGCGCTCCATCAAAGGGGAAACCTACGTCTTCGAGGTCCTGATGATCCTGCCCCTCTTCGGGCTGTCATTGGCCTGGTGCCTCTGGCATCAGCGATGGCTGCTCACCGCCCACGCCGCAGCAGCGGGAGGCCGTCCGGCGGCGCCGCCTGCTTCCGGCAGACCCCGATGAGGTCCACCGCGCCGGCGTCGAGCCGCGCGCGGAGCTCGTGCGCATCGGTGTCGAGCGTCTCGAGGAACCGCCTGACCGGGTTCCACCGCGCCGGGCCCCACCGGTCCAGGCCCCACTTCTTCAGCCGCCGGCAGAGCCGGTAGCGGAGGCCCGGGTAGAGCCCGAAGACGTCCACCACCGGGAAGACGCGCTGGAGCAGCGCCCGGAGCTCCTCCGGCGTGAACTCTTTCACATGAAAGGACGGCTTCACATAGCCGGCCTTGCCCTTCCGGTTGTGGTCCAGGTTCAGCGTCGAGACCACCAGGACGCCGTCCGGGGTCAGGACGCGCGCGATCTCCCGGACGAACGTCTCAAGCTCCGCCTCCGGGATGTGCTCGATGACCTGGAAGGTGCCCACGCACTCGAAGCTCGCGTCGGGAAAGGCCAGGCGGCTCCCCTGCGCCGGGAGGAACCGCACGTTGTCGCGCCGGAAGAGGCGCTCGGCCTGCTCGAGCTTCGGCTGCTGGACATCGATGGCCACCACGTCCCGGGCGTGGTGCGCCAGGTAGAACGCCCCGTACCCCGCGCCGCAGCCGATCTCCAGCATCCGTTTCCGACAAGCGAGGTGCGCCGCGATCCGGTAGGCGCACAGGTGCGACATGAGCAGCTGGCGGTCATACCGCTCCTGGTCGACGACCAGCGAGCCGAACGGCTCCACGACCGTCTCAACGTCCAATGCCCGCCGCCGCTCCACGTACTTCGCCCATGCCACGAACTGGTACGCCCCGGCCAGGACCGCCGTCACGACCCCCCAGAACCCGTCCCGGTAGCCCTGCTTCCAGACGAAGCTCCTGACGCTGCGATCGACCGTGCGCCACAGCGCCTTCCCCGGCGTCACCCGGCGGCCGTCGAGCAGCCACTTCTCGGCCTCCAGCGTCGTCTGGCGGTTCAGCTTGTCCAGGAAGTCCGCCAGGTCGCGATAGGAGAGGTGGATGAGGTCGTGGCTCATCGTCCCCCAAGCCGCCTCTGAAATCGCCCGCGGGTGCACCGTCGTCTCCTCCCAGCGCAACGCCGTGCGCGCAAACAGCTTCACCTGCGCGCTCGGATACCAGCCGCCGTACCGGATCCACCGGCCGCCGATGAAGTTCCGGCGCGGGATCCCGTACACCTCAAACCGCGGCCCGGCGGCGAAGAGCCCGCAGATCTCCTCGGCCAGCTCCGGCGTCACCCGCTCATCGGCATCGAGGCTCAGGATCCACTCGTGCTGCGCCTGCGCGTAGGCCCAGTTCCGGTGACGGCCCTCGATGTCCATCTGGCGCTTGAGGACGCGCGCGCCCATCGACTCCGCGATCCGGACCGTCTCGTCGGTGCTGCGGTCGTCCACGACCAGGACCTCATCCGCCCACCGCACGCTGTCGATGCAGCCGCCGATCCGCGCCGCCTCGTTGCGCGCGATGATCACGACCGAGAGCGGGACCGTTCCCATTGCGCCTCCAGCTCCTCCGCGTGCGCGGCGGGGACCACCCGGGCGCGGTGCACCCACCCCAGGCGGTCGAGCGCCCGCCCCCACCGCTCCTCCGGCGCCACGATGATGTCGAACCGTTTTTTCCGCCGCTTCAGGATGTGCCCGGCGGCCGCCCAGCGGGCCCCTGCGGCGGAAATCGGACGCCAGACCACATCCGCATGCGGCACAAGACCCACGGACCGGAACAACGCGTCCCGCGTCATCCGCCCGGGCATGGGGCAGTAGACATAGACATGGGTCCGACGCCTCGCCCAGCCCAGGAGCTCCTCCAGCCACCGGCGCAGCTCATCCGACCCCGCCGTCACCGGCGTGAAGCGCGGCCACGCCATCCGGACCCACCGCCCCCATCGCGCATGGCACCAGCGCTGGTTCTTCGCAAACACCGCCTCGCGCTCCGGCATCTTCCGAACGGTCTGGTGCTCGGCGTGGAAGACGTAGGCGGCGTGCGCCACCACGCACTGGAACCCGGCCCGCTGGGCCCGCACCGAGAAGTCCTCATCCTCGAAGAAGATCCGTTCCACCTCTTCCGCCAGGCCGCCGAGCCGATCCAGCACCTGGCGCTTCACGAGGAAGCAGAACCCGATGCACATGCCGACTTCCGTAAACTGCCCCCGGCGCTCCCGCAGCCGTTCGGCGTATCCCTCCAGGGAGACGCCGAACGGCTGAACGTTCCCGAACGTGTTGCTCACCGGATTGATCACGCCGACCGACGGGTTGGCGCGCGCCACCTCGAGCATCTCCTCAAGCCACCCGGTGGTGAAGCGCAGGTCGTTATTCAGCAGGCAGACGAAGGGCGCCACGGATGCCCGGATCCCCCGGTTCATGCCGCGGGGGAACCCTTCGTTGGATGCGTTCTGCAGCAGCACGACCTCCTGAATCGCCCCCTGCGGCTTGACCCCGGCGAGGAACGCGCGCACGCCAGGCTCGCTGCCGTTGTCCACGATCAGCAGCCGGCACGGCGTCTGGGTCGTCCGGAAGAGCGTCTCCAGGCAGGGACGCGTTTGCTCCAAATGATTCCAACTGAGAAGAACAAGATCGCAAACGCTCGTCTCGATAGTCCCGGGTCCGGTTCCCTGTTTCCCAGAGTTCCCCGAGGGGAAAGAGGGAACCGGACTCCTCATTTGTTAGCCGCGGGTGAGGCCGCGCGCCTCCAGCTCCTTCGCCGCCGCCTCCACGCGGTCCTCCGCGTCCACGCCGCGGCCCCAGGCCGCCAACCCGCGCAGCCCCTCCTCCAGCGACACGGACGGGCGAAAGCCCAGCGCCTGCAGCTTGGAGATGTCCGCGTAGCAGTGGCGGATGTCCCCGGCGCGGTACTTGCGGGTCAGCTCCGGCTCGACCGGCACCTCGTAGAGCCGGGCGAGCAGCCGGCCGATCTGGGCGATGGATACCGGGCTCCCCGTGCCCACGTTCAACACCGCATAGTCGGCGCGGGCGGAGCGCATCACGAGGAGGTTCGCCTGGACGATGTCCTGGACGGAGACGAAGTCCCGCGTCTGCTCGCCGTCCTCGAACACGAGGGGGCGGCGGCGGTTCTTGATCCGCGCCGAGAAGATTGCGCACACGCCGGTGTACGGGTTCGACAGCGCCTGGCGGGTGCCGTAGACGTTGAAGTAGCGCAGCGCCGTCGTCGGGATGCCGTAGCTGCGGCCCACGCACAGGCAGAGCTCCTCCTGGTCCCGCTTGGACACCGCGTACACGGACGTGGGAAGGAGCGGCTTCGCCTCCGCGGTCGGCTGCGGGCGCGCCGGCTGGCCGCACCGGGGGCAGCGCATCTCCCATGCGCGCGCTTCCAGCTGCTCGACGCCCCGGAGCGGCGGCGTCACCGGGCCGCAGCCTGCGCAGGCGTACTGCCCTTCCCCGTAGATGCTCATGGAGCTGGCCACCACGAGCTTCTTCAGCGGCACCCGGTCGTTGACGATGACGTCGAGCAGGATGCCGGTGCCCAGGACGTTGGCCGACACGTACTTCTCGACCTCGTACATGGACTGCCCGACGCCGACGACCGCCGCCTCGTGGAACACCACCTCGATGTCCCGGAGCGAGCGGCGCAGCGCCTCGCGGTCGCGGACGTCGCCTTCCACGTACTCGGCCCCCTGGTTCAGGTAGTCCGGGGCTCGTCCGCCGTGGACCTGCGGGTCGAAGTTGTCCAGGACGCGGACGGCATGGCCCTCGCGCACCAGGGCGTCCACCAGATGGGAGCCGATGAACCCCGCCCCCCCGGTGACCAGGATCCTCATGTCCGCACCTCCGTCGTCGAATGGGCCTGCTGGGCCGCCCGCGGCGCGGCCAGGCCCAGGCGGTCGGCCGCGATGGCCAGCAGCCGCCGGAGTCGGTGCGCGTAGGTGTGGCGCGCCAGCACGGCCTCACGCCCCGCCCGCGCGATCCGCTGCCGCTCCTCGGCATGCCCCAGGAAATGGTCGAGGAGCCGGTAGAGCTCCCCGGGGTCCCGGTAGAGCACAAGGTGCTTCCGGTCCTCCAACCCCAGCCGCTGAAAGGGGTCACCCGTCAGGGCGTTCGTGAGGAGCAGCGTCCCGGCCGCAAGCACCTCGAAGACCCGCATGTTGACGTCGTTGGCGATCGAATAGTTGAAGCCGATCCGGGCCCGGCTGTAGATGGAGGCAAGCCGGGTGTGGTCGGCCAACCCGATGAAGCTGTTCGGGTGCCGTTCCCGCATCGCTTGGAGGTAGAACTTCCTGGGCACGCCACCGTCCGTCCCGACGAACGCGACGTCCCACGCTGGCTCGCCGCCGACACACCCATGCCGCTCCGGGTCGCAGGCCACCGGCAGCCACTCGGCGCCGGCCAGGCGCCTGGCGCCCTCCTCGTGGCAGCAGAACACCAGGTCGTACCGCGTCGCCATGCGACGGATCTTGCGCCAGCTGTGCGGCAGGTGCGTGTCGATGGCGTAGAACACGGCGGGCCGCAGCCGCTCCGGCAGCGCCACGGCATAGTCGTCGCCGTGGTCGATGCGCAGGTAGAGGTCATAGGCGGCCGGGATGCGGCCTGCGTCCCGCAGCCACCAGTGGTCATAGGTGAGCCCCAGCGCATGAGCGGCCCGCTCGAAGTACCCCCCGGTCGTGTCCGGCCGGGTCTTATCGAAGACGAGGGCCAGTTTCATGGGCGGACAAGGCTGACGCGCGAATCGCCGACCCAGCGCCGCACGCGCCGGAACGACCGCTCGTTATCGACCCACACCGCCCGCAGCCGGGCCGTCACCAGCCACCCCATGCACCACGCAAAGGCCAGCGGCCAGAACAGTGTGGGCCGGACGCTCACGATGCGGACGCGCGGCTGCGGGGCGATCATGGCGTGGACCGCCGGTTCCAGACGCCCTTTCACGAGATGGACCACGCGCCCACCCTGCCGCTGCACGTCGAGCGAGCGCTCCCGGGCCGCCTGCCAGCCGCGCTCAACGAGCGAGAGGACCGTCGGCGAATGTCTCATTTGTACGCGCCCACCGCTTCGCGGAGGGCGCGCACGACGGCGGCCACCGCGTCCCGGCCCAGCGCCGGGGACATCGGGAGGGCGAGCACCTCGCGCGCCGCCTCCTCCGCGCGCGGCAGCGGAGCCGCCATGGCCGGACGATCCGCATAGAGGGAATCGACGTGCAGCGGGCGCCGGTAGTACACCATCGTCTCGATGCCACGGGCCGCCAGCTCCTGCTGCACCCGGTCCCGCTCCGCCACGCGCACGACGAACAGGTGGTAGACGTGGCGCCGCTCCGCCAGTTCCTGAGGCAGGCCGACCTGCTCGAGGCCCTCCTGCGCGAACGCCTCGCGGTACCAGGCGGCCCGCTCCCGGCGGGCCTCGTTCCACCCGTCCAGATATTTAAGCTTGACGAGGAGGATCGCCGCCTGCAGCTCATCCAGGCGGCTGTTGCGCCCGAACATCTCGTAACGCACCTTGTCGCGCGTGCCGCACTGGCGCAGCAGCGCCAGGCGCTCGGCGATCGCGGGGTCGTTCGTGACGACCGCCCCGCCGTCTCCGGCCGCGCCCAGGTTCTTCGTCGGGTAGAAGCTGAAGCAGCCGGCCGAGCCGACGCTCCCCACCGGCCGGCCGCGGGAGGCGGCGCCGATCGCCTGCGCGCAGTCCTCGATGACGCGCAGGCGGCGGCGTTCGGCCAGCCGGAGCAGCGCATCCATGTCACAGGGCTGCCCGTAGAGGTGGACAGGGATGATCGCTTTCGTCTTGGGGGTCACGCGGCGGGCGGCATCCTCCACATCGATGCCGTAGGACGCCGCATCGATATCCGCCAGGACCGGCGTCGCCCCGGCGCAGGTCACGGCGAGCGCGGTGGCCATGAACGTGAAGGCGGGCACGATGACCTCGTCGCCCGGCCCGATCCCGCAGGCGCGCAGGCTCAGTTCCAGCGCGTCGGTGCCGGAGTTCACGCCCACGCCGAAGCGGCAGCCGCACCTCGCGGCCAGCGCCTCCTCGAACGCGCGCACGCGCTCCCCGAGGATGTACTGCCCGCTCGCGAGGACCTCGCGCACCGCCGCGTCCAGCTCCGCCTGCACCGCCGGCGGGGCGGCCAGCTCAATGAAGGGCACGCGCGTCATCCCACGAGGACCTCGTCGCACGCCGCCATGACGGAGGCCGCATCGAGCTCGCGCAGGCAGGCGCGCTCGTAGGGGCACGGCGGCAGGCGAAACTGATGGTAGCATGGGCGGCACGTCAGGTCAGGACGATACACCACCCGATGCTGCGGACCGGGCGGATACGGCCCGTACACGTGCGGATCGACCGGCCCGAAGACCGAGACGGTCTTCACCCCCTGCGTGACGGCGAGGTGGAGCGGTCCCCCGTCGTTGCAGATGACCAGGTCCAACCGGCCCAGCAGCCCGACGAACTGGCCCAGCGTCGTCTGACCGCTCACGTCGAGCGTGGGGTGCTGCATCAGCCGCGCCACCGTCCGGCAGATGGACCCATCCGCCGCCTCGCCGAAGAGGAGCACCTGCGCGCCGTGCCGCTCGATGAGCCAGTCGCCCACCGCCGCGAACCCCTCGGCGTTCCACCGCCGAAACGGCGCGCTCACCCCCCAGCTCACGCCGCCAGCCGGGACGATCCCGACGAGCAACCGCCCGCTCCCCAGGCCGCGGGACCGCAGCCACTCCGCAGCCCACCGCTCCTCCTCCCCAGACGGATGCAGCTCCAAGGAATCGTCCAGCAGCCGCATCCCCATAAACTGCAGCAACCGCCGGTAGTAGTCCACCACATGGGCGTCATGGTAGCCGTCAATCCGGATGGCCTCCGACAGAAACCGGCCGCGGTTGCGGTAGTTGAATCCGATCCGGCGGGGGACGCCGAAGAGCTGCAGGAGGAAGCCGTAGCGCTCGCCCAGCGAGAGGTCGATCACGAGGTCAAATCGCTCCTGCCGGAGCCGCTGGAACAGCCGGCCCACCTCGCGCAGGCCCTGCCGGGGGGACGCGCGCCAGCGCGCGATGAGCTCGTCTTTCTCGTACACGAACAGGCGGTCGAGATGCGGGTTGTTCCGGAGGATCGTCTCCGTCCGCCGGTTGCACAGGTAGCAGAGGCGGCTCGCCGGAAAGGCGCGGCGCACCGCCCGCACGAGCGGGGTCGTGAAGAGCACGTCCCCGATCCCGAACGGGTTGACGATGAGGATGCGGCTCGGCGACGCGGTCATCGTGCCTGGCGGGGTTGCTCAATGCTGGAGTGTTCCCTCAACCGCCGCGACCACTTCATCAACTGCAATCTCCTCCATCGAACGCTTCCAGATCACGGTGTGGTGATTCCCCCACGGCCCCCAGCGGCGCGGGCCGGCCGCCGGATCCGGCGTGCCGAAGAGGACGAGTGTCGGCGTCCCCACCGCCGCCGCCAGATGGACGGGCCCGCTGTCATTCGACACCAGCAGCCTGGCGCCGCGCAGGAGCTCGGCCAGCTCGCTCAACGACAGGCCTCCGACGAGGTTCACGACGCGGGGCTGACCGGAGGGAATGACGTCTGAGGCCCAGCCCGCGGCTTCCGGGCCGCCGACGACCACGACGGGAAGGCGCTGCGCCATCACGCGGACCAGCTCCCGGTAGCGGGCGGACGGCCACCGCTTCATGGGGTTCGAGGTCCACGGATGGACCACGAGGAACGGATCGGTCCCCTGCACGCTGTGGCGGGCCAGCCGCTGCAGGAGGAGCCCCTGCGCATCCTCGCGGAGCGGCAGCCGCACCGTCGGGACCGACCCCGGCGTCAGCGGCCCGACGACTGCGTTGACCAGGTTCAGATTATACTCGACTTCATGCCGCTCGCCAAGCGCCTTGCGGTCGGGCACGCGGTGGGTCAGCAGGCCGCCCCACTTCCGGCCGTAGCCAGCCCGCACCGGGATGCCGGCCAGCCACACCGCGAGGTGGAGCTCTTTCTTCGGGTTGGAGACGACCGCCAGGTCAAACCGCCTGGGCCGCAGCGCGCGCGCGAGGCGCAGCGCCCGCAGCCACCACGGGGACGGCGCGGCTTCGTCATAGGCCAGGACCTCATCGATCCCCGGCACGCCGGCCAGGAGCGGCTGGAGCGCCGGCTGCACGAGCAGCGTCAGGTGCACCTGGGGGGACGCCGCGCGCAGCGCCACCGCCGCCGGCAAGGCGAGGAGCGTCTCCCCCAGTCGGTCGGTGCGGATGAAGAGGAGCCGGCGCGCGTCAGCGACGGCCATGTGCGTCGCGGGGACGGGCGACCAGCGCCTCAATCGCCATGAGCAGCCCCGCCATCATCCAGAAGATGAGCGAGCCCCGCCCGTAAAAGAGCGAGGACTCGAGGCCCCCGAGGATGAGGTAGCCCACCAGCCCCGCCCCCACGCCCGCGCCGACCGCCGCTTCGAACGGTCGTTCGGACCGCCCGGCGAGGCCCCGGCGCAGCGCGAGGAAGAGCCGGACCAGGACCGCCGCGAACACCGCAAGGCCGACCAGGCCCAGCTCGGCCGCCACCTGCAGGTACTGGTTATGCGCGTAAGGACCGAGGGCCGCATACGGATCGCCCGCGACGCGGTAGGAGGGGTACGCCTTGACGAACGTGTTGACCCCGACGCCGAGCAGCGGATGGGCCTGCACCATCCGGAGCGCCGCCTGCCAATACATGAGCCGCTCCGGCTCCGTCAACCGATGCAGCAGCGTCGGCATTGTCGCCGCCCACTCGGCCACCGCCGGCGGCACCGTGAGCGCCTGCAGCGCGGCGGCCGCGGCCCCCATGACCGCGGGGATCCAGCTGCGCATCCACCACCCCAGGAGGGGGAGCGCGCACACAAGGCCGATGATGCCGCCGCGGGTCCGGCTGAACACGAGGACCACGGCGGCCAATCCGCCCAGGCCGAGCAGCCACGGCCGCCATCGCCGAGCCCCTGCCAGCCCGGCCGCGATGGCCAGGGGGGACCAGCTGACCAGGGAAATCGCGAGGCTCGCGGAGTGGCCGAACATCGCCGACAACCGCAAGATGGTCTTGCCGGTCGGCAACACGTTGACCGGGACGCGGCCGTAGATGAGATCGCGGCCGGCGGCCCACTGCCAGAAGGCGTCCCCCACGATCAGGCTGACGCCCAGCAGCGCTCCGGCGACCACGCCGCGGAGGGCATCCAGGGAGTCGACCGTATCGACGACGAGGAGGCACAGCCCGAACCCCTTCACGAGCTTCCGCAGGCCGTGCAGGCTCGCCGCCGGATCAACGGAGTTCAGCATCGAGGCGAGCGCGGCCAGGAACCAGAGGAGCAGCAACCCGCTCAAGGGGTTCGACAGGATCTGGGAGCCCCGCCGCTCCCGCACGGCGCGAAAGGCCCAGGCCGCGAGGCCGATCCCGAGGGTGATCTCCGCGGGCGCCTGCCCGAGGGGCCGGACCGCCGCGAACGCCACCACGGCCGCGTATTGGACTCGGGATGCGGCGTCCTTCAGAATGGCTTCACGCGCCATTTGAGGATCGTCCAGACCATCTTGACGCCGTGCGGCCATCGGATCTTCTTTCCCTCCCGGTAGTCGCGTGGGGTGTAGCGGATCGGCACCTCGACGAGCCGCCGGCGGCGGCGCAGGAGCTTGCAGATGAGCTCGTTGTCGAACTCGAAGCCCTCGGCCAGGACCGGCGTCGCCTCGATCACCTCCCGGCTGAAGGCCTTGTAGCACCCCTCGTAGTCGGTGGCGTGAAAGCCGTAGAGCAGGTTGGTGAGCCAGATGATGACCTTGTTGCCGATGTAGTGGGAGAAGAACGGGTCCCCGTGCGGGGTGAAGAACCGGGGCCGCTGGCGCAGGAAGCGCGAGCCGAGGACCGCGTCGGCCTCGCCCCGCCGGATCGGCTCAATGAGCGCCGGGTAGTCAGCGGGGTCGTATTCAAGATCCGCGTCCTGGATCAGGAGGATCCTTCCGGTTGCGGCCTGGAACCCCGTGCGCACCGCCGCCCCCTTCCCTCGATTCGCCGGGTGGGTGAGGATCCGGATCGGCAGCTCCTGCGCCAGGCGCGCCAGCACCTCGGCCGTTCCGTCCGTGGAGGCGTCGTCCACGACGATGACCTCTGTGTCCAGCGGGGAGGCCGCCACCCGACGGAGCGCTTGCTCGATGAGCCGGGCCTCGTTATAGACGGGCACGATGACGCTGAGTGCCGGCGGCATGGGTGAGGCGTCACGCGGAGGAGGACGTCTCGGCGACCCGCTCGCTCAACCCGATGGCCAATCCGGCCAGCACCCAGAAGAGCGCCGCCTG
>JAHFGZ010000024.1 GCA_023247155.1 Candidatus Omnitrophota bacterium
CATCGGCACGCGCCAGCCCCCGATCACCGCGTCCCACCCCAGGACGAGCCTCGCCAGATGCAGAAGCGCCACAAGGGAAAAGACGACGGCCGCGACTCGCGTGAAGGTCTTCTCGCTCATGCCCACCCCCTTGTCAGCTATAGGTGTATTCTACCGCAACCTGGGGCGGCTGTGGAGTGTGAGAGATGGCTGCAGAATCTGGTGAAGAATCTGGTGACACAAACCTATTTCGGAAAAATGGTCTGTGTCACTAGAATGTTCTAGAATGTTTGAAGAGTGGCTGGCGGACTAGGATTCGGCGCCTCCGCTCGCTCGCCCCGTCACACCGATCTCACCTGTTGAGCTGGGGACTCGCTCGCTCCGGTCGCCGCCCGCCCCGCCGAGAGGTGGTCGGCGCTCCTGTCCGTCGCGCCGACGCCCATCAACCGAAGGCGGGGCTCCCTTCGAATCCTAGTATCGAAGGCCAATTTCTATAGGTTGTCGATGGAAATTGGCTGGCGGACTAGGATTCGAACCTAGACAAGCAGATCCAGAATCTGCTGTGCTGCCGTTACACCATCCGCCAACGAGTTGATGTCACGCGGCCTTGGGCATTTCCCGATCACCGGAAATGAGCGCTAGTTTTTTCCGGCGCGACCACGTTTTGATCTGAGCCTCTCGACGTTTTGCATCCTGCTCACTGGCACAGCGTTCCTGATACGCCAGCTGTACAGGCCGGAAGGCCCGCGTAAACCGCCCGCCACAACCCATTCGGTGTTCCTTGAAGCGGCGTTGCGGATCAATCGTCACCCCTGTGTACAGCTCCCCGTTTTCGCACCGGAGAATGTAGACGAACCAGTTCACCTGCTGTGTCCCTCGACTTGCCCATGAGTGAATCGAATGGGCTCGCTCGGGATCCCTCGCCTCGGCCGCTTGCCGCTGTGCAAGGTACCGAGCGGGGCCCCTCATCCGACTGAAGGCCGAGTCGAGGTACTGCCGTTACACCATCCGCCAACGACGCAAATGATATCACGCGCGGCCGGGGAAGAAGGTGGCGAGGTGGTGCGCCAGGCGCTGGCGGTCGGGGTCGTCGATCCACTGGAACCGCACCCCCACCTCGTACTGCGGGGCGCCGAGGCGCGAGATCTCCCGGATCCACAGGACCTCGCCGGTGGCGTGCATCGACGAGTTGTGGAACGGCAGCGCGAGCGCCAGCGGGATCTCGTGGCCCACTGACAGCCGCACCGGCGTCGGGAACCGCAGGCCGGTCTCGCTGACGTTCAGGCTGAAGCTGCGCTCGGTCTTCAGCGTCTCGGGGTTGGGGAACTCGATCATGACCGGCGTGGTGACCCGGATGTGCCGGCGCTGCTCCTGCATCGTCACGACCTCCTCGCCAGCGCGGTGGCGGCGTGCTCGAGGCGGCTGAGGACCTTCGCCTTGCCGAGGATCGCCATCGTCTCGAAGAGCGGCGGGCTCACCTCGCGGCCGGTGACCGCCACGCGCACCGGGTGGATGAGCTCCTTCGAGGCGAGCTGCCGCTCGGCGACCAGCGCGCGGGTGGCCGCCTCGATCTGGGGCGTGTCGAACGCCGCCAGGCGGCTGAGCCGCTCCCGCAGCTCGAGCAGCCGCTCCGCCACGCCGTCCCCCCGCAGGTACTTCTCGACCGCCTCCCCCTCGTAATCCGGCGGCTCGCGGAAGAAGAAGGCGTGCTCCTCCTCGATCTCCTCCAACACCCGGAGCCGGTCCTGGAGCAGCGCGGCGATCCGCGAAAGCCACGTCCGGTCGTAGTCGGCGGGGAGCCACCCCTTCGCCACCAGCCGCTCCGCGAGGAGCGCCGCCAGGCGCGGCAGCGGCGTGCGCTTGAGGTACTGGCTGTTGAGCCAGTCGAGCTTGCGCTGGTCGAACTGGGCGGCGGCCTTGCGCACCTTCGCCAGGTCGAACGCCTCGATCAGCTCCTGCCCGGCGATGAGCTCCCGGTTGCCGCCCGGCGACCAGCCGAGCAGGACGAGGTAGTTCACGAACGCCTCCGGCAGGTACCCGACCTGCCGGTACTCGTCCACCGACGTGGCCCCGAACCGCTTGGAGAGGCGCGCGCGGTCCACGCCGACGATGAGCGGGATGTGCGCGAAGACCGGCAGCGGGAACCCCAGCGCCCGGTAGAGGAGGACCTGCTTGGGGGTGTTGGCGATGTGGTCGTCCCCGCGGATGACGTGGGAGATGCGCATGAGCGCGTCGTCCACCACGCACGCGAAGTTGTAGGTCGGCGTGCCGTCGGACTTCATGAGGACGAGCGACTCGAAGAGCGACGTGTCGACGGTGATGTCACCGTGCAGGAGATCCGCGAAGGTGACCGTCTGGGGCGCCACGGGAAAGACCACCGCGCCCTCGCGCTCCACCACCTGCCCCGCCTGCAGCAGCCGCTCGGCGTGCTCCCGGTAGAGCGCCGCGCGCTGGCTCTGGAAGATCGGCCCCTCGTCCGCGACGATGCCGAGGAAGGCCAGGCTCGCGTCGATATCCTGGAGGAACGCGGGGTTGGAGCGCTTCTGGTCGGTGTCCTCGATGCGGAGCACAAACGCCCCGCGGTGGTGCTTGGCGAAGAGCCAGTTGAAGAGCGCGGTCCGCGCGGACCCCACGTGGAGCTTGCCCGTCGGGCTCGGCGCAAATCTGACGCGGACAGACATGCGTCACTGCGGATCCGAATGTTCACGCATGGCGGGATCAGACGGACTCAGCGGACTCGGTGAGGATGCGCAACTCAGCGGAGGTCTTGCTGGACTCGTGCCACGCGCGGATGCGGCGGGTGAGGCTCTCGGGGTCGAGCTGAGCGCGCCGGAGCAGCTCATCGCGCCGGCCGTGCTCCACGAAGCCGTCGGGCAAGCCGATGCGCAGGTGCGGCACGCCGGAGCGCTCCTGCGCGTCAAGCGCTTCCGAGACCGCGCTGCCGAAGCCGCCGGCCACCTGGGCCTCTTCCAGCGTCACGAGCGCGCCGGTCTGCGCGGCCTGCCTGACCATCTCTCCGTCGAGCGGTTTCACGAACCGGGCGTTGACCACCATGGCCTCCACCCCGTCCCGCGCCAGCGCGTCGGCGACCTGGAGCGCCGGATAGACCAGGCTGCCCAGCGCGAGGAGGGCGAGGTCCTTCCCCGAGCGGAGCAGCTCCGACTTGCCGGCCGCCACCTTGGCCGGCTTGCCCAGCGGCTCCCCGCAGACGATCCCGCCCCGGGCATACCGGAGCGCCACCGGATGCTCCTGCTCGAACGCCCACTGCAGCATCGCCCGCAGCTCCGCGGGATCCTTCGGCGAGAGCACGATGAGGTTCGGCAGGACGCGCAGGTAGGCCAGGTCGAAGACGCCATGATGCGTCGGGCCATCCTCGCCCACGAGGCCGGCGCGGTCGATGGCGAGGACGACCGGCAGCTCCTGGAGGCAGAGCTCGTGCATGATCTGGTCGTAGGCCCGCTGGAGGAACGTGGAGTAGATGGCGATGACGGGCCGCGCCCCGCCGCGGGCAAGGCCCCCCGCCAGGCCCAACGCGTGCTGCTCGGCCATCCCGACGTCCAGGCACCGGCCCGGGTAGCGCGCGGCGAAGGCGCGCACACCGGTGCCCTCCGGCATCGCCGCCGTGATCGCCACGATCCGCTTGTTCGCCTCCGCCAGCCGGATGAGCTCGTCGCTGAACGCCTCGGTGAACGTCTCCCGAGTTCGGAGTTCGGGGGTCGGGGTTCGGGGTTTCTGGCCTTTACTCCGCATTCCGCATTCCGCATTCCGCATCGTCTTTGGTTGGCCGGTCTCGATATCGAACGGTTCGGTCTTGTGGAACCGCTCCGGATCCTCCTCGGCGAACCGGTAGCCCTTCCCCTTGACCGTCGAGACGTGCAGGAGGATCGGCCCCTTGAGCCCTTCGACGCGCCCCGCCTGTGGCGGGGCTTGCTCAGGGCGAAATGGTGAGCCGGGTCGAACCATGAGCCGCTTGATGTTCTTCAGCGTCGTGATGAGCTCGCGGAGGTTGTGGCCGTCGATCGGCCCGACGTAGCGGAAGCCCAGCTCCTCGAAGACGAGCCCCGGCACCACGAACCCCTTGACCGACTCCTCCACCTTCCGCCCCAGGCGGATGAGCTTCGAGCCGTGCGGCAGCCGCTTCACGAGCTGCTCGATGTCCGCGTGGAGGCGGTTGTAGATGGGATTGGTGATGAGGCGGCTGAGGTAGCGGCTCAAGCCCCCGACGGGCGGGGCGATGGACATCTTGTTGTCGTTGAGGATGACGAGGAGGTCGGGCTTGAGATGGCCGATGTGGTTGAGCGCCTCGAGCGCCATCCCCTCCCCCAGGCTCGCGTCGCCGATGACCGCCACGACATGGCGGGGCCGCTTCGCCTGGGCGTCCGCCAGGACCAGCCCCAGCGCGGTGGACAGGACCGTGCCTCCGTGGCCGGTCGTGAAGAGGTCGTAGGGGCTCTCGTCCTTGTGGTTGAAGCCGGAGAGGCCGCCGAGCTGCTTGAGCGTGTGGAACCGGTCGCGCCGCCCGGTGATGAGCTTGTGCGCGAAGGCCTGGTAGCCCATGTCCCAGAGGAGCCGGTCTTCCGGCGCGTCGAAGGCGTAGTGGAGCGCCAGGCACAGCTCCACCGCCCCGAGGCTCGAGGCGAGGTGGCCGCCGAGCGCCGAGATCGTCGTGAGGAGCTCCCCCCGAATCTCCTGCGCGAGCGTGGCGAGCTGCGCGAGGGTCAAGGACTTGAGGTCGGCTGGGCGGTCAATCCGGTCGAGCAGTCGCATGGATGGCTAGGCGGTTGCAGCAAGCCACGCGGCGAGCTGGCGCAAGAGGTCGGCTCGCTTCCCCAGCGGTTCCAGCCCGTTCATGGCGCGGGCGATCAGCCGTTGGGCCTCGGTCCGGGCCTGGTCTGCGCCCATCGCCTGGGCCAGCCCCTCGCCGTCGTGCACGTCATCGAGCAGCTGAAACGCCAGCCCGACGTCGCTCCCGTAGCGCGACAGGCGCGAGAGCTGGACCGCCTCGGCCCCGCCCACCAGGGCGCCGGCCACGACGCTGGCGGTGATGAGGGCGGCCGTCTTGCGCTGGGCGATGTCCCGCAGCGCGCGCTCCGTCGCCAGGCGCGGCTGGCTGATGGCCTGCAGGTCGAGGACCTGCCCCCCGATGAGGCCGATGGTCCCGCACGAGCGGCCGAGCAGGCGGATGATCGCCAGCGAATGCGGCGTGCCATCCCGGCCGAGCAGGTCGAAGGCCAGCGTCAGCAGGGCGTCGCCGACCAGGATGGCGTTGCCTTCCCCGAACTTCCGGTGGCAGGTGGGCTGGCCGCGGCGCTGGTCGGCGTTGTCCATCGCCGGCAGGTCGTCGTGCACCAGCGAGTAGGTGTGGATGCACTCCAGGGCGCACGCCGCCGCCAGCGCCCGCCGCATTGGTGAGCCGACCGCCTCGCAGGCGGCCAGGCACAGGAGCGGCCGGAACCGCTTGCCGCCCGACAGCACGCAGTAGCGCATCCCCTCGTGGATGACCTGCGGCGGGGCGGCCGCCTTCGGCAGCGCGCGATCCAGCGCCTGGTTGATGAGATGCGTGAGGCGCGCGATCCGCCGCTGCGCCGATGGGCGGACCGCCGGCGGGGCGCCGAGGCGCGTCCGCTCACGCGGCAGCGTCGCCGTCATCGCCATCGCTGGTCCCGTCCTCGAAGGGCGCAAGCGCCGTGTCCCCGACGTGCGTCTTGACGAGCATCTCCACCTTCTTCTTCGCCTGGTCCAGTCTCTTCAGCAGCACGCGGGCGAGCCTCGTGCCCTCTTCGAACTTCTTCAGCCGCGCCTCCAGGTCCAGCTCCGAGCGGTCGAGCTCCGCCACGAGCTTCTCCAGGCGCTTGAGCGCCTCCTCGTACTTCAATGCGGGGACGCTTCTATTTTCCATTAGCTTGAGCGAGGACTATCGGTCCGAGTCACCGTGCTCCAGACCTGGCCGCGCGCGAGCAAGGTTTCCAGTTGGTCGCCGGCGGCCAGGGCGCTTGGGTCCGTCACGACATGCCGGGCCGGGAGCCGCATCGTGATGCTGTAGCCGCGCGCGAGCACCGCCAGCGGGCTCAGCGCCGAGAGCCGTCCGGCCAGCCCTTGGAGGTGGCGCTCCGCCCGGTCCAGCGCGTGATGCGTCACCTGGAGACACTGCGCCCGCAGCGCCTGGACCCGGTCGAGCGACCGCTCGAGCTGCTTCAGGGGATGCAGCAGCCGCAGCTGCGAGCCGGCGGCGGCGAGGCGCTGCGCCTGCTCGTCGAGCCATGCGCGCATCGTCTCGACCAGCCGCTCCACCTGCTCGCGGCCCTGCCGCGCGAACCGCTCCTGCTCATGGACGAGCCGCTTGGCGGCGTCCGTCGGGGTGGAGGCGCGCAGGTCGGCGACATAGTCCGCGATGGTCCAGTCATCCTGATGGCCGACGGCGGAGATGACCGGGATGCGCGAGCGCGCGATCGCCCGCGCCACCGGCTCCTCGTTGAACGCCCAGAGGTCCTCGATGCTCCCGCCGCCGCGCCCGACGATCAGGACGTCCGCGAGGCCGTCCCGGTTGGCCAGGCCGATCGCCTCGACGAGGTCGGCCGCAGCGCCCTCGCCCTGGACCCGCACCGGCAGGACGACGAGATGACACCACCCGCGCAGTTGGCTCACCATGTCATGGATCGCCGAGCCGGACGGCGAGGTGACCAGGCCGATCCGTTCGGGCATCCGGGGGATCGGCCGCTTGCGCGAGTCGTCGAAGAGCCCCTCTGCCTGCAACCGTTTCTTGAGCTGCTCGAACGCAAGCTGCAGCGCCCCCTTCCCCTTCGGCTGGACCTGCAGGACCTTGAGCTGGTACTGGGCCCGTCCCTCGTAGGTCGTCACCTGCCCCAGGCAGAGGACCTTCAGGCCATCGACCAGCTTGAACTGCAGGTGCTGGTTCATGCCGCGGAAGAACGCGCACGGCAGCAGGAGCGTTTGGCCGAACCGGTCCGTCGCCTCCGGATCCAGGAGGGAGAAGTAGATGTGGCCGGACGCGTGATAGGTGCAGTTGGAGAGCTCCCCCTCCACCCACAGCGGCGCGGGGAACTGCCGCTCGATGCTGCCCCGGATGCGCGCCACGACCTCGGCGACGCTGAGCGCCCCGCCCTCGGCGGAGGCGCCAGGGGAGCGGGGCTCAGTCACGGTGGGCAGGGATGGCTCCATCCAGGACCCTCGTGATGCGCTCAACCGCCGTGGCCTTCCCCGTCCGCTGGTCGACATCGACCAGGAGGCCGCGCAGCTGGACGTTGCCCTCCGCGACGTCGGATTTGACCGGGCGGTTGGAGAGGAAGCGCTCCAGGATCTGGTCGACCCGCCGCCCGATGACCGAATCGTACGGCCCGGTCATGCCCACGTCGGTGATGAAGGCGGTGCCCTGCGGCAGGATGCGCTCATCGGCCGTGGGGATGTGCGTGTGCGTCCCGAAGACGGCCGAGACCTTGCCGTCCAGGAACCAGCCCATCGCGACCTTCTCGCTCGTCGCTTCCGCGTGCATGTCCACGATGATGACCGGGGTGACGAGCGACAGGCGCCTGAGCTCCCGCTCGGCGGCGCGGAAGGGGCAGTCCAGCGGCTCCATGAAGACGCGGCCCATGACGTTGAGGATGCCGACCTTGTGGCCGGAAAGCGTTTCGACGATGGTGGACCCCGTGCCGGGCGTGCCGTCCGGGTAGTTCGCCGGCCGCAGGACCCTGGGGTCGAGCTTGAGCAGCTCCAGCGCCTCGCGCTTGCGCCAGACGTGGTTGCCGGAGGTGAGGACGTCCACGCCGGCGCGGAAGAGGTCCTCGGCGGTGCTGGGCGTCACCCCCGCACCCCCAGCGACATTTTCACAGTTCGCCACCACCAAGTCAATCGCCCGCTCCTCGCGCAGGCGGATGACCTCGCGCTCCACGACCACGCGCCCCGGCTGGCCGATGATGTCCCCAATCAGCAACACCTTCATCTCATAAAGTGACTGTCACTTTTTACGCCTAAAGGTGACAGTCACTTGTTCAGCGGGCATATTCGATCGATCGCGTCTCACGGATGACGGTGATCTTGATCTGGCCGGGGAACTCGATGGAGCCCTCCACCTTCCGCTTGATCTCGCGCGAGAGGGCGATCGCCTCCAGGTCGGTCACCCGCTCCGGCTGGACGATGACCCGCACCTCGCGCCCCGCCTGGATCGCGTAGGCCTTCTCGACCCCGCTGAAGGAGTCGCAGATCGCCTCGAGCGCCTGGAGCCGCTTGACGTAGTTCTCCAGCGTGTCGCCGCGCGCGCCGGGCCGCGAGCCGCTGATCGAATCGGCGACGATCGTCAGCACCGCGTAGAGCGTCGTCGGCGCCACGTCCTCGTGATGCGCCTCGATGGCGTGGACCACCTCCGGGGACTCGCCGTACTTCTTGGCGAGCTCCCCGCCGATGATGGCGTGCGGCCCCTCCACCTCGTGGCTCACCGCCTTGCCGACGTCGTGCAAGAGGCCGCACCGCCGCGCCAGGCGCTGGTCCAGCCCCAGCTCGGCGGCGAGCATCCCGCACAGGTAGCCGGTCTCCTTGGAGTGGACGAGCACGTTCTGGCCGTAGCTCGTGCGGTAGCGCAGCCGCCCCATGAGCTTCACCAGCTCGGGGTTGACGCCGTGGGCGCCCAGCTCGTTGACCGTCTTCTCCCCTTCCTGGATGATGTGCTGGTTGAACTCCTTGCGGACCTTCTCCACCACCTCCTCGATGCGGGCGGGGTGGATGCGCCCGTCGGACATGAGCCGCTCGAGCGACTGCTTAGCGACCTCGCGGCGGATGGCGTCGAACGAGGAGAGGGTGACGACGTCCGGCGTGTCGTCCACGATGAGGTCCACCCCCGTGGCGAGCTCGAAGGCCTTGATGTTGCGGCCCTCGCGGCCGATGATCCGGCCCTTCATGTCCTCGTTGGGGAGCTGGATCACGGAGGTGCTGGTCTCGACGGTGAACTCGGCGGCGCAGCGCTGCATCGTCTCGACCAGGATGCGCTTGGCGACGACCTGCGCGTCCCGCTTGGTCTCCTCCTCCACGTGCTTGATGACCATGCCGGCCTCGCCGCGGCACTCCTGCTCCAGGCGGGAGAGGAGGAGCTGCTTGGCCTCTTCCTGGCCGAGCCCGGAGACGGTCTTCAGCTTCTCCTTCTCCTCGGCGATGAGCTTGTCGAGCTGCTCACCTTTCTCCGCAAGCGCCTGCGTGCGTCCGGCGAGCTGCCGGTCGCGCTCGGTCAGGTCCTTCTCCTTCCGGTCCAGGAGGTCCAGCTTCCGGTCGAGCAGCTCTTCCCGCTGGTGGAGCCGCTTCTCCAGCTGGGAGAGCTCAGTCCGGCGGTCCCGCGTCTTCTCCTCAAACTCCTGGCGCAGGGTGTGGAGGTGCTCCTTCGCTTCCAGCTCCGCCTGCTTGGCGATCGCCTGGGCCTGGCGGGTGGCTTCCTCCACGAGCTGTTTCGATTTCGCCTCGGCGCTGCTCAAGGCCTTGCGGCTGCGCATCGCGCGCAGCGCGTACCCGATCCCAAAGGCAGCCCCTGCAAGCACAATCAGGGTTACGGTGATCCATGACATGGTCATGCCCCCTCGTCACCGGGTTGGCGTCAGGCTAGGCGGTGAGGATGGTCTGGACGGCGTGATCGTGCGCGGCAACCGGCAGGCGATCGAGGAGTTGAAACCGGAAGGCCAGTCCGACCGTTGGGGTGGTCTTCGGCACGCGCGCGAGGAACCGGTCGAAGTACCCATGCCCGTGGCCCACCCGATGGCCGCGCCGGTCAAAGGCGACCCCCGGCACGAGGACCAGGTCGAGCGCACGGAGCGGCACCGGCCGCCTCGCCGAGCGCGCCGGCTCCCAGACGCCGAACGAGCCTCGGACGAGCTCGGCGTCGGGATGCCGCACCTCGGAGAGCCCCAGCCGCTTGGTCCGCGGCCGGGCGACCGGCACCACCACCCGCTTGCCTTTCGTCAGCATCTCCTCAATCATCCGCCACGTCTGCACTTCATACGGCAGGGCCACATAGCAACAGATCGTCTTCGCCCGCCGAAACGCCGCCAGGCGAAACACCTTCCGCCGAATCGCCTCACTTCGTCGACGCCGTGCGTCCTCCTTCTGTTGTTTCAAGCAACGGAGCATCCCTCTCCGCAATTGATCCTTGGTCATGCCCCACTAGTGCCTCGACTCTCTTGAGTTGATCAATTGGTCCGCTCGGCACTTGTGCTGAGCGAGCCCCGCTTGCAAGCGGGGCGAGTCGAAGCACTAGATATGAAACACATACCGGTGGTCCAGCGGCTCGCCCGCCTGGGCGCGCACGTCATCGCAGAGGTCCTGGAGCGTGATCGCGCCCAGCGACTGCGTCAACCGCTCGTGCACGCACCGCCAGACCGCCTGGGTGATCCGCTGGGCGTGCCGATGCGCATCCTTGGAGGGGCCCTTCGCGCGGGCGGCCTGTGCCGATGACCGGCCATTCGGGAGCGTGACGCCGTTCTCACCGTCCAGGACGAGGACCACCTCCGCCATCGTGATGCGCTCGGGCTCCTTGGCCAGCACGTAGCCGCCGCGGGGGCCGCGGCTGCTGGTGACCACCCGGTGCTTCTTGAGCCGGTGGAGGAGCTGCTCCAGGTAGGCGACGGAGAGGTCCTGCCGCTTCGCGATGGCGGCGGCGGACACCGGCCCGCGGCCTGCGGCCAGGGCGAGCTCCACCAGCGCCCGCATCCCATAGGTCGACCGAGTCGACAGCTTCATGCTTCAAGTCTATGATATACTACTAATTTTGTCAAGAATCACTTCTGCCGGCGTCGGCCGGCGCGCGGGCGCTCGGCGAGCGCCTCGAGGATCGTGCGCATGAACGCGGGCAGGTCGTCCGGCTTGCGCGAGGTGACGAGGTTCCCGTCGCGGACCACCTCGCGGTCCACGTAGGTCGCCCCGGCGTTGGCCACGTCGTCCTTGATGGCCGAGAAGCACGTCGCGGTCTTGCCCCGCAGCACGTCGGCGGAGCACAGCACCCACCCCGCGTGGCAGATCGCCCCGATGACCTTCCCCTGCCGGGTCGCCTCGCGGACGAAGCGGACGACCGCCGGGAACCGACGCAGGATGTCCGGCGCGTAGCCGCCCGGGATGATCACCCCGTCGAACGCCCCGGCCGACACCGTCTCGGCGCTCGCCTGCGCGGTGATGGGATAGCCGTGCTTGCTCGTGTACTCCTGCCTGCCCGTGCCGACGACGGTGACGTCGACGCCGGCCTCCGTGAGCCGGTAGTAGGGATACCAGACTTCCTGGTCCTGGTAGAGGTCTTCGACGAGGAGGGCCACCCGCTTGCCACGGAGGGACATGAACCTAGCTTAACAAAAAGCGCCTGGCACTGCTACTCTTTCCACCAGGCGCCCTTGGCGATCTCGACCGCCCAGGGGGTGAACGGCGGCAGGTTGGCGCCGCTCGAAAAACTCGACTCATACGCCCAGAGCCGCCTCGGCGCGGTGTACTGCGGGGTGCCGTACTGCCACGCCCCGGTCGCAACCTGGCTGGCCCACAGCGCCACGAAGGAGCCCGTGATCCGAAGGTCCACTCCGCTCCATCCCTCATGGAGCCTGGGATAGTTTTCCAACCCGCCGTTGTAGCGCCCCGGCGTCGTGGGGTTGACCCCGGCGATGAAGGCGGCGTTGACGGTCGTGGCGGTGGCCGACCGGGTGCTCAAGGACTGCGTGCTGTTACTGTCATTCCAGTTGTTGGAGAGCAGGTTGAGGGCATCGGCGATCACGGAAACAGGCTTCTTGCTCACCGTGTTGAAATCGCCCTGGACGTAGACGGGCAGGTTGGACACCACGGTCAGGCCGCCGGCGCGCTTGATCTCCGACCCCTTGAGCAGCCGGATGCCGGGCTGCTGGCTGAGGTTGGCGGTCCGGGTCGCGTAGATGAGGCCGTTGGCCGGCAGGTTGTTGGGGTAGCACTGCTCGTCGGTGCTGTCGCCATTGCAGTCGTACCAGCCGGCCAGCTTCCGGAGGTTCACGTTCGTCATCGTCACGTACTTGCCCTCGCGGTTGTTGTACAGCGTCGAGCTGCTGGTCACCGTCCCCGGCGGGACGCCGGAGGCCTGGTTGCCTTCCACCAGCACGGTGCCGTCCTTGGTGAGGGTGGTGCCGTCGATCCGGACGCCCGCCTGGCTGTCGTAGAACCCTCCGGGCGTGATGGAGCCGATGACCGGCACGGCCCGCTGCGTCACCCCGTGGACGCCGGTCTTGACGGTCCCGTTCCAGCGCGTCTGGGAGTCGACGGGCCAGGTGGCATCGTCGCTGTCCAGCCCGGACATGGCCGGAAACTGAGCCGGGCTTGAGCCCGCCTTCTTGATCTGCACGACCCCGCCCGGCACCGTGCCGTCGTCTTTGCGCCGGTTGTAGAGGTTGCCGGCCGCGCGGAGGTACTCGCTGTCCACCGTCAGGATGGCGTTGGCGCCCAGGTAGATGTCGCTGTTGCTGTGCACCCGTCCGCTGAGGGTCATGTCGGGCCCGGGCAACCACTCCAGGTCCTCGTCGTAGAACACCGCGTGCTGAAAGGTGTAGATGATCCGCCGCTCGATGACCTGATGCACCGTCAGCGTCCTGGCGGTCGCCGGGTGGGTGACCTGCGCCGTGATGTGGTAGTTCTTGACGAAGAGCGGGACGCCGTCCGGGTCCGCCACGGTGCGCGGCGCCGGCTCCGCCTCGTCGACCCAGGCGGTCGCGGCGGCGCCCGAGGCGAAGGCGGTGTTCAGGAAGGTCCCGGCGGCCACCGGGAACCGCGGGGCGTTGGCGTCGAGAGTGAAGTTGGCGATGGCGGTGGAGAACTGCGCGATGGCGTCCTCGATGGCGCCCTCGGCCGCGTAGAGCAGGTCGGTGTCGGCCTGCTGGATGCGGGTCTCGCGGTGCGCGTCGAGGCCGCGGTTGAGCAGCGAGCCGCCCAGCACCGCGATGACCACGATGGCCATGAACGACAGCACCGCCATCTGCCCCCGCTCCGTCCGCGCGCGTCCAGCCATCGGTCTCATCTCCTCGGTCAGTTCCGCAGCCTGAGCGTCTCGACGGCGGTGGCGGACACTGTCCGTCCCCGCGGCGTCCGACGCTGCAGGGTCAGGGTGACGCGGACCTCGTTCTGCAGCAGCGCCGGATTGATGGCGGCATCCTCGAACGTCACACCCTGGACGCCGTCGGCCAGCACGCGCACGTTGACGCCCTGGAGGCGCTGGAGCTGCAGCTGAGCCGGCACGTAGACGTACTGGACGGGATTCGCGTTGTCCCACTCGATCGCGCCGATCGCGTCAACGATGGTCCCGTTGCCGTCCAGGTCGGCGGGGAGCGTGAAGGTGATCCGGGTGTTGCCGGGGGCGGCGGGGATGACCGCGTTCGGCGGGCTGCCGGCGGCCCGGCGGGTCCCGGAGCGCAGCTCGCCCACGAGACGGTTCACGAGGAGGTGGCTGGCGGTGCGCGCCTCGCTCTGGCTGTGCGCGGTCCACCACAGGTCCGAGACGCCGGTGAGCCAGACGGTCACCAGGAGGCTCATCGACAGCATGATGGTGCCCGCCACCATGGTTTCCACCAGCGTGAATCCACGGCGGGTGCGCGGCATCGTCAGCTCGCCTGGCTCGACCGGACGGTGGAGGTGCTGCGCTGGTAGACCCGGCCGCGGTTCGTCCACGTGACCTGCACGATCAGCTCCCGAGGGTCCGCGGCGACGCTGGGGGAATGCGTCACGGTGATCTGCTGGTTGGGCAGGGTGTAGTTGCCGATCGCCACCGCGTAGCCGGCTGCGCCGTTGGCCACGCCGTTCGGGAAGGCGGCGGTCAGCTGGTTGAAGGGGGTCGCCTTGATCCGCTCCATCATGTCCCGGAGATCGTCGAGCGCCACGGTCGCCTGCTGCGCGACCTCCGTGAGATGGAGCGCCGAGTGGTAAGCGGCGAGGAGCCACACGCCGGCCACGACGCAGACCGCGATGGCTATCAGCAGCTCCACCAGCGTCATCCCTCTCCGCATCCCGCGCTCCTCGTTGAAAAAAACACGAGCCTGCGAAAAGAGGCTCGTGTGTCACCCACCCCCACCGGCAGCCCGGCTACCCCAGATGCTTCGCGTTGCGAAGCAACGCGACTGGGGCCCGTGGCGTTGCGTCCTCTTCTTTCGAAGAGTTTGCCCCTCTTTTCGGTTGGCTACTCTAAGTATGCC
>JAHFGZ010000064.1 GCA_023247155.1 Candidatus Omnitrophota bacterium
TTCTATCGGTGGGCGCCGCCGGCCGTCTCGCTGGGATGGAAGCAGCCGCGTCCCGAGTGGCTCCAGCCGGCTCGATGGGCTGCGGCGGGGGTGATGGTCAAGTTTGGCGGGTGCCGCGGAGCTACCCCGCCGCCTGCCCGCAGTCCCGCCATCGGCGGGACGAGGACAGCCGGCGGGGTAGCGCAGCGGCAGGACCCGCCAAACTTGACTACTGCCGCGGTGGGATTGGAAGCCGTTGAGCGGCCCACCGGCGGGGGGATCGCCGTCCACGGCAGCGACGTCTCCCTCGGCGTGGCGGTGCCCCGCGCCGGCGGGGTCCGGCTCGATACGCTCATGGACGCGGCCTGCCGGAGCGCGGTCGCATTATGCCGGAGCTATGGCGTGGCGGCGCGAGCGACGCTGGACGCCCCGGACGGCGGGCGGGTGACCTACTGCCTCTCGGAAGCCAGCCCGTATGCGGTGCTGGTGGGCGGCAGGAAAGTGGCCGGGTTCGCCCTCCGTCGCTACCCGCGGGCCTGGCTGATCCAGGGCTCGCTGCTGGTCCGTCCGATCCCTGAGGCGCTGGCGCGCGCGATGCCCTCGGAGGCGATCCGCGGGTTGGAGGGGCGCGCCGTCTCGTTGGCCGAGGCGGCCGCGGAGACGGAGGCGGTGACTGAACGGGGCGCGGCCGAGCGGTGGGCCGCCCATTGGGCATCCTGGTGGGAGGCGCCGTCCATCGCCTCCGGGCCGCTGGTGTGCGATGCGGTGTGAGACGTGCAAGCAGGAGAGCGCCATCGTGATGCGGGTGGTCATCGCCAAGGGCTATGACCGCAGCCTGGCCAGGCCCCTGTTCAACTGCCCGTCCTGTTTCGAGAAGAAAGAGCAATCGAAGACCCGTGGAGCCAAGAGGAGGACGCCCGCCACATGATCACCACGCTCGTCGGCAATTACCCCAAGGTCGCCGAGGGGGCCTACACGACCAAGCTCATCGGCGCCCTCACGAAGTGGCAGCGCCAGGAACTGACCGATGACCAGCTGGAGGGGACCTATCGGGAGATCACCACGGCGGTCATCCGGGAGCAGGAGCAGGCCGGGGTGGACCTGGTCACGGACGGCCAGATCCGCTGGGAGGACCTGGTGACGCCGATCGCGCGGGGGCTGGATGGGTTCGAGATCAACGGGCTCTCCCGCTGGTTCAACAACAACGTCTACTACCGCCGGCCCATCCTGCACAAGGCCCCGGTGCGCCGGGGACCGATCCTGGCGGAGCAGTACCGGTTCGCGGCGCGCGTGGCGACCAGGCCGGTCAAGGCGGTCTTGCCGGGCCCCTACACCTTCGCGGCGCTCTGCGAGGACCGGCATTACAAGGCGTTCCGGCCGTTCGTCCTGAAGATGGCCGAGCTCCTGCATGCCGAGGCGCAGGATCTGGTCAAGGCCGGCGCCCCGCTGGTCCAGTTCGACGAGCCGGCGGTCGGCTTCGGGAAAACCGACATGAAGCTGGCGGTCGAGGCGCTTGGGGTGGCGGCGGAGGGGCTTCCGGCGAAGACCGCCGTCTCCACCTATTTCGGCTCGCTCAACGGCGGGCTGGCGTCGCTGCAGCGCGCGCGGGTGGACGTCATCGGCCTCGACGTCGTCTCGGACCCCAAGACGCTGGCGGCGCTGAAACGGGTGAAGCTCACCAAGGAGCTCGCCCTCGGCTGCCTGGACGCGCGGAACACGAAACTCGAATCGGTGACGGAGCTGCACGCCCTGTTCAACGTGGTGGCGAAGCGGGTGCCGCTGGACCGGCTCTACGTCAACCCGAACTGCGGGCTCGAGTTCCTGCCGCACCGGCAGGCGCTGGCCAAGGTCAAGCGGCTGGTGGAAGCGGTCCGGCGCTACAAGCGATGAGGAGGATCCCCATGTTATTGACGACGTCCGTCGGCAGCCTGCCCAAGCCCGACTACCTGACCACGGCGCGGTCGCAGGCGCGCAAAGGCGAGCTGGACGCGAAGCGGCTCCGCGCCCTCGAGGAGCAGGCGACCCGCGAATGGATCGCGATCCAGGAAGGGCTGGGCCTCGACGTCCTGGTGGACGGCGAGCAGTACCGCGGCGACATGGTCGCCTACTTCGCCGAGCACCTCGCCGGGTTCGCGCAGAGCGAGCTGGTGCGCTCCTACGGCAACCGGTACTACCGCAAACCCATCATCACCGGGCCGGTCAGGCGCCGGCGGCCGATCACGGTCGAGTGGTGGCGGTTCGCCCAGGGGCTGACCACGCGGCCGGTGAAAGGGATGCTCACCGGCCCCTACACGATCATGGACTGGTCGTTCAACGAGCACTACCCCTCCCGCCGGGCCACGACGCTGGCGATCGCCCAGGTGGTCCGCGAGGAGGCCAAGGACCTGGAACGCGCCGGGGCGCAGTACATCCAGGTGGACGAGCCGGCGATCTCGACGCGCCCGGAGGAGATGGACCTCGCCATCGAGGCCCTGGGCCTCGTCACGCGAGGCCTTCGGGCGAAGACGATCACCCATATCTGCTACGGCGATTTCCAGACCATCGGGCCGAAGCTCCACCGGCTGCCGGTGGACCAGATCGACCTGGAGTTCGCCAACCGGAACTTCGAGCTGCTCGACTTCTTCAGGGGCCGGCGGTTCCCGAAGGAGATCGGCCTGGGCGTGGTGGACGTGCACAGCCACCGCGCGGAATCGCGGGACGAGGTCATCGCCGGGCTGCGCAGGGCGCTCACGGTCTTCCGCCCGGAGCAGGTCTTCGTCGACCCGGACTGCGGCCTCAAGACGCGTACGCCCGAGGAGGCGATCGCGAAGCTCAAGGTGGTCGTCGAGGCGACCCGCGAGGTCCGCGAGGCGCTCTCCAACGGCCGCCGCAAGGGCACGCGAGCGGGATGAGCCACAAGACCACGATCCCTGAGCTGCTCCAGCGGAAAGCCCAGGGCGGGAAGCTCACCATGCTCACCGCCTACGACTACCCGATCGCCAAGCTGGTGGACGAGGCCGGGGTGGACCTGGTGCTGGTCGGCGATTCGCTGGGCATGGTGGTGCTCGGCTACGAGACGACGACCCCGGTGACGATGGAGGACATGCTCCACCACGCCCGGGCGGCCCGGCGGGGCGTCTCTCGCGCGCTGCTCATCGGGGACATGCCGTTCCTCTCGTTCCGCTCGACCACGGCCGAGGCGGTCCGCAACGCCGGCCGGTTCGTCCAGGAAGCCGGCTGCGACGCCGTGAAGGTGGAGTGGAAGCAGGGCATCGAGGACACCGCCAAGGCCATCATCGACGCCGGCATCCCGGTCATGGGGCACGTCGGGCTCACCCCCCAGACGGCGGCGAGCGAAGGGGGCTTCGGGATGCGGGGCAAGGATGCC
>JAHFGZ010000065.1 GCA_023247155.1 Candidatus Omnitrophota bacterium
GGTTCGGTGGTTGATCAATGTCACACCCGTTGGCCTCCGCCATGTAGTAGGCGAAGAGCTGCAGCGGGACGGCGACGACGAGGGGGGAGAGGAACTCCTCGGTCTTCGGGACCGTGATGAGGCTGTCGGCGTAGCGCCGGATGCGCTCGTCGCCCTCGGAGGCGATCACGATGCACTCGCCCTTCCGGGCGCGGACCTCCTCGATGTTGGAGACGACCTTCTCGTAGACCGGCGAGTCCGTCGCGATGAACACGACGGGCCAGCCGGCGTGGATGAGCGAGATGGGGCCGTGCTTCATCTCCCCCGCCGCGTAGCCCTCCGCGTGGATGAGGGGGCAGATCTCCTTCAGCTTCAGCGCGCCTTCCAGGGCGCTCGGGTAGTTGTGCCGCCGGCCGAGGTAGTAGAAGTTGCGCGCCTTCGCGTACCGGGCGGCGACCGCCTTGATGGTGTGCTCGGCTGCCAGCGCCCGCTCGATCGCTTTCGGGAGCCTCGCGAGCCCCTCGATGAGCCGCTTGGCCTGGGCGGGGGGCAGCCGCTTGCGTTTCCGCGCGAGGTACAGCGTGAGGAGCGCGAGCGCGGTGAGCTGGGCCGTGTAGGCCTTCGTCGAGGCCACCGCGATCTCGGGGCCCGCGTGCGTGTAGATGACCGCGTCCGCCTCGCGCGCGATGGAGGCGCCCATCACGTTGCAGACGGCGAGCACCTTGGCCCCCTGGGCCTTCGCCATCTTGACCCCGGCCAGCGTGTCGGCGGTCTCGCCGGACTGCGTGATGGCGATGACGGTGGTCTGCCGGTCGAGCATCGGGCCGCGGTAGCGGAACTCGCTCGCGAGGTCCACATCCACCGGCAGCCGCGCGAACTCCTCGAGCATGTACTCCCCGACGAGCCCGGCGTGGTAGGCGGTGCCGCAGGCGATGATGACGAGCTGCTCGTGGGCATCGAGCCGGCCGAGGAACCGCTTCGTGCGGGCGTCGAACGTGATGCGCCCGCCCGCGAGGCGGTTCGCCAGCGTCTGCTCGATGGCCAGCGGCTGCTCGTGGATCTCCTTCAGCATGAAGTGGGGGTGGCCGCCCTTCTGCGCGGCCTCCAGCGTCCACGTGACCGCCGTCGGGGCGCGGCGGACCGGCCTGCCGTCGAGCGTCGTCAGGCGCGGGCCGGCCGTGGTGAGCTCCACGACCTCGTGGTCATTGAGGTACACGACCTTCCGGGTCCGGTTGAGGATGGCGGGGACATCGCTCGCGAACAGCGCTTCGCCCTCGCCCACCCCGACGATGAGCGGGCTGCCGTTGCGCGCGCCGAACATGCGCTCCGGTTCGTCGGCGGCGAGGAGGCACACCGCGTAGGAGCCCCGGAGCTCCTTCAGCGCCATCCGGAACGCCTCCTCGATGGGGCGGCGCTTGGCCAGCTCCTCGATGAGATGGGCGATCACCTCGGTGTCGGTCTTGGACCGGAAGGTGTGGCCCTGCCTGAGCAGGCGGTCCTTCAGCTCCGAGTAGTTCTCGATGATGCCGTTGTGGACGATCGCCAGCTTCCCGCTGCAGTCCAGGTGGGGATGCGCGTTGGCCTCGGTGGGCTCGCCGTGCGTCGCCCATCGCGTGTGGCCCACCCCGATGTGCCCTTCGAGGGGCTCCTGCCGCACCGCCTCCGCGAGCGCCTTGAGCTTGCCGGCGCGCTTGCGCACCTTGATGCCGGCGCTGTTGATGACCGCCACGCCGGCGGAGTCATAGCCCCGATACTCGAGGCGGCTCAGCGCATCGAGCAGCGCGTCCACCACCGGCGCGCGTCCGACGTATCCCACGATGCCGCACATGGCTCACATCCTTCGTTGATGGACGATGGTCCCGCCAACAATGGTCAAGTATACCTGGAAGTTCCGGTCAAAGACCACCAGATCGGCCCGCTTGCCGATGTCCAGCGTGCCGCGCGAGCGCGCAAGCCCCAGGAGCCGCGCCGGCGTCTGCGCGGCCATCTGCACCGCGTCGGCGACTGACGCGCCTCCTGAGACAACGGCGTTGCGGACCGCCCGGATCATCGTCAGGCCGCTGCCGGCCAGCACCCCGCCAGAGGTATAGTAGGCGCCGCGCCGGCGGATGACCGACCACCCCTCATGCCGGATGGAGTCGGTGACCAGGGCGACGCCGTCCGGACCCTTCGCGCGGAGCAACAGCCGGAACGCGTGGGCGCTGATGTGCACCCCGTCCAGGATCGCCATGGCGGTCAGGCGCGGGTCCGTGAGCGCCACGTCCAGCAGCCCCGGCTCGCGGTGATGGAACGGCGCCATGCCGTTGAAGACGTGCGTCGCCGCCGAGGCCCCGGCGTCGATCGCCTCGAGCGCCTCCGCCGCCGTCGCCTCGCTGTGCCCCAGCGAGACGATGATCCCCCGCCGCGCGCACCACCGGATCGCCGGAAGCGCCCCAGCCAGCTCCGGGGCGATGGTGACCAGCCTCACGCGCCCGCGCGCCAGGCGCGCCAGCTCCGCCGTCGCGGGACGGCGCATCCAGCGCTTGGGCAGCGCGCCGCCGCGCGCCGGATTGAGAAACGGCCCCTCAAGATGCAACCCCAGGCACGTGGCGCCGTCCGCCTTCCCGGTCGTCTGGGCCCTCGCCGACGCGTCGCGCAGCAATTGCGCCGGCGGCTCGGGGCCGAGCGTCGTCAGGAACGCGGTGGTCCCGCTGCGGGTCGCCTCGCGGGCCACGACGCACGGGTCGCCCCAGACGTGCAGGTCAATGAACCCCGGCGCCACGTAGGCGCCGTGGACGTCGAGCGCCCGCGTCCCGCGCGGGGCGCGCGCCCGGATCGCCGCGATGCGCCCCCGCGCCACCCGCACGGCGCCCTCGATCGCGCCTCGAGGCGTGATCACCTTCCCGCGCGCAAGCCAGAGGTCACCCACGGCCGCAATCCTCGACTGAGAAGTAACCATGTCCCCAGAGGGAATCGAACCCTCATTGTCAGCTCGAAAGGCTGGTGTCCTGGCCGTTGGACGATGGGGACGGGTCACCGTTTCTTCGGCTTCGCCGGCCTGGCCCTGGACTTCGGCTTTGCGGCGGCTTGTGGTTTCGAGGGCGCGCCCTTCGCCTTCGGCGCTTCGGACGTCTTCGCGGGCTCGGCGGCCGGCTCCGGCGTCGCCGGCTGGGGCTCGCCAGCCGCCGGCGGCTCCACCTGCTCCTCTTTTTCCTTCGGGACGACGGAGGCCACCGCGGCGAGCCGGTCCTTGCCCTTGATGTTGATGAGCCGCACCCCCTGGGCCGCGCGGCCGGTGGCGCGCACGTCCTTCACCGGGCAGCGGACCATCATCCCTTCCTGCGAGATCAGCATGACCTCGTCCTGGT
>JAHFGZ010000025.1 GCA_023247155.1 Candidatus Omnitrophota bacterium
GCCCGCCGCACCGACGCCTCGCACCCGGCGCCGCGCGCCGGCATCCCGCGCCGGGCCGAGCGTCGGCCTGGCGACGTGACCGAACCGGTCCGCGTGCTCATCGCGGACCAGCTCTCAGAGGACGGGATCGCGCTGCTCAAGGCGGAGCCGAGGCTGCAGGTGGACGTGAAGACCGGGCTCTCCAGCGCGGAGCTCGCCGGCCTCATCGGGCCGTACGAGGGGTTGCTGGTGCGCAGCTCGACCAAGGTGACCGCGGAGGTGATCGCAAGGGCCGAGCGGCTGAAGGTCATCGGGCGCGCCGGGGTGGGCCTCGACAACGTGGACGCCGAGGCGGCGACGAAGCGCGGCATCATCGTCATGAACGTGCCGGCCGGCAACACGATCTCGACCGCCGAGCACACGATGAGCCTGATCATGGCGCTGGCGCGGCGCATCCCCCAGGCGCACGCCTCGCTGCACGCGGGGCTCTGGGAGCGCTCGAAGTTCGTCGGCACGGAGCTCTTCGGCAAGACGCTGGGCATCATCGGCCTGGGCAAGATCGGCACCGAGGTGGCCAAGCGCGCCCAGGCCTTCGGCATGCGGGTGATCGCCCACGACCCGTTCCTCTCCTCGGAGCGCGCCCAGCAGCTCGAGATCCAGCTGACGGACCTGGCGCGCCTCTACGCGGAGGCCGACTTCATCACCGTCCACACGCCGCTGACGGCGGAGACGCGCCACATGATCGGCGCCAAGGAGCTCGCCGCCATGAAGCGGGGCGTGCGGCTCGTCAACTGCGCGCGGGGCGGCATCATCGACGAGGAATCACTCCGCCAGGCGATCATCGCCGGCCGGGTGGCGGGCGCCGCCATCGACGTCTTCGAGCAGGAGCCGCCCAAGGACCACCCGCTGCTCGCGCTCGAGCAGGTCATCTGCACGCCGCACCTGGGCGCCTCGACGCAGGAGGCGCAGCTCAACGTCGCCATCGAGGTGGCCAAGCAGGTGGCCGACGCGCTGCTCGGCCGCGGCATCCGCAACGCGGTCAACATGCCCTCCCTCGACGCGCAGACGCTCAAGGTCCTGCAGCCGTACATCGTGCTGGGGGAGCGGCTGGGGTCGCTGGGCGCGCAGCTCTCCGGCGGCCAGGTCGCCGAGGTCCGGGTCACCTACGTCGGCGAGGTCACCGAGCACGACACCTCCGCCGTGACCCTGGCGATCCTGAAAGGGGTGCTGGCCCCGATGGTGGGCGAGAACGTCAACTACGTCAACGCCTCGCTCATCGCCGCCGAGCGCGGCGTGCGGGTCGTCGAGGCCAAGGCCAGCCGCCTGGACGAGTTCGCCAACCTGCTGGCGCTCGAGATCCGCAGCGGCCCCTCGACTCGCCCCGCGGACGCGGGGCTCGTTCGGGGTCGTCCCGAGCGAGGCGGAGCCGAGTCGAGGGACGACGGGACGACGCTGACCCTGCAGGGCACCCTCTCGGCGCGGCGCGAGCCCCGCATCGTCAAGATCGACCGCACGTTCGTCGAGGCGGTCCCCGAGGGGTACATGCTCATCCTCAAGAACGAGGATCGGCCCGGCCTCATCGGGGCGCTCGGCACGCTGCTCGGCGAGTCCCGGATCAACATCGCCGGCATGAGCAACGGGCGGGACAAGCCGGGCGGGACCGCCATCACCGTCGTGAACATCGACACCCACGTGCCGCCCAAGGTGCTCGAGCAGGTCCGGGGGCTCCGGCACGTCCTGGATGCGAAGCTCATCAAACTCTAGCGCACGTCGTCCGCCCCGCATGAGACAAGGGACAGGGGACAGGGGACAGGCGCGCTGTCTCGTCGTGATCGGTGCCCAGTGGGGCGATGAGGGGAAGGGCAAGGTCATCGACGTCCTGACCGAGTCCGCGGACATCCTCGTGCGCTACCAGGGCGGCCACAACGCGGGCCACACCGTCGTCGCGGAAGGCAAGGAGTTCGTCTTTCACCTCATCCCCTCGGGGCTGCTGCACCGGAACAAGGTCGGCCTCATCGGCAACGGGGTCGTCATCGATCCGGAGGCGCTGCTGGAGGAGATGGGGCGCCTTTCGGCCCACGGGATCGACGTGAAGCGCGCCGTGAAGATCAGCGATCAGGCGCACGTCATCTTCCCCTACCACAAACGGCTGGACCTCTTGGAGGAGGCCTCCCGCGTCGGGCGGATCGGGACGACCGGGCGCGGGATCGGGCCCTGCTACGTCGACAAGGCGGCGCGCGCGGGGCTGCGCGTGGCGGACCTGTGCGACGGCTCGGGGTTCGCGGAGAAGCTCAGGCGGGCCGTCACGGAGAAGAACCGGCTCCTCGAGCGGCTCTACGACGAGCCGCCGTTCTCCTGCGAGGAGCTCCTCGAGCGCTACCGCGGCTACGCGAAGCGGATGGCGCCCCACGTGGTCCACGGCGCGCGCTTCCTGCAGGAGGCCATGGCGAAGGGGAAGCGGCTGCTGTTTGAGGGCGCGCAGGGCACCCTGCTCGACGTGGACCACGGGACCTACCCGTACGTGACCTCCTCGAACGCCACGGCGGGCGGCGCCTGCACGGGCGCGGGGATCCCCCCCACCGCCATCGACCGGGTCATCGGGGTGGTGAAGGCGTACACGACGCGGGTCGGGGAAGGGCCGCTGCCGACGGAGTTTCCCGCCGACCTCATGGACGAGATCCGCGCCAAGGGCAACGAGTTCGGGGCGACGACCGGCCGACCCAGGCGGTGCGGGTGGTTCGACGCCGTCGTCGCGCGCCACGCCGTCGGCGTCAACGGCTGCGACGCCGTCGCCGTCACGAAGCTCGATGTGCTCGATGAGATGGAAACGATCCAGATCTGCGTGGGCTACCGGGACCCCGCCCCTGCTGGCGGCAGGGGCGGGACGGGCGGCGCGCGCGCCATCCGCAACCTCCCCTCCGACATCGACCTCCTGGCCCGGGCTCATCCGGTTTACGAGTCGCTGCCCGGCTGGTGTCGCCAGACCGGGGAGGCGGAGGGGTTCGACGAGCTGCCGCCGCAGGCCCAGCGGTACCTCAAACGGCTGGAGGCACTCCTGGGGGTCCCCATCTGCCTCATCTCCACCGGCTCGAAGCGCGAGCAGGCGTTCAAGATCGGCAAGTGGTAGGGGGGCGTCCGGGCGCTCCTGCCTTGACGGGTTCAGCGCCCTATGCTAGGGTAAACGCAATTCGGCAGCTCAACGACTAGAGGAGAGCGACAATGCGACGATGGCTCGCTGGAGTGATGGGCATGGCGTTGGTGGCGGGGACGGGATGCGCGCTCACGTTCGCGAAGCGCTCCCCGTGGGATATCCAGCAGCTCGCGGAGCTGAGCGACCAGCTGGAGCAGTTCAAGACGCTGGCGCGCCTGAAGTCGGACGAGGCCGATGAGCTGCGCCGGGCCAAGGTTCTGCTGGAGCAGCGCCTCGGCTCCTCCGACGTCAGCGTGGGCTACGACGAGCGCGGCCTGGTGACGCGGATGCTGGACCGGGTGCTGTTCGACTCCGGGAAGGCCCAGCTGCGCCGGAGCGCCTCCCCCGTGCTGGACAAGGTCGCCCAGGTGCTGAGCGAGGTCCCGAGCCAGCCCATCGGCGTCGAGGGCCACACGGACAACGTGCCGATCAAGTATTCGGGCTGGGCGAACAACAAGGCGCTCGCCTACGCCCGCGCCAACGCGGTGGTCGGCTACCTCGTCGACAAGCACGGCATCGATCCGGATCGCCTGACCCCCATCGGCTACGGGGAGGAACGGCCCCTCGCCTCGAACGACACCCCGGAGGGCCGCCAGCAGAACCGGCGCGTCGAGATCATCATCCTGCCCAGGGCGTCCGGCAAATCGTACGAAGCGGAGGCGGAACGGGAATCGCGGTCCGGGTATGCGAAGTAGGCCAAGCGGAGGGAGCTAGCGGATGCGCCGCGGGGTGGTCATCGCGTGGGTCGTCATGGGCGTGCTCCTGGTGATCCTGGCGCTCGCCCTGGCCTCGGTCGGGACGGACCTGGACCAGGTGCGGCTGGAGCGGGATGACCTCCGCTTCGAGGCGGACGATCTGCAGGAGGAGCTCGACGCGGTCTCCGGCGAACGGGAGGGGCTCCGCCAGCAGGTGGAGGAACAGCGCAAGACGATCGAGCAGTGGAAGGCCGAGCTGGAGCAGCTGCGCAGCCAGGCGGCCCGCGACGCGAGCCCCTCCCCGGCGCCGGAAGAGGCGCAGGCCACTCCGTGACCATGCAGGACGCCCTGAAGCCGCCCCACCATATTGCGGTCATCATGGACGGCAATGGCCGCTGGGCTCAGGCCCGCGGGCTGCCCCGGGGCCTGGGCCATCGGGCCGGCGCCCAGGCGGTCCGGCGCATCGTCGAGGCCTGTTGCGAGGTCGGGGTCAAGGTCCTGACGCTGTACGCCTTCTCGTGGGAGAACCGCGACCGTCCGCCGGCGGAGATCCGCGAGCTGATGGGCCTGCTGGAGGAGTTCATCCGCCGCGAGACCCCGACGCTCCTCGCCAACCAGGTCCGCCTGCGGATGATCGGCCGACTGGAGGAGCTGCCCGCCGACGTGGTGGACAGCCTCCGCCGGGTCATGGAGCGGACGGCGCACGGGGAGCGGATGACGCTGGTGCTGGCCCTGGGCTACGGCGGGCGCCAGGAGATCGTGGACGTGGCGCGCCGGCTCGCCGAGCAGGTGCGCCGGGGGCTGGTGCAGCCGGAGCAGATCGACGAGGCGGCCTTCGCGCAGCAGCTCTACGCGCCCGACCTGCCGGACCCCGACCTGCTGATCCGGACCTCCGGCGAGCAGCGGTTGTCGAACTTCCTGCTCTGGCAATCCTCCTACACGGAGCTGTACGTCACCCCCAAGCTGTGGCCGGATTTCACGAAGGACGACCTCCTGGACGCCATCGCCGAGTACGAGCGGCGGGAGCGCCGGTTCGGCCGGGTGGCCGCTCGGGGATGACCAACCTCGTCCAGCGCCTCGTCGGCTCCGCCGTCCTCATCGGGATCGTCCTGGGCGCGCTCTTCTGGTTTCCCCTCTGGGTCTATGCCCTGGTGCTCGTCGGCTTTGTCGGGGTGGGCCTCTACGAGTTTTTCACGATGGTGCGCCATCGCGGGATCCTGGTCCACCGCCCGCTGAGCATCGGCCTGGGGGTGGTCTTCATCGGCCTGGTCGCCTGGCGCTCGCTCGTGGAACCGGGCCTGGTGCCCACGCCGATCCTGGGGCCGGGCGCGACGGCGATCAGCTGGATGTGGGACATCTTCTGGCCCGCGACCATCGTCATCATCTTCATCCGGCAGTTCCTGCGCGAGAACATCTTCGAGGCGCTGGGCGGCCTGGCGACCACCCTCTTCGGCTTGGCCTACATCGCCGCGCTGCTCAGCTACTTCTTCTACCTCCGCGCGATCGATGTGCGCCAGGGATCATGGCTGGTGCTCTTCCTGATCCTGGTGACCAAGATGGGCGACGTCGGCGCCTATGGGGTGGGCAACGCCCTCGGCCGGCACACCCTGATCTCCCGCATCAGCCCCAGAAAGACGGTGGAGGGGTTCGTGGGCGCGGTGGCGTTTAGCGCGGTGACGGCGGCGCTGGCCGCCCCGATGCTGGGTGCGGAGCGCATCTTCGGGCAGCCCCCCACGCTGGCGCTGAGCCTGATGCTGGGACTCCTGCTCGGCCTCATCGGCCAGCTCGGCGACCTGGCGGAGTCGCTGCTCAAGCGCGATTGCCAGGTGAAAGACACCGGCGCGCTCATCCCCGGCCTCGGCGGCGTGCTGGACGTCCTCGACAGCCTCCTCTTCACCGCGCCGTTCTTCTACGGCATCCTGATCTATGGATGACCCCTCCCGGCGGCGGATGAAGCGGGTCGCGGTGCTGGGGTCGACCGGGTCCATCGGCCGCAGCACCCTCGAGGTCATCGCCCGCCATCCGGACCGGCTGCGGCTGGTCGGGATCGCGGCGCGCAGCCGCACCGACCTGCTGGCCCGGCAGGTGGCGCAGGCGCACCCGCCGCTCGTCGCCATCTGGGATGCACAGCGCGCCCAGGAGCTCGCCGACCTGACCGGGCGCCGGGATGTCCTGGCCGGTCCGGACGGCCTGCTCGCCCTGGCCACCCACCCGGAGGTTGACCTCGTCGTCATCGCGGCCTCCGGCTGCGAGGCGCTCCTGCCGCTCGTGCGCGCCATCCAGGCGGGCAAGCAGATCGCGCTGGCATCCAAAGAGCTCCTCGTCATGGCGGGGTCGCTCATCATGCGCCTGGTGCAGGAGCACGGCACGACGCTGGTGCCGATCGACAGCGAGCACGCCGCCCTCTTCCAATGCCTCCAGGGCGTGTCCAAGGAGCAGGTCGAGCGGCTGGTCGTCACCGGAAGCGGCGGCCCGCTCTGGGGGCTGCCGGCGGCGGCGCGGCAGACGGTGAGCCGCGAGCAGGTCCTGGCGCACCCCCGGTGGCGGATGGGGCCGAAGATCACCGTGGACTCCGCGACCCTGATGAACAAGGGGCTGGAGGTGATCGAGGCGCAGTGGCTCTTCGGCCTGCCCCTCGAGCGGATCCGGGTCCTCATCCACCCCGAAGCGGTCGTGCACGCGGTGGTCGAGCTCCTCGACGGCACGAGCCTCGCGCAGCTCGCCCCGTGCGACATGCGGCTGCCCATCCAGTACGCCCTGAGCTTCCCCGAGCGGTGGGGGAGCGCGTGGGGACGCCTTGCGCTCACCCAGGCGGGACCCCTGCAGTTCTTCGAGCCGGACCCAGGACAGTTCCCCTGCCTGCAGTTGGCGCTGGACGCGGCCGCCGCCGGCGGGACGGCGTGCGCGGCGCTCAACGGGGCCAACGACGTCGCCGTCCAGGCGTATCTCGACGGGCACTTGGCGTTCACGGACCTCCCCCGCGTGATCGCGGAGATCCTGGAGCGGCACGCCCCGGTCGCGCATCCCGCCCTCGATGAGATCCTCGCCGTCGATGCCTGGTCCCGCAACATGGCCCACGACCTGATCCCCCGGATCCCCCAATGGTCTCCGCGCTGATCTCGGTGCTGTTCCTGGGATTTCTCATCGTCGTCCACGAGTTCGGCCACTTCCTCGTGGCCCGCTGGGCCGGCGTGCGCGTCCTGCGCTTTTCAGTCGGGTTCGGCCCGCGGCTGCTCATGTGGAAAAGCGGCCAGACCGAGTACGCCGTCAGCGCCATCCCGCTGGGCGGGTACGTGAAGATGGCGGGCGAGCAGCGGACCGAGGAGACCGGCAAGCCGTGGGAGTACCATGCGAAGCCCATCGGGACGCGCGCCGCCATCATCTTCGCCGGGCCGTTCGTGAACTACCTCGTCGCCTTCCTCAGCCTGTGGGTGGTGTTCGTCATCGGGTATCCGGAGCTCCTGCCGGAGGTCGGCAAGGTGCTCGACGACATGCCGGCCCAGGCCGCGGGGATGCGGGTCGGGGACCGGGTCCAATCGATCGACGGCCGCGCGGTCCACACCTGGGACGACCTGACGAAGGTCATCTACGAGTCGGCCGGACGAGCAGTCGTCTTGAGCGTCGAGCGCGGCGGGGCGATGCGGGACGTGACGGTGACCCCGCAGGCCAAAGCCATCACGGATCCGTTCGGACGGGCCCGGACGATCGGCCTCATCGGGGTGGCCCCCAGCGGTGCCTTTGAGCCGTTCCGTGTGGGCCCCGCGGCCGCCTTCGGGCGGGCGCTCCGCCAGCAGGGCGAGGCGACGGTCCAGACCCTGACGGCGCTGTGGTCGCTCATGACCGGGCGGATGGCCCTGCGCGATTCCGTCACCGGCCCCATCGGCCTCATCTACCTGACCTCCGAGGCGGTGCGGATGGGGTGGGCGCCGCTCCTCTTCCTCGTCAGCCTGCTCAGCCTGAGCCTGGCGATCTTCAACCTGCTGCCGATCCCGATCCTGGACGGCGGCCATCTGCTCTTCCTCGGCCTCGAGAAGCTGCTGGGCCGTCCGGTCAGCCTGGTCATCCAGGAGCGCTCGGCCCAGGTGAGCTTTGTCCTGCTCATCGCCCTCATCCTCGTCATCTGCGTCAACGACCTCAACCGGTTCGGCCTGCTGAAGAAGGCGGCCGAGCTGATCGGCCTCTGAACCTCTGAGATGCGACGGACGACACGGCACGTGACGGTGGGGTCGGTGCAGATCGGGGGCGGCTCACCGGTCTCGATTCAGTCCATGACGAAGACCGACACGGCCGACGTCGAGGCGACGGTGCGGCAGATCCGCGCCCTGGCGACAGCCGGTTGCGAGATCGTGCGCGTGGCGGTCCCGACGATTGAGGCGGCCAAGGCGCTGCCGGATATCCGGCGCGAAGCGAACCGGGTGCCGCTCGTCGCCGACATCCACTTCCATCCGCAGTTCGCCCTCGCCGCCATCGAGGCGGGGTTCGACAAGATCCGCTGGAACCCCGGCAACATCCGAGACCACGCCCGGGTGCGGGCGGTGGTGGACCAGGCCAAGGAGCGGGGAATCCCCATCCGCATCGGCGTCAACGTCGGCTCGCTCGACCCGGCCTGCGAGGCGGCCCACCCGGGCGACTTGGTGGAGGCGATCGTGCAGAGCGCGCTCAAGTCGGTGCGCCTGCTGGAGGGGTTCGGGTTCCGCGACATCGTCCTCTCGCTGAAGTCCTCGGATGTGCGGCAGACGCTCGCCGCCTACCGCCGGATGGCGGGCCTGTGCGACTACCCGTTCCACCTCGGGGTGACGGAGGCCGGTCTGCTCGAGGCGTCGACGGTCAAGTCGTCGATCGGCATCGGCGCGCTGCTGGCCGAGGGGATCGGCGACACGATCCGCGTGTCCATCACCGGCGATCCGGTGGAGGAAGTCCGCGTCGCGCAGCGCATCCTCTCCTCGCTTGAGTTGCGGCGGTTCGAGACGAACGTCATCGCCTGCCCCTCGTGCGGCCGCTGCGAGATCGACGTGGTCGGCATCGCCCACCAGGTGCGCGCGCGCCTCGCCGAGCTGTCGAAGACCGAGCCGCGGTGCCTTTCGCTGACGGTCGCCGTGATGGGCTGCGTGGTGAACGGCCCGGGCGAGTCGGAGCACGCGGACATCGGCCTGGCCGGCGGCGGCGGGGTCGGCGTCATCTACCGCAAGGGCAAGCAGCTGCGCCGCGTCGCCGAGGCCGACATGGTCGATGCGCTGCTTGAGGAGGTTGGGCGAGTCCTTCATAGCTCAGTGCAGGAGGGCACGCAGGTTCACAATCCGACGCACGGAACACTTGAGTCCGTGCATTGAGGACCGCCTGCTGATCCCAGACGGCTTGGAGCTTGATGTTAGATCGTGCACGTGGGTCTAGCGATTTCTATTGCGGAGAGTCTTTTTGAACGTTGCGAGCGGGTGGCTCGGTTCTAATCGACGCTTCTCGATCATCCGCCAGAAGGACGGGTTGGTCTGAAGGGCCAGCGTCTCCCAATCTGCCCCCTCCACCCCGATGATGAGCGCTGTGGGAATGCCATGCCGGGTGACCACCACACGGTTTCGTTGGGAGGCCTTCACGCAGTCGCGCACATGCTTCTGAAGCTCTCGAACGCTGATGGTTTTCATAGGATCTCCTCCGTTTTCCGGTGAGCCGGTTTCCTCCGAATGGCGCGGATGTACACTCGGCGCTCCTCCTCATTGACATCGTAAAAGACGCGAAACGCACCTACTCGAAGCTGCCAAACTGGCGGAATGGCCTCGAAGGGTGGAACAAGGTTGTGCAACAGCTTGCGGTGCCTCGCCTGCACGTTCGGCGCATGAGCCAGCTGCGTTTCAATCGCGTCAAGGAGGACCCGCCGATCATGCGCGCGGAGGTCATGCAGGTCGTCCTTCACCCCCTCAGACACTAAGACGACAAACCGCATGATGCATATATTATTGCATATTCATATGCTGCTGTCAAGTCCAGCCTGAACGAAGAACAGGCCACCATGCGCTGGTCCCGGTACTTCCTCCCGACGCTCCGCGAGGATCCCAAGGACGCGGAGTCGGTCAGCCACAAGCTGATGGTGCGCGCGGGCTTGATCCGCCGGCTCGGCTCAGGGGCCTATTCCTACCTGCCGTTCGGGCTGCGCGCGCTCCAGAAGGCCGTCGCGATCGTCCGCGAGGAGATGGACCGCGCCGGCGCCCAGGAGCTGCTCCTGCCCGTGCTCCAGCCCCTCGAGCTCTGGAAAGCGACCGGCCGCGATGCCGCGCTGGGCGAGGTGCTGATCCGGTTCAAGGACCGGACGGGGAAAGACGTCGTGCTCGGGCCCACGCACGAAGAGGTGGTGACCGATCTGCTCACGGAGCTGAAGTCGCACCGGCAGCTGCCGCTCACCGTCTACCAGATCCAGACCAAGTTCCGCGACGAGCCCCGCCCGCGGGGCGGCGTCATCCGCTCGAAGGAGTTCCTCATGAAGGACGCCTACAGCTTTGACCTGGACGGGGACGGGCTCGCCCGCAGCTACCAGGCGATGTACGCGGCCTACGAGCGCCTCTTCCGCCGCGTGGGCCTGACGGTGCTGGCCTGCGAGGCGGATCCGGGCGTCATGGGCGGCGACGTCTCCCACGAGTTCATGGCGCCGGCCGAGAGCGGGGAGGACCAGGTGGTCCGCTGCGCGGCGTGCGGCTACGCGGCGAATGTGGAAGCGGCGAAGTGCCCGCCCGCAGCCCTCACGCCCCCGTCACCCGCCGAACCGCCGAAGCCGCTTGCGACGGTGAAGACGCCGGGCCAACACACGGTGGAAGAGGTCAGCCGGTTCCTGAAGGTGCCGGCCGCCCGGCTCATCAAGACGCTGCTCTACGATGTGGGCGACGGCCAGGTGGCGGCGCTGGTGCGCGGCGACCACGACGTCAACGAGGCGAAACTGGCCCGGGCCGCGGGCTCCGCCCGCCTGAGGCTGTCGAGCCCACAGACGATCGAGCGGCTCACCGGCGCGCCCGTCGGGTTCACGGGGCCGGTCCACCTCCGCGGCGTGCGGCTGCTGGCGGACCATGCGGTCGTGGGGATCGTCAACGGCGTCGCCGGCGCCAACCAGGCCGATGCCCACCTGGTCAACGTCAACCCGGGCCGGGACTTTCACCCGAGCCTCGTCGCCGACCTGCGGGTCATCGCCCCCGACGACCCCTGCCCGGCGTGCGGGGGACGGGTGGAGCGTGTCCGAGCGATCGAGGCGGGCCATGTCTTCAAGCTGGGGACGAAGTACACCCAGGCGCTGGGCGCCATGGTGCAGGATCCGTCCGGCGCGCTCAGGCCCATGCTCATGGGCTGCTACGGGATCGGGATCAACCGCATCCTGGCGGCGGCGATCGAGCAGCGCCACGACGAGCATGGGATCATCTGGCCGCCCGCGCTTGCCCCCTTCCAGGTGGTGGTCAGCGTCTTGGAGTCCGACCATCCGGAGGCCGCGCGGGCCGGGGAGGAGGCGCACGCGGCGCTCTCGGCCGCCGGGGTGGAGGTGCTGCTGGATGACCGGGAGCAGTCGCCTGGCAGCAAGCTCAAGGATGCGGATCTGGTGGGCATTCCGGTCCAGGTCGTCATCGGCAGGGTGTGGAAGAGCGATCGGCAGCTCGAGCTGGTCCTGCGCGCGACCAAGGAGAAATCCCGGGCCGCGCCGGAGGTCCTCGTCGAGAGCGTCCATAAACTCCTTGACAAAGCCTCGATGCTGCAGTAACATACAGCAACTCCAGACGGCATGCGAAAAGTGGGCGCGCCCACTTTTTTTGTTCTCTATGGACGCCGAACTCCTTGTGAAGATCCAGACGCTCGCGGAGCCGATCCTGGCCGAGCACGAGATGGAGCTGGTCGAGCTGACCGCCCGTCCCCAGGGCGGCCAGCAGTTCATCCGGTTCCTGGTGGATCGGGTCGGCGGGGTGACCATCCAGCAGTGCGCCCGGGCGAACCGGCGCATCGGTGAAACGCTCGACGCGGCTGGCCTCATGGAAGGCAGCTACACGGTCGAGGTATCCTCGCCCGGCCTGGATCGCCCGCTGGTCAGCCAGCGGGACTTTGAGCGGGCGCTGGGGGAAGATCTGGACCTGACCCTCCAGGACGCGGAGGGCCGCGCCAGCCAGCTGCAGGGGATGCTGCTGGCGGTCCAGCGCGAGGCGCTCGTCGTCAAGACCCCCGCGGGCAACCTGACGGTGCCGCTCGCGCAGGTCCGCGCCGCCAAGAAGGCGCTGCGCTGGTGAGCGGAATACGAAGATGAATGGAGAACTGCTCCAAATTTTGGGCGCGATCGAGCGGGACAAGGGCATCGACCGCGAGATCCTCATTCAGGCCATCGAGGCGGCCGTCGCCACGGCCGCCAAGAAGAGCGAGGGCGTGAGCGAGGAGGCGGCATGCACCGCGACCCTGGACCGGAAGACCGGCCGCATCGTGGCGGTGGTCGAGGGCCGGGAGGTGGACTCCGCCCGCCTGACCCGCATCGCGGCGCAGACCGCCAAGCAGGTGATCCTGCAGAAGATCCGCGAGGCGGAGCGCGACGTCATCTTCACGGAGTATCAGGGCCGGGTGGGCGACATCGTGACCGGGTCGGTCCACCGCTTCGAGCGGGGCGACATCATCGTGGAGCTGGGGCGGGCGGAGGCGGTGCTCCCGAAGGCCGAGCGCATCCCGCACGAGGAGTACCACCAGAGCGACATGGTCCAGGCCTACGTCCTGGACGTCCGCAAGAACGCCAAAGGGCCCGCCATCATCCTCTCCCGCACGCACGAGGGGTTCATCCGCGGCCTCTTCAGCTTGGAGGTGCCGGAAATCGCCGAGGGGATCGTGGAGATCAAGGGCCTGGCCCGCGAGGCGGGCGACCGGACGAAGATCGCCGTGGCGTCGAGGGACGAGAAGGTGGACTGCGTCGGGGCCTGCGTGGGCATGCGCGGGACGCGCGTCAAGAACATCGTCCGGGAGCTGCACGGGGAGAAAGTCGACATCATCCGCTGGCACGAGTCCATCCCCGAGTACATCGCCGCCTCGCTCTCGCCCGCCAAGATCGCCGAGATCCAGCCCGATGCGGCGGCCAAGCAGGCGGCGGTGATCGTGGAGGACGACCAGCTCTCCCTGGCCATCGGCAAGAAGGGGCAGAACGTGCGGCTCGCCTCCAAGCTGACCGGCTGGCAGCTGGAGATCAAGACGCGGGTGCAGCTCGCCGCAGGGGCGACCGCGCTGCGCAGCCTGCCGGGCGTCGGGCCGGCGATGGAGAAGCGCCTCCAGGACGCCGGGCTCACGACGCTGGAGCAATTGGCCGGCCTGACGCTCGAGCAGCTGACCGCCATCGAAGGGATCGGCGAGAAGACCGCCCAGAAGCTTCTGGACGCCGCCGCCAAGGCGCTCGCCGCGTCCCTCGACTCGCGTTCGCTCGCTCGGGACGCGACCCTG
>JAHFGZ010000026.1:0-3082 GCA_023247155.1 Candidatus Omnitrophota bacterium
TGCAGGACCGGCTCCGCGGGGCCGGCGGGGTTCACCACCCGGGATTGCTGATACCGGAACACCTCATCGAGCAGCCGCGGGTCGCATGCCAGCTGCCTGGCCTGCAGGAACTCCTCCACCAGGACCCGCAGCTCGTCGTGGTAGCGGTCGCGCGCAAGCGCCAGCTTGATGAAGCTGACCTCCTCGATCGGCCACCGGACCGCCGGCAGCTCCAGGTCCGAGGTGTCGACGCGAGAGTCGCCCTTGAGGAAGCTGTCCAGATAGGCCTCGACGCGCCGGACCTCCCCGGCCAGCAGCGGAAGCGCCGGCCGCGCCTGATCGCGCAGGCGGGCCAGGAAGAACTCCGCGAAGTCCATCACGCGCTGCTGGAGGTGCAGGTTGAGGAACAGCAGGACAAAATAGGCGGACTTCAGGCAGAAGAACGACTGCGTGAACCACGTGATTTCCATCATCCGCTTCCAGTCGTCGGTCGGCATGGTCGCGGTCTCGATGATGGTGTCCTCCATCTCCGGCACCGGGTCGTCATCGACGAGCGTGCTGTGCTTGCTCTGGAGCGGCGCGCGGATGGTCCGGATCTTGTGCTCCGCGAGGTATTCGGGGCGCGCCATGTCGGTGTTGGGCAGGATCCGGATGGGGTAGACCTGGATCTGATCGTGCTCGCCGTAGCGGATCGTCTCCTCGATGCCCTTGACGAAGGAGGGGTAGGTCTCGCCCGGGATGCCGATCAGGAGATCCGTGTAGGTGGACATGTTGTTGGCGCGGTACTTCTCGCGGAGCTCCTTGGAGCGGTCCAGGGTGATGTTCGAGCGCTGGATGTTCTTGAGCGCGGTCTCATCCAGGCTCTGATAGCTCGTGGTGATGGGGTAGCACAGGCCGGCCGAATTGAGGATCTTCGCCACCTCAAAGCACTTGTCGTTGGCGTTCTTGGCCCACGTCAGCATGACCTTTTTGGGATACCCGTATTGCAGTTTCCGGCGCACCAGGCCTTCGGCGGTCTGGCGGTCCCGCTCGAGCCACCCGAAATTGGAGTCCGCGATGTAGAGCAGCTCGATCTCGTGCGTGGCGAACCAGTCCATCTCCTGCTCAAGGCGGTCCTTCCCCACCTGCGCCTTGGTGGAGCGCGAGGCGTCCCCCCAGTAGCAGAAGCCGCACCGGAACGGGCAGCCGCGGCTCGTCTCCCAAATCGCGTGGAATTTGATCCCGTCCTTCATGATGGGATCGAATGTCCCGTTCACATAGGGGGAGCTGAGCTCATCCATGTTCTTGGTCAGCGGCCGCGGCGGAGCGGGCAGATAGACGCCGTTGACCAGCCGGTGCAGGCCGGCGACCTGCTGGAGGTCGGTGCCGTCGAGGAGGGCCAGGCAGCATTCCAGGAATGTGGTCTCCCCTTCATTGGCGGCGATGATATCCACAAACGGATATTGGCGCAGGAACGGCTCGGCCGCTCCGCGCTCGGCGGGGGCGCTGGGTCCGCCGAACACGATGAGGACATCGGGAAACCGCTGTTTGGCCAACCGGGCCACTTCGAGGCTTAACCGGACGTTCCAGATGTAGGTCGAAAACGCCAGGAGGAAGGGGTCCTCATACCGCTCCACGATCTCCTCGGGTCGCTGGCGCACGTAGATCAAGTCGTTGATCTCATACTGGGCATTGAACCGCTCGCTGGAACGGGCATGCGCGGCGATGAGGCCGATGGAGATCGGAATCCAGGCCTCGGCGCCGTAAAACTGCACAAACTGATGCAGCCAGATGCGCTTCCGAGAACCGTTCGCGGAGTGCCCGTTCGAGGCGTGACCGTTCAAGGAGAGGAGCGGCTCAGATCCGGCTGGCATCGCGGAGGACGCGTGACGGGAGGGGCGCACTACGCAACATTAAGCACTAGTATGATCAAAACCAGCCCGTTGTAAAGTATTTTCTTGAGCCGCCAGGTCGGCGATGAGCTGGCCGATGCGGATCGAGGCGGTCGCGGCGGGCGAGGGCACGTTGCGCACGTGGATGGCCCCCTCGGAGCGCGCGATGTCGAAATCATCGAGCAGCGAGCCGTCCGCGCCCAGCGCCTGGGCGCGCACCCCGCTCCCGCCAGGCGCCAGGTCCGAGCCCCGCACCTCCGGCACCAGGCGCTGCAGCGCCCGCACGAAGGCGCGCCGGCTCCATGAGCGGATGGTCTCTTCCAGCCCGACCCGCCAGAAGCGCCGGCTCATCTTCCAGAACCCGCCGAAGCGCATCAGCTCGAGCGTCTCCTGGAGGCTGACGTCGGTCTTCCGGTACCCTTCCCGCGCCAGCGCCAGCACCGCGTTGGGGCCGGCGTGGACGTGGTCGTCCACGCCGCGGGTGAAATGGACGCCGAGGAACGGCAGCGCCGGATCGGGCACGGGATAGATCATCGCGCGCACGAGGTCCCGGCGCGCCGGCGCCACCTCGTAGTACTCGCCGCGGAACGGCGCGATCCGGACCTCGTCCGGCGCCCCGGCCATCGCGGCGAGCCGGTCGGCGTGCAGCCCGCCGCAGGTGATGAGGCCGCGCGCCCGGACCTCGCCGGCGGTCGACTCAATGATCCACGTCCCCTCGCGCCGCGTGAGCTGCGTCACCCGCGCCGAGGTCCGCAGCTCGCCGCCCAGGGATCGGATGACGCTGGCGAACGCCTGGGCGACCGACTCGTAGTCCACCACTCCCGCCCCCGGCACGTGGAGCGCCCGGACCCCGCGGGCATGCGGCTCAAGCTCCCGCATCCGTTCCGGGCCGACCAGCGCCACGCCCGGCACCCCGTTGGCGCGAGCGCGCTCAGCCAGCGCCTCGAGCGCCGCCAGCTCGGCCTCCGTCGTGGCGACGACGAGCTTGCCGCACAGCCGGTACGGGATCCGGTGCTCCTCGCAGAACGCCACCAGGAGCCGCGCGCCCTCGACGCAGGTCCTGGCCTTGAGCGAGCCGGGCCGGTAGTACATGCCGGAGTGGATGACGCCGCTGTTGTGGGTGGTTTGGTGCCGGGCGAGGGCCGGTTCCTTTTCGAGGAGGGTGAGGCGCGAGCCGGGGAAGGCGCGGAGCCACGCCATCGCCGTGGCCAGCCCCACGATGCCCCCGCCGA
>JAHFGZ010000026.1:3182-12758 GCA_023247155.1 Candidatus Omnitrophota bacterium
GGCGCCCGGGAGGCGACGATGGTCGCCTCGGCGACGTTCTCGATGTAGGTGAAGTCCCGGGACTGCTTCCCGTCGCCGTAGACCGGGGGCGACTCCTTGCGCAGCAGGCAGGCGATGAATTTGGGCACGACGACCGCGTACTCGTTCTCCAGGCTCTGCCGGGGGCCGAAGACGTTGAAGTACCGCACCGACACCGTCTCGAGGCCGAACGAGCGGGCGAACAGCCCGCAGAGGATTTCGGTGGCGAGCTTGGACGCCGCGTAGGGGGAGACGGGGCTGGTGGGATGGTCCTCGCGCATCGGGACCTGCGTGGTCTCCCCGTAGACGGAGCTTGAGGAGACGTTGACCAGCCGCTTGACCTTGGCCTTCGCGGCCGCCTCGAGCAATCCCGCGGTGGCCAAGACGTTGACCTCGATGTAGCCGTACGGGTCGGCCATGGACTTGGGGACGCTCCGCCAGGCCGCCTCATGGATGACGTACTCGATCCCCGCGCAGGCCTTGGCGACCGCGTCCCGGTCGCGGAGGTCCGCGCGGATGAACTCGACGCGGTCCTTCACGCCGGCGAGGTTGTCGAGCCGGCCCGTCGAGAGGTCATCGAGGACGCGGACCTGGTGCCCCTCGGCGACCAGCCGGTCCGTCACATGGGACCCGATGAACCCCGCACCGCCCGTCACCAGATACCGCACCATGATCCGCCTCCGTTGCTCACCTGTTGAGCCGGCAGCAGGCCGGGGTCCCGCAGCCCGCCACGTCGAGCCTGGTGATGCAGCCCTCCGGGTCCTGCTCGGCGCGGAACCGCGCGCCGCAGCCCTGACAGGAGAACTGCTTCTTGAGCCGCTCGCGCCGGAGGCGCTCGCCGCAGAAGCAACAGAAAAGCCGCAGGGCACGTTTCCGGTTTCCGATAGTCCCGGGTCCGGTTCCCTGTTTCCTAGAGTGTTCCGATGGGAAAGAGGGAACCGGACTCCTCATTTGTTTACAGCTTCACCACGCGGGAGGACGCCCGCGGCAGGCTCCCGTACTGGTTGCGGGTGTCGACGATCACCGGGGCGTGCCGCAGGATGAGCCCGTAGTCCACCGCGGAGTGGTTCGTCAGGATGACCACGCAGTCCGCGCGCCGCAGCGTCGAGGCGGAGAGCGGGGCCGAGGCCCGCCGCGCGCCGCCCAGCTCCGTCCACGGCACGTGGGGGTCGTGGTAGTCCACGCGGGCCCCCCGCTCCTCCAGGAGGCGGGCCACGTCGAAGGCCGGGGAGTCCCGCAGGTCGCCGACGTCCTTCTTGTACGCGAGCCCAAGGAGGAGGACGCGCGAGCCGTTGAGCGACTTGCGCCGGTCGTTCAGCACCTTGGCGACCTTCTCGACGACGTATTCCGGCATCGCGCCGTTGATCTGGGTGGCCAGCTCGATGAAGCGCGCCTCGAAGCCGTGGACGCGGACCTTCCAGGCCAGGTACATCGGGTCGGACGGGATGCAGTGTCCGCCGATGCCGGGACCCGGGTAGAAGGGCATGAAGCCGAAGGGCTTGGTCCGCGCGGCCGCGATGACCTCCCACACGTCGATGCCCAGGCGGTCGCAGATGAGCGCGATCTCGTTCACCAGGCCGATGTTGACCGCCCGGAAGGTGTTCTCCAGCAGCTTCACCATCTCGGCCACCTTGGCGGAGGAGACCGGCACGGTCCGGTGGATGGCCGAGCCGTAGAGCGCCGACGCCAGCTTCGTGCACTGCGGCGTGATCCCCCCGATCACCTTGGGGATCGTGCGGGTGGTGTACGTCGCGTTGCCGGGATCGATGCGCTCGGGCGAGAACGCGAGGCAGAAGTCCCGCCCGGCCGAAAGCCCCCGCGATTCCAGCGCCGGCAGGACCACCTCGTCGGTGGTCCCCGGGTACGTCGTGCTCTCCAGGACGACGAGCTGGCCCCGGCGCACCCGCCGGGCGATCTCCTTCGTCGCGGAGAGGATGTACGACATGTCAGGCTCCCGCGTCTTGCGAAGCGGCGTGGGCACGCAGATGATGACGGCATCCTGCGAGCCCAGGACGTTGAACGAGGAGGTGGCCCGCAGGCGGCCGAGACGCCTGAGCTTGCGCAGATCGTCGCTCGGGACGTCCAGGATGTAGGAGCGCGCCCGGTTGACGCCCCTCACGCGCGCGGGATCCAAGTCGATGCCGGTCACCCGGAACCCTTCCTTGGCGAACTCCACGGCGAGCGGCAGCCCCACGTAGCCGAGCCCGATGACGCCGATGCGGGCGGTTCGGCCGGCGATCCGCTTGGCTAGTTGCGCGAGGGGGCCTGGTGCAGATAGGCGTGCAACGCGTCGTCCCATGGTCGCAGTCTCCTCCCAATCAGACGGGCCAAATGAATCGTCGTCAATGCGGAATAGGCCGGACGAGCCGCCGGCCGTCCCTGCGCGGCCATCGGGATGGGCCGCACCAGATCGGGGGAGCCGCCGATGAGCGCCGCGATCCGCTGCGCGAACGCCACGCGGCTTGCGCCGCCCGCGTTGGCCACGTGGACCACGCGCGCCGGGGGGGGTGTGCCGGCGCCGCCGAGCGCCGCGCACAACGCCTCCAAGCCTTCCGCCAGGTCCACCGTATAGGTCGGCGACGTCACCTGGTCGCTGAAGGCCTCGACGGGCTCTCCGGCCCGCAGCCGCGCGACGATGGTGTCGCAGAAGTTCGCCCGCCCCGGACCGAACAGCGTGCTCGGCCGCACGATGACCCCGCGGGGATAGCCGAGCGCCAGCTGCTCCGCCTCCCGCTTCGAGCGCCCGTAGACGCTGATGGGGCGGGGCTCGTCCTCCTCGTCGTAGGGGGTCCCCTTCGCCCCGTCAAACACGTAGTCGGTGCTCACGTAGACCAGCAGCGCACGGTCGCCCCCGCCCGGGGCCTGCGCGCGCGAAAGGGCCTGGAGCAGGTTGGCGGTGGCGTCCACATTCTGGGCCCGAGCCGCCTCCGGCTCCAGCTCGCAGCGGTCGACGTCCGAGAGCGCCTGGGTGTGGATCACCGCGTCCGGCCGCAGCGCCCCGACGATCTCCGCGGTCCGCCGCGCATCCACGAGGTCGCACACGACGTGACGCCCTCCCGCCCCGTCCGCCGGCGCGTGACGGGACAGGCCCGTCACGTCATGCCGCAGCGCCAGACGCGCGAGCAGCGTCTGCCCGAGCAGGCCGGTTGAGCCAGTGGTAAGGATCTTCACGGAGGTGTTGGGCGAGGGGGCGCCACCAGTCGTCGTGCCCTCGGTACCACGCAATCGTCTGCGCGAGCCCGCGCTCGAACGGGACCGCCGGCTGCCAGCCGAGCGCCCGGAGCTTCCCGTCGCGCATCGCGTAGCGGCGGTCATGTCCGGGCCGGTCCGCGACAAACTGGATCAGCCCGTCGGGACCGCCCGTCTGCGCGAGGATCGTCGTCGCCGTCTCGAGGTTTGACTGCTCCTGCCCGCCTGCGACGTTATAGACCTCGCCCGGTCGCCCCTGCTCGAGCATCACCTCGAGCGCGCCGCTCAGGTCGTCCACGTAGAGCCAGCTCCGGCGCTGCCGGCCGTCGCCGTAGAGGGGGAGCGGCACGCCTGCCATGCCGTTGGTGATGCACAGGGGGATGAACTTTTCCGGGAACTGCCATGGCCCGAACACGTTCGTCGGACGCACCACGATGGCCGGCAGTTGATGGGTCGCTCGAACGGCCTGGACCAACAGGTCGCCCGCCGCCTTGCTGGCCGCATAGGGGCTGCGCGGCGCAAGCGGAGCCGACTCGTCCACCGCGCCTTCCAGCACCGGCCCGTACACCTCATCCGTGCTGATGTGGAGGAACCGGTCCACCCCGCAGGCGAGCGCCTCACGCAAGAGGGTGTAGGTCCCCTCCACGTTGGTCCGGAGAAACGGGGCGGCATCGGTGATGGAGCGGTCGACGTGCGTCTCCGCGGCGCAGTGGACGACCGCCTGAGCGCCGCGCATGGCCTCCCGGACCGCCTCGGGCTCACAGATGTCCCCCTGGAGAAAGCGGCATCGCCCGGTCCGCTCGGCCTCGGCCAGCCGCGCGCGGGAGCCGGCATACGTCAAGGCGTCCAGGGCGATGACGTCATCCGAGGGATGATGCGCCAGCCACGCCCGGATGAAGTGGGACCCGATGAACCCCGCCCCTCCGGTGACAAGAAGCCTCATCTTGGTAAGAGGGGCGGGGTGAACCCCGCCCCCGCGCCGGCCGGTTCCGCGGATGCGCCCTTGTGGCGGAGCGCGCGCTCCCGCACGAGCGTCGTCGCCCGGTAGAGCGTCTCCGGCAGGCCGGCATCCGTCCACCATCCGTCCAGGATGTCAAACGTCATCTGGCCGTCCCGGATGTAGGCGTTGTTCACATCGGTGATCTCCAGCTCGCCGCGGGCGGACGGCTGGAGCGTCCGGATGATGTCAAACACGCGCGCGTCGTACAGGTAGATCCCTGTCACGACATACGGCGATTTCGGCCGCGCCGGTTTCTCTTCGATGCCGACGATCCGATCGCCCTCCAGCTCCGCCACGCCGAACCGCCCGGGATCCTCCACCGCCTTGAGCAGGATCTTCGCCCCCGAGCCTTGCGCGGCGAACCGCTCGAGGAAGGGCTTGATGCCCTGCTCCACGATGTTGTCGCCCAGCATGACGACGATCGGCTCGCCGGATGCAAAGTGCTCCGCCAACCTGAGCGCATCGGCGATGCCCCCTTCCCCGCGCTGGTAGGTGTAGTCCAGGTGTTTCAAGCCGAACGCCTGCCCGTTGCCCAGCAGGCGGAGGAAGTCTCCCGCGTTGGCGCCCCCGGTCACCAGGAGGATCCGGGACATGCCGGCCTCCACGAGCGTCTGGATGGGGTAGTAGATCATCGGCCGGTCATAGACGGGCAGCAGGTGCTTGTTGGTGATGTGGGTGAGCGGCTCAAGCCGCTTGCCCAGGCCGCCGGCCAGCACGACGCCCTTCATCCGTCCTGCCCGCCCCAGTCGTAGGGGATGTCGGTCCCGTGCGGCGGCAGCCGGTGCTCATCCGGCCGCGCGCGGCGATAGGGCTCGGTGGAGATGTTGATGACGAGCGCCTCCGGCTGGGTGAGGCCCTTGAACCCGTGGTAGACCCCCGCGGGGATCTGGACGAGCAGCGGGTTGTGGACCCCGATGAAGAACTCGTTGATGACGCCGCGGGTGGACGAGCGCGGCCGGCTGTCATAGACGGCCAGCTTGATCATCCCGCTGACGCACACGAAGTTGTCGACCTGCCGCTTGTGGTAGTGCCACCCCTTGACGACGCCGTACTGCACCGCCGTGCAGTAGACCTGGCCGAACTTGAGGAAGAGCGGCTCATCCCTCCGTAGCATCTCGAAGAGCCGCCCCCGCTCGTCCGGGATCACCCGCAGCGGTTTCGTGCGAAGGCCGTTAATGCGTTTCACCGCGGCCCCTCCCGACCCCGATGTACCGGAACCCCAGCGCCTCGAGCCGCTTCGGGTCGTAGACGTTGCGGCCGTCCACGATCAGCGGCTGGCGCAGGAGCTTCTTGAGCCGCCTGAAGTCCAGTTCCTTGAACTCGTTCCAGTCCGTCAGGACGGCCAGGCAGTCCGCGCCCCGCGCCGCCTCGTAGGGGTCCTGGCAGAGCGTGACGCGCGGCAGGAGACGCTTCGCCTCGCCCATCGCCTGGGGGTCGAAGGCCTTGATGCGGGCGCCTTCGCCCTGCAGGTACTCGATGATGTCGATGGCCGGCGCGTAGCGCATGTCGTCGGTGTTGGGCTTGAACGCCAGGCCCAGCACGCCGATCGTCTTGCCCTTGACGACCCACAGCGCCCGCTGGATCTTGGCGGCGAAGCCGCGCTTCTGCTGCTCGTTGATGTTGCGGACCGCCTTGAGCAGCTCGAAGTCGTAGCCGAGCTGCTCGGAGATCTTGATGAACGCCTCGACGTCCTTGGGAAAGCAGAACCCGCCCCAGCCGACCCCGGCGCTGAGGAACGACCGGCCGATGCGCGGGTCGAGGCCCATCCCGTCGGCCACCTGCTGCACGTCCGCCCCGGAGCGCTCGCAGACCTGGGCCACGGCGTTGATGAAGGAGATCTTCATGGCGAGGAAGGAGTTGGAGGCGTGCTTGATGAGCTCGGCGCTGCGGATGTCCGTGAGGACGAGGGGTACCCCGAGCGGTTTATAGAGCTTGGTCAGGAGATCGGCGGCGCGCTTCGTCTCCACGCCCAGCACCACCCGGTCCGGCTTCATGAAGTCCTGGATCGCGGTTCCCTCGCGCAGGAACTCCGGGTTGGACGCGACGTCGAAGGGGTGCTTCCGCTTGAGGTAGGTCTTGATCGTGTGGTGGACCCACTGGCCCGTCTGCACCGGGACGGTGGATTTCTCGACCACCAGCCGGTAGCCCGGCAGGTGCTGCGCGATGGAGCGGGCGACGTTCTCCACGTAGGTGAGGTCCGCCTCCCCGGTCGCCTTCTGGGGGGTGCCCACGGCGATGAACAGGATGGTGGACTTCACGACCGCTTCCCTGATGGACGTCGTGAAGGACAGGCGGCTCTCCCGCACGCCGCGGGCCACCAGCTCCTCCAGGCCCGGCTCGTAGTAGGGCATGACGCCGCGCTGGAGGTTGGCGATGCGCTTGGCGTCGTTGTCCACCACGACGACCTGGTGGCCGAGGTCCGCGAAGCACGCGCCCGTGACCAGCCCGACATGCCCGGCACCGACGACGCTGATATCCATGCACCGCCTCACTGAGTCATGGTACGCCAGAACACCGACAGGGGAGGGATCAGCCCGTGCAGACTGGCTTGATTATAGGCATCGCCGGCGGTACCTGCAAGTCAGAACGTGTACGCGATCGAGACGTTGACCTCCGCCCCATCGAGGTAGGACGTCTCGATGTTCAGGATGACGTCCTCGGAGCGGCCGAAGTACCAGTCGGTCCCGAAGAAGCACCCCACGGGGCTGTCCTCCTCGTACTTGTCCTGCCGGAGGAGGGTGCCGTTCTCGCGCACCCGGTACGTGAAATCGACGAGCGAGTACTGGACGCCGGCGTACGGCTTCAGGCTCCCGAGCGATTTGGCGACGCTCGTGGCGAACTGGTACTGGTGCCAGCGACCCTCGTTCCCCCCCTTGTGGCGCTTGCGCATGTCGACGTACTGGACGCTCCCGTCCCACTCCAGACCCGTCCGCTCGTGCTCGAACAGCTTCCCTTTCACCTGGACGCTGGAGAGCACGTTGAACCCAAAGCGGTTCGTGGCCGAGGGGGAGCCCGTCTTGACGATCGAGGGGTCGTCCACCGCGATGTACGCGAGGCCGATTTTCCCGTAGACGCTCAGCCAGTCGGTGAGGCCGTAGCCCCGGAAATGCCCGAACTGGTACACCAGCGCATCGGCGTTCCCCTTCAGGTTCCGCTTCGGGATCACCCCCGTCCCCAGCCCCATCGCCCACTTCCCTTTCTTGAGGATGCTCGCCGGGCTGCCGACGGCCTCGGCGTAGAGGGGTGGGGCCTGCCCCAGCGCCAGCAACAGGATGGCGAACACCAACCGCTCACGTCCCCCACGGCTCCTCCTGTGCATCGAAAGCCCTCCTGGTCGCTACCTCCCCACGGGAGAAAACGGGCTGGACTGAGACCCGATCTTCGGCTGGTGGTAGGAGTCCCCGAACTCGATGGGGAAATCGGGATAGGCCTTCAGCGTCACGGTGAAGAAGATCTCCTCCCCGAACTCCCGATCCACGCGGTACATGAACTCCGCCACCCAGTCGTGCAGGTCCCGGCGGAGGCTGTACTGGTACTCGCGCACGTTGTTGAACCGCTTGGACCCGCCGGCGACCTCCTTCCAGGTGAAGCGATGGAACGTGCCGATCTCCCACTTCTCGCTCAGTCCCCAATCAAACTGGAGCACGCCCTCGGTCTTGTCGTTCTGTGAATACCGGTGACCGAGGCCCAGGTACCACTGGCCGGTGGGGAGGAACCGCTCAACGCCGCCGATCCGGCCAGGCGTGAAGACGCGACGCGCCGGGGCCTGGATATCCCCGGCCTCCTGGCGCGTCTTGGCGGCGTCCCCCCCGCCGACGACGACCAGGTCCACATTCCAGACGCGGATCCGTTCATCCCGCGTGCCCTTGACGAAATGGCTGGGGACCACCCAGTCCGACTCAAGCCGCAGCCACGGCCAGGGGTACAGCTCGAGGTCGAGCGACCAGTCCCTCAGCCGGCCGCCCTGCTTGTTCGCAATCCCCCGGAACGCGTAGGGCACCGAGAGCAGCAACCGCGCCAGGTCGGCGCTGCGGGGCTTGCCTCCCCCGACGGCGCGCTTCGTCTGGAGCTTGTTCTCCACGCCGAAGGTGAGGGTATTGGCGGCGCCTTCGGCCGCGGGGAACGTCAGCAGGCTGCTTGGGATCGTCGGCTGGTGGATGTAGGTGTAGGCGAGCGTGGGCGTGAGGATGTGCCGCAGCCGGTTGAGGTTCAGCCCCAGGATGTTGGTCGTCGTCACCGGGAAGAGCCGGAACAGCTTCAGGCTCGCGTCCGCTCCCATGGAAAACTGCCCGCTGAGGAGATCCCGCTTGCCCTGAAACCGGTCGGTCTCCGGCGTGGCGTCGGCCCCGCTCTGGATGTCCTTGGTGTAGTAGGTCTGGCGGACGCCGGCCCGCGGGGTCACGAAGACGGGGCGGAAGAGGTTGAGCGCGTACTTCAATTGCTGGAACCAGTCGAGCCGGACGACGTCGGTGTCGTTGTCGGAGCGCTTGCGCTTGGTCTGGAAGTTGGCGAAGTCCAGGCGGCTCTGAGCATAGAGGTGGCTCTCGCCGAGGGGCACCTCCCTCGTCGCAACGGTGAGCTGGGGCATCAGCTCATCCACCGTCTCAAACCGGTGCATCCGCTTCCGGACGAGGCCGCTGACCGAGAACGCGGGCGTGTTCTGGACCACGGAGATGAAGCTCTCCGGCGAGTCGTCCTCCGTGAACTCCTCGCGGAACAGGAAATCCTTGCGGAAGTCCGCGTCGCTGAATTTCTGGATATCGGTGACGACCGTCGTGTCGGGGAGCGGTTCCCACAGGTGGCGCCAGAGGATGCGGTAGCGCCGATCGGAGGCCCCTTTCACCAGCGCGTCCTCCGGGACGCGGGAGTAGCGCTCCTCATTGTAGTAGAGCTTCAGCAGCGCCTTGCCCAGCTCCTTGGTCTCGAACTGGTGATCCATGCCGACGCCCCATCCGAAGGTCCGTCGCCAGTCGAGGTGGAGGGTCCCCTTGTGCCCCTCCGGCCATTCGTACCGGTAGCCCATCAGCGCGAACTGCTCCCAGGGCTTCTTCTTGCCGGGGATGATGAAGAACGGCGTCTGCCGGTCCGCGACGGCGATCCAGGGCAGGTAGATGAGCGGGAACTGCTCGACGACGAACGTGGCGTTCCGGACCCGCGCGAGCTTATCATCCGCGAACACGATCGCGCGGCTGCCGTAGAACTTGAAGTGGGGCGGATCGTGGTCGCAGGAGGTGAGGTAGCCGGGCGTGACCTGGAGGATGCCCTCGGCGAGGTGCTCGACCGAGCGGCCGTGCTCGTACCAGGGGGGCGAGGCCACCGTCCCCTGGAGGAACCGGCCCTTCTTCGTCTCGAAGTTGTAGTGGACCATC
>JAHFGZ010000027.1 GCA_023247155.1 Candidatus Omnitrophota bacterium
CCCCGGCCGGATGGCTGCGCGGGCTCCTGCGCGAGGCGGCCGACGAGACGTTCAACCGGATCAGCGTGGACGGCGACATGAGCACCAATGACACCGTCTTCGCCCTGGCCGGGGGCGGCTCCGGCGTCGCGGTCCGGCCCGGGACCGCCGGGGCGCGAACCTTCGCGCGGATGGTGACGGCGGTCGCGGGGTGCCTCGCCCGGCTGATGGTCGAGGACGCCGAGGGGGCCTCGAGGGCGATGGAGGTGCAGGTCGCCGGCGGCCGCACCGACCTGGAGGCGCAGGCGTGCGCCCGGCGGGTGGCGGGCTCGCTGCTCGTCAAGACGATGCTCGCCGGCGGCGACCCCAACGTCGGGCGGATCGCGGCCGCAGCCGGCTCTTCGGGGGCGCGGTTCGACCCGCGGAGGCTTGAGGTGCGCATCGGGCCGCAGCGCGTGGTGGCGGGCGGGGCGGCGGTGCCGCTGCGCGCCTCGGTCGCGCGCCGGCTGTTGAGCCGGCCGGCGGTCACGGTGCGCCTCAACCTCCACGCGGGGCGGGGCACGGGACGGATGGTGACCTGCGACCTGACCGAGGAGTACGTGCGCATCAACGCGCGATACACGTAAACGCCGGACCATTTCCCTTTTTCGCCCGTGGTGGCCGACGGCGAAACAGAGAAACGGTCCGCACGGGGAGCGATGCAAGAGTCCATTCGGAAAGCCGATATCCTCATCGAGGCGGTGCCGTACCTCCAGGCGTTCCGCGGCAAGGTGGTCGTCGCGAAGTACGGCGGCAGCGCGCTCGACAACCCGGCCGCCATGCGCGGGATCCTGCAGGACCTCATCTTCCTGAGCGTGGTGGGGATCCGCGCCGTCCTCGTCCACGGCGGCGGGCCGATGATCACCCGGAAGCTCTCCGCGGCCGGGAAGGCGAGCGCCTTCATCGACGGCATGCGCGTGACCGACGCGGAGACGATCGGCGTCGTGAGCCGGGAGCTGCAGGAGGTCAACGGGCGGCTCGTGGCCCAGATCGCCTCGCTGGGCGGGCACGCCGAAGGGTTCGTGCCGAGCCGCGGGGTGGTGGTCGCCGGACCGCACCCGCGGGCCAAGGAGCTGGGGCATGTCGGCGTGGTGAGGACCGTCCGGACGGCGCCGATCCGCCGGGTGCTCCTGCGCCACGCCATCCCGGTGGTCTCGCCCGTCGGGCGCGGCAACGGCCGGCTCTACAACATCAACGCGGACGACGTGGCCAGCGACGTCGCGGCGCGCCTGGGCGCGGAGAAGCTCGTCCTGCTGACCAACGTCCGGGGGATCCTGCGCCAGCCCGGCGAGGTCGGCTCGCTGCTCTCGACCCTCTCCATCCGGGAGGCGCGGCAGCTCATGGACCGCGGGGTGATCCAGGAGGGCATGATCCCCAAGGTGAAGGCGTGCGTGGAGGCGCTGCGGCGCGGGGTGAAGAAGACGCACATCATCGACGCGGCCATCCCGCACGCGATGCTGCTTGAGATCTTCACGAAGCAGGGCATCGGGACCGAGATCGTCCACTGACCGCCCCCATGGGACAAGCGACCGAGGACGTGATCAAGCAGTATGACGCGTACGTGATGAACACGTACGTGCGCAGCCCCCTGGTCATCACCAAGGCGAAGGGCAGCCGGGTCTGGGACGTCGAGGGGCGCGAGTACCTGGACCTCTTTCCCGGCTGGGGGGTGAGCGGGCTCGGGTACAACCACCCGTGGGTGATGGCGGCGCTCCGCGGCCAGGCGGGCCGCGTGGTCCACGTTTCGAACAACTACTACCACCCGCTGCAGTGGCGGGCGGCCAAGCGGCTCGTCGAGGCCTCGTTCGACGGGACGGTCTTCTTCTCCAACAGCGGGGCCGAGGCGGTCGAGACGGCGATCAAGCTCGCCCGGCGCTGGGGGGAGGGACGCCACGAGATCATCGTCATGGAGCAGTCGTTCCACGGCCGGACGATGGCGGCGCTGAGCGCCACCGGGCAGTCCAAGCACCAGGAGGGGTTTGAGCCGCTGCTGCCCGGGTTCGTGCGCGTGCCGTTCAACGACCTGGCGGCGGTGCAGGCGGCGGTGACGCCGCGGACGTGCGCCGTCCTCGTGGAGCCGATCCAGGGGGAGGGCGGGGTGCGCGTGGCGGACGACGGTTTCCTCACCGGCCTGCGCCGGCTGTGCGATGAGCGCCGGCTGCTGCTCATCCTGGATGAGATTCAGACCGGCATGGGACGGACCGGAACCTGGTTCGCGTACCAGCACAGCGGGGCCGAGCCGGACCTCCTCCTCACGGCGAAGATGCTCGGCGGCGGCTTCCCGATCGGGGCGGTGGTGGCCAAGCGGGCGCTGGCGGGCGTGCTGGGCCCGGGGACGCATGCGACGACGTACGGCGGCAGCCCGCTGGGCTGCGCGTGCATCCTCGCCGCGTTCGAGGCGGTCGAGAAGCAGCGGCTGCTGGAGCGGGTCAACGCCCTGAGCCCCGTCCTCTTCGCGCGGTTGCGCGCGCTCAAGGAGCGCGTCCCCGCGATCCGCGAGGTCCGCGGCCGCGGGTTCATGGCCGGCGTCGAGCTCGGCGCGAGCGGCCGGCCGATCGTCGAGGCGTGCCGGGCCAAGCGGCTGCTCATCAACTGCACGCAGGAGACCGTCCTGCGCCTGCTGCCCGCCCTGACGATCACGCGCGCGCAGCTGGACCGGGGGCTGGCCATGTTGGAGGAGGCGCTGGTGGAGGCGGCGGCGCAGGCGACATGAAACGGAATTTTCTGACGATGACGGACCTGGGCCAACACGAGCTCGCGGGGCTCTTGCGCCAGGCGGCCCGGCACAAGCGCAACCGGTCGTACGGGAAACGGGCGCTGGCGGGGAAGACCGTCGCCCTCGTCTTCCAGAAGCCGTCCATGCGGACCCGCGTGGCGTTTGAGGTGGCCGTCCTCCAGTTGGGCGGTTCGGTCGTCTACCTGGGACAGGAGGATATCCAGCTCGGCCAGCGGGAACCGGTCAGGGATGTCGCGCGGGCGCTCTCGCGCTACGTGGACGGGATCGTGGTGCGGACGTTCGCGCACCAGAACGCCGTGGAGTTCGCGGCGTACGCCCGCGTCCCGGTCATCAACGGGCTCTCGGACCTCGTCCACCCGTGCCAGGCGCTGGCGGACCTCTTCACCCTGCAGGAAGCGTTCGGCCGCCTGCCGGGGCTGCGCGTGGCCTACGTGGGCGACGGGAATAACGTGCTGCACTCGCTGCTGGAGGGCTGCGCGCTCTTCGGCGTGCACGCAGCGGTGGCGACGCCGGCCCGCTATCGGCCTGACCCGGCCATCTGGAAGGCGGCCTCGCGGCGGGCTGCGGCGCACGGGGGGTCGCTTCGGTGGGAGGCGGATCCGCGCCGCGTGGTGCGCGACGCGCATGTGGTGTACACCGACGTCTGGATCAGCATGGGGCAGGAGCGGGAGCGCGCGCGCCGGCTGCGCACGTTCAAGCGCTACCAGCTCAACCGGGCGCTGCTGCGGCGGGCGCCGCGCGGCTGCCGGATCATGCACTGCCTGCCGGCGCACCGGGGCGAGGAGATCACGGACGACGTGATGGAGCACCCCCGCTCGCTCATCTTCGACCAGGCGGAGAACCGGCTGCACGTCCAGAAGGCGCTCTTGATGCTGCTGTTGGGAGGGAAGGGGTCGCGATGAGTCGCACGGTGGTGCTGGCCTACTCAGGTGGGCTCGACACGTCGGTCTGCGTGAAGTGGCTCGGAGAGCACGGGTATCGCGTCGTCGCGTTCATGGCCAATGTGGGCCAGGGCGAGCCCTCGGCCAAGGCGGTCGCCCGCGCGAAGGCGGCCGGGGCGTCCCGGGTCGTGGTCCGGGACCTGCGCCGGGAGTTCGTGACGGACTACTGCTGGCCGGCGCTGCAGGCGCATGCGGTCTATGAGGGCAAGTACCTGCTGGCCACGGCGCTCTCCCGGCCGCTCATCGCCGCCCACCTGGTGGACGTGGCGCACCGGCTGCGCGCCTCGGCGGTCGCGCACGGCTGCACCGGCAAGGGGAACGACCAGGTGCGGTTCGAGGTCACGGTGCGCACCCTCGATCCGCGGCTGGAGGTCCTGGCGCCGGTCCGGGGGTGGGAGTTCACATCCCGTGAGCAGGAGATCGACTACGCCAAGCGCCACGGCATCCCGATCGACGTCTCCAAGCGAAGCCCCTACAGCATCGACCAGAACCTGTGGGGCACGAGCATCGAGTCGGGCGCGCTCGAGGATCCCGGGACGGAGCCGCCCGCGGACACGTACCGCTCCATCCGGCCTCCGGAGCGCGCCGCACGCGCCCCCGCCTACGTGACGGTGGGGTTCTCGCGCGGGGTGCCGACGACGCTGAACGGGACGCCGTGCGGCCCGGTGGCGCTGGTCGAGCGGCTCAATCGGCTCGGCGGCGCCCACGGCATCGGGCGCGCCGACCTCATCGAGAGCCGGGTCGTCGGGATCAAGTCCCGCGAGGTGTACGAGGCGCCGGCGGGGACCATCCTGCTGGAAGCGCACCAGGAGCTCGAGCGGCTGGTGCTCGACCGCGAGCTGCTGCAGTTCAAGCAGGGGGTCGCGGCCGACTACGCGCGCCTGGTCTACGCGGGGCTGTGGCTGACGCCGCTCAAACGCGCGCTGGACGCGTTCGTGCGGGAGACGCAGCGCCGCGCGACCGGCGCGGTCCGGCTGAAGCTGTTCAAGGGGACCTGCCGCGTGGTGGGGCGCCGCTCCCCGCACAGCCTCTATCGGGAGCGCCTCGCGACCTACTCCGCGCGCGATGAGTTTGACCAGCGCGCGGCGGAAGGGTTCATCAAGCTGTATGGCCTTCCCTATGAGGGGAGCGGGAGCGATTGATGGCGCGCAAACTGTGGGGCGGACGGTTTACGAAGCGGACGGACCCGCTCGTGGAGCGGTACACCTCGAGCATCGGGGTGGATTATCGTCTGGCCCGGTACGATGTCCTGGGCTCGATCGCCCACGCGGAGATGCTCGGCAAGTGCCGCATCATCTCGCCGGCCCAGCGCCGCGCGCTCGTGAAGGGGCTGGCGCGCATCCTCCGCGCCGTCGAGGCGGGCCGATGGCGGCCCGACCCTCGGGCGGAAGACATCCACACGCAGATCCAGCAGTGGCTGGCGCGGCTCGTGGGCCCGGTGGCCCGCACGCTCCACACGGCGCGCAGCCGGAACGATCAGGTCAGCCTGGATCTGCGGCTCTACTGCCGCGAGGCGGTGGCGGAGCTGTCGGCGGCCATCCGGGAGCTGCAGCGGGTACTCGTCCGGTTCGCCGCCGCGCACCGCGGGGTGGTGATCCCCGGCTACACGCACCTGCAGCGGGCCCAGCCGGTCCTGCTCGCGCATCATCTCCTCGCCCATGTGGAGATGCTGGAGCGCGATCATGAGCGGCTGCAGGACGCCCGCAAGCGGATCGACGTGCTGCCGCTGGGCGCCGGCGCCCTGGGCGGGACGTCGCTCGCCATCGACCGGCGCGATGTGGCCAAGCGCCTCGGCTTTCCCCGGGTGGCCGAGAACAGCATCGACGCGGTCTCCGACCGGGACTTCGCGCTGGAGCTGTTGTCGGCGCTCGCGATCCTGGGGGTGCACCTCTCCCGCCTCGCCGAGGACGGCGTCCTGTGGACGACGGAAGAGTTCGGCATCCTCGCCCTGGACGATGCGGTGGCGACCGGCTCGAGCCTCATGCCGCAGAAGAAGAACCCGGATGTCTTCGAGCTGGTTCGGGGCCAGGCCGGCATCGTCATCGGGGAGCTGACGGCGCTTTTGACGGTGCTGAAGGGGCTGCCCCTGTCGTATAATCGGGATTTGCAGTGGGACAAGCGGTGCCTGTTCGGCGCCGTCGAGGCGAGCCGCGACGCCCTCGCGGTGCTGGCGCTGGTGCTCTGCCACGCCCGCGTGCGGACCGCGCGCCTGCCGGCGCTGCTGGCCTCCGACGCGCTGTGCGCGACGGACCTGGCCGAGCACCTGGTCGAGCGGGGCGTGGCGTTCGCCGACGCGCACGCGCTCATCGGCAAGGTGGTTGCGTACGCCGAGCAACGGGGCAAGCGGCTCCGGGACCTCTCCATGGACGAGCTGCACCGGTTCTCCGGCCGGTTCGACCGCCAGGCGCTTGCCCGGCTCGACCCGGAGCGCTCCGTCGAGCGCAAGCGCAGCCTGGGGAGCACGAGCCCCGCGGAGGTCGCGCGGGCGCTGGCGCGGTGGACCAAGCGGCTACGCTAACGATGTACTATCCGCATGATTTCAAGAGGGTGAGGGGTGAGCTCCATTGCGAGCAGGTCCCGGTGGCGCGCATCGCCGAGGCGGTGGGCACCCCCGTCTACGTGTACAGCCGCAAGACGCTGGTGGACCACCTCCGGAAGCTGCAAGCGGCCTTTCGGACGCTGCGCCCGCTCATCTGTTTTTCCGTGAAGGCGAACGGGAACCTGGCGATCCTGCGCCTCTTGGTCCGTGAGGGGGCGGGCCTCGACATCGTCTCCGGCGGGGAGCTGTTCAAGGCGCTGCGGGTCGGCTGTCCCCCGTCGCGGGTCGTCTTCGCGAGCGTCGGGAAGCGGCCGGAGGAGATCCGCGAGTCGCTCCGGGAGGGCATCTTCTGCTTCAACGTCGAGTCGGCGCCCGAGCTGGACGCGGTCGACCGGATCGCCCGCGCGATGGGCCGGACGGCCCGCGTCGCGCTGCGGATCAACCCCGACGTCGAAGCCCACACGCACCGCTACATCACGACCGGGGTCGCCGAGAGCAAGTTCGGCATCGATCCCCGCACGGCCGTGGGGCTCTTGCGCCGCTTCGAGACGTTCGCCGGTGTGCGCCTCGTCGGCCTGCACCTCCACATCGGTTCGCAGATCACGCAGGCCGCCCCATTCATCCGGGCGATCCGCCGGGTGGCGGGGGTGCTGGACGCGGGCCGGCGGGCCGGGGCGCCGCTGGAGTGGCTCAACCTGGGCGGCGGGCTGGGGATCATCTACAAGGACGAGCGTCCGCAAACGCCCCGGCAGTTCGCCGCGGCGATCCTGCCGCTCGTGCGGCCGCTGCGGGTGCGGCTCATCCTGGAGCCGGGGCGGTTCATCGTCGGCAACGCCGGCATCCTCGTGACGGAGGTGCTGTACGTCAAGCAGGCCCGCGGCAAGCGGTTCGCCGTGGTGGATGCGGGCATGAACGACCTGGTCCGCCCCGCGCTCTATGGCGCCTACCACGAGGTGATCCCGGCCGTGCAGCCCCCGCGCGCGTCGAACGGGCTCTTGCGCTATGACGTGGTCGGGCCGGTGTGCGAGAGCGCCGACGTCCTGGCGCGGAACCGGCGCCTCGGCCCGGTGAGGCCGGGGCACCTGCTGGCGGTGCTGGGGGCCGGCGCGTACGGCTCCGTGATGGCCTCGAACTACAACGGGCGGCTGCGCCCGGCCGAGGTGCTCGTCCGGGGCCGCCGCTGGGCGCTCATCCGCCGGCGCGAGACGGTGCACGATCTCATTCGCCACGACATTATTCCTCAGGCGATCTTGAAATGAGCCAGCGCCACAGAATGCGGAATGCGGAATGCGGAATGCGGAATTGACGATGCGGATTCCCTTCACGAAGATGGTGGGGACGGGGAACGACTTCGTCGTCGTGGACGCGGCGGCGCGTCCCCTCGGCCGCCTGCGGGGGCGATGGGGCGCGGTCAGCCGGACGCTGTGCGACCGGCACACCGGGATCGGCGCCGACGGGGTGCTTGTGCTGGAGCGCTCGCGCGTGGCGGAGGCCCGGATGCGGGTCTTCAACCCGGACGGCTCGGAGGCAACGATGTGCGGCAACGGGGCCCGCTGCGTCGCGCGCTACCTCCAGGAGCGCATCCGGCGGCGCGGTGACGGCCAGGCAGCGGTCACGATCGAAACGCGGGCCGGCCTCATCGCTGCCAGGGTGCTCGACCGGCGCGTCGCCATGCGGCTGACGGACCCGACGGCGTTGCGTCTGGACCTGACGTTGGCGGTCGCGGGGCGGCGGCTGCGCCTGGGGATCGTGAACACCGGGGTGCCCCATGCGGTCGTGCCGGTCGCGTCGCTCGATGCCGTTGACGTCGCGCGCCTCGGGCGGCTGATCCGTCGCCACCGCGCATTCGTCCCGTGGGGAACCAACGTGGATTTCGTCCAGCCGGATGCCCGGCATCCGGCGCGGCTGCGGGTGCGGACCTACGAGCGGGGCGTCGAGGGCGAGACGCTCGCCTGCGGGACCGGCGTGGCCGCCTCGGCGGTCGTGTACGGCGCGCGCCGCCAGCTCGCGGCGGGGAGCGGGGCGCCCGCGTCGGCGCAGCACCGGTATGACGTGCAGGTGCGCAGCGGCGAGGTGATGGCGGTGTCCTTCCGCGCGGTCCGCACCGGACGAACCCTGCGCGTCACCGATGTCGTGCTCGAGGGAACCGCCCGCCGGGTGTTCGACGGGACGGTGGACTGGTTGCTCAGGAGGAAGCCATGAGCCTTGTGCTGCGTGGGTCGATGGTGGCGATTGTGACGCCGTTTCGCCACGACGCCGTCGATGAGCCCGCCCTCAGACGGCTCATCGAGCTGCAGGTGGAGGGCGGCACCAGCGCCATCGTGCCCTGCGGGACCACGGGGGAGTCCGCCACGCTCTCCTTCGAGGAGCACGAGCGCGTCATCGAGCTGGCGGTGCAGGCGGTGCGGGGCCGCATCCCGGTCATCGCCGGGACCGGGTCCAACAACACGCGGGAGGCGATTCGGCTGACGGCGCACGCGAAGGCAGCCGGGGCGGACGCCGCGCTGCTCATCTCGCCCTACTACAACAAGCCGACGCAGCGGGGGCTCACCCTGCACTTCAAGGCGATCGCCGAGGCGGTGGACATCCCGCTCGTCATCTACAACATCGCCTCGCGGACGGCGGTCAACATCGAGCCGGAGACGTTCGCCCAGCTGGCGGCCATCAAGAACGTCGTCGCGGTCAAGGAGTCGAGCGGCAACCTCGAGCAGATGAGCCGGATCCTCCAGCTCGCCCAGGGGAAGCTCACGCTCCTCTCAGGGGACGACGCGCTGACGCTGCCGGTCCTGGCCATCGGGGGCGCGGGGGTCATCTCGGTGGCGGCCAACCTGGTCCCCCGCGATGTGGCCGCGATGGTCGCGGCGTTCCAGGCCGGACGGAACGAGGAAGCGCTCCAATGGCACCAGCGGCTGCTGCCGCTCGTGAAGGCGCTGTTCCTGGAGACCAACCCCATCCCGGTCAAGACGGCGATGGGCCTGTTGGGGATGATCGAACCGGAGCTGCGCCTCCCCCTCTGCGAGATGTCCGAGGCGAACGAGGTCAGGCTCCGCCAGGCGCTGGAGGCCTATGGGCTGCTCAAGGAACATGCTCCTCGATAGTCCCGGGACCACGTCCCTGTTTCGCCCACCTCGTCCGATGGCGAAAGAGGGACGCGGTCTCCTCATTTGAACATGGCGATCAAGTTGGTCATCTCAGGCTGTTGCGGGCGGATGGGGCGCAGCATCGCGCTGCTCGCCCTCCAGGACCAGGCGTTCACCATCAGCGCGGCCGTGGAGGCCGCCGGCCACGAGGCGGTGGGCCAAGACCTGGGGCTGGCGCTCCACCACCCGTCGGACCTCGGGGTGAAGGTGACGAGCGACGCCCGGACGGCGATCGCGCAGGGCGACGTCGTCATTGAGTTCACCACCCCCGACGTGACCGTCGCCCACGCGCAGCTGGCCCAGGAGCTGCGCAAGGCGATGGTCATCGGGACCACCGGGCTCTCCGACGCCCAGCTGCAGACGCTCCGCCTGGCATCGAAGGCGATCCCCATCGTCTTGAGCCCGAACATGAGCGTCGGGGTCAACGTCCTCTTCGAGCTCGTCCAGGCCGCGGCCCAGCGGCTTGGGCCCGACTACGATGTGGAGGTGGTGGAATGCCACCACCGGCAGAAGCAGGACGCCCCCAGCGGGACCGCGAAGCGGCTGGTGGAGGCGCTGGCGGCCGCCCGGAAACAGCTGCCCGGCGCCATCCCGGTCCACGCGGTCCGCGCCGGCGACATCGTCGGCGACCACACCGTCATCCTGGCCGGGCCCTCGGAGCGCCTGGAGCTGACCCACCGGGCGCAGAGCCGGGAGGTGTTCGCCAAGGGCGCCCTGCGGGCCGCCCGGTTCGTCGCCGGGGCACCGCCCGGCCTCTACGAGATGTCGCATGTGCTGAAAGCGTCGGGATGAAGGCGGAGCGCCTCAAGCAGCTGCCGCCGTACCTGTTCGTGGAGCTGGATCGGGCCAAGCGAACGCTCCAGGAGGCCGGGAAGGACGTCATTGACCTCGGCGTCGGAGATCCGGACCTGCCGACGCCGCCGTCCATCGTCGCGCGCCTCGCGCGCGCGGCCGAGGACCCGGCCAACCACCGCTACAGCTTCACCGAGGGGATCCGGGAGCTGCGCGAGGCGATCGCGCGCTGGTACGACCGTCGCTTCGGCGTAGCGCTGGATCCGCAGACCGAGATCCTGCCGCTGCTCGGCTCCAAGGAGGGCATCGCGCACTTCCCGCTGGCGGTGGCCAATCCGGGCGATGCGGTCCTCGTGCCGGACCCGTGCTATCCGCCGTACCGCAGCGGGACGGTGCTGGCCGGCGCCGAGGTGGTCCCGCTGCCGCTCCTGGAGGAGAACGGTTTTTTCCCCGACCTGTGGGCGGTCAGCCAGAAGGCGGCCCGTCGGGCCAAGGTCCTCTTCCTCAACTATCCGAACAACCCGACGGCGGCCGTGGCGAGCGCCGAGCAGCTCCAGGAGGCGGTCGACTTTGCGAAGGAATTCGGCAGTGCGGTCGCCCACGACGCGGCCTATTCCGAGCTCGCGTTCGACGGCGTCCGGCCGATGAGTTTCCTGCAGCTCCCTGAGGCCAAGGCGGTCGGGGTCGAGTTCCACAGCCTCTCCAAGACGTACCGCATGACTGGGTGGCGCATCGGCTGGGTCTGCGGCAACGCGGCGCTGGTCGCGGCGCTGGCGCAGCTGAAGACCAACCTGGACTCGGGGATCTTCCAGGCGGTCCAGTGGGCCGGCATCGAGGCGCTGGAGGGCGACCAGGCGCCCCTGCAGCAAGCGGTCGCCACGTACCAGCAGCGGCGGGACCTGCTGATCGACGGCCTGGCGAAGGCCGGCTGGCAGGTGCCCAAGCCGGCGGCGACCTTCTACGTGTGGGCCCGGATCCCCACGCAGGAACCCTCGATGGCGTTCGCGTCGAGGGTGCTCGAGACGGCGCACGTCGTGGTGACGCCCGGGGTCGGCTTCGGTCAAGCCGGCGAGGGGTACGTGCGCTTCTCGCTCACCGTACCGACCGACCGCATCCAGGAGGCGGTCAGCCGCCTGGCCAAGGCGCTGTGACGATGAGCCGCGGGTTGCGCCGGGCGACGGGTAAAACGTGTCAGACTGCTCTGTCGAAAACCCACTGGATCATGGCGGGTCCTGTCGCCGGGCATCCCCCACGTCCGTCCTCGCCCGTCGGGCTGCGGGCGGACGCGGGGGTCCCCCGCCCGGCGCCACCCGCTCTTCGAGGTGGGTTTTCGACAGAGCAGTGTCAGACACTTCCCGCGCCTTGTGAAGTGTCTGACGCGTCTTGCAGCATGGGTCGGGTGTTTATCGGCGTCGGGTCCAACGAAGGCGACCGGCTGGCGTGCATCTCGGCGGCGGTGCGCGCGCTCGGCGAAACACCCGGCCTGCGGCTCGTCCAGATGGCGCCGCTCCTGGAGACGGAGCCGGTCGGCGGGCCCCCGCAAGGCCCCTACCTCAATACCGTGGTGGAGCTCGAGACCGCCATGCCGCCGCGCGCGCTGCTGTCCGTCCTTCAGGCGATCGAACGTCGGCTCGGCCGCCGGCCCTCGCCCGAGCGGTGGGCCCGCCGCCCGATCGATCTCGACGTGCTGCTCTACGGCGACCGGGTCATCCAGGAACTCGGCCTCTCCGTCCCGCATCCCCGGCTGCATGAGCGGCGGTTTGTGCTCGAGCCATTGGCTCAGCTGGCCCCAGGCTTCATCCACCCGGTCCTCCAGCAGCCGATCGCCGCCCTGCTGGCGCGGCTGCCGCAGCCGGTCACCTGATGCGGATCATCCGCAGCGCCGCTGGCATGGCGCATGTCGCCCGCCGGCTCGAGCGCCAGCGCAAGCGCGTGGGATTCGTGCCGACGATGGGGGCGCTGCATGAGGGGCACCTGTCGCTCATCCGGGCGGCCGCGGTCCAGCACGACGTCGTCGTCGTCTCCCTCTTCGTCAACCCCCTCCAGTTCGGGCCCCAGGAGGACTTCGCGCGCTATCCCCGGCCGTTCCGGCGGGATCTCCGCTTGGCGCGCGCGGCGGGCGCCGACATCCTCTTCGCGCCGTCGGCGCATGAGCTCTACCCGTCTGGGTTCGAGACAGCCATCGAGGTCGGCCCGCTGGCGCGGCGGTGGGAGGGCCGCACCCGGCCCGGCCATTTCCGCGGCGTGGCGACAGTCGTGGCAGTCCTCTGCGAGCTGACCCGGCCGACGACCGCGTACGTCGGGCAGAAGGACTATCAACAGGCGCTCATCATCCGGCGCCTGATCCGCGACCTGCGGCTGCCGGTCCGGCTGCGCATCCTGCCGACGGTGCGCGAGCCCGGGGGCCTCGCGATGAGCTCGCGGAACGCCTCGCTCAGCGCCGCGCAGCGGCGGCGGGCGTTGGCGCTCTCC
>JAHFGZ010000002.1:0-12400 GCA_023247155.1 Candidatus Omnitrophota bacterium
CTTCGCGAGCGCCGCCAGCAACCGCGAGTCGCCAATCATGCCCGGTGAGGCCTCATTGCGCAGGCGCCACGGTCACCCCATCGAACCGGGCGTAGGACGCGCCGTGGCCGACGTGCATCAACTGCATCGGCTCGCCCTTCGCGCAGTTGGGGATCCCCCACAGCCGCCAGTCCTCCCGCCGCCCCACGCCGGTGCACCGGCCCCAGAAGACCGGCGTGATGCCGGTGTAGAGCGGGTTCTTCACGATGCCGCCCCGCCGGCCGTTGACGATCTCCCAGCCGATCTCCGTCGTGAACTGGAAGTTCAGCCGCCGGTCGTCGATCGACCAGCTCTTGTTCGTGGCGAGCAGGTAGCCGTGCCGGACGTCCCGGCAGAGCGCCTCGAGCGTACACGTCCCCGGCTCCAGGTTGACGTTCGTCATCCGCACCAGCGGCGGCACGTCCCAGCCTTCCGCGCGCATCGCGCCCCCGCTCGCCGGCAGCCCGATGCGCGCGGCCGACTCGCGGGAGCTGAGGTAGCCGACGAACCGCCCCTCGCGCACGAGCTCCACCCGTTGCGCCGGCACCCCCTCGTCGTCGAACCCGAAGCTGCCCACCCCGCCGGGGATCGTCGCGTCCGCGACGATGGTGACCTGCGGCGAGCCGTACCGCACGCGGCCCAGGCCCTCCGGCGTGAGGAAGCTGCCGCCCGCGTAGCTGAGCTCCTGCCCGAGCGCGCGGTCCAGCTCCGCCGGGTGGCCGCACGACTCATGGAGCTGCATGACGACCTGGGACGGGTCGAGGATGAGCGTCGTCTCGCCGGCGCGCGGGGGCTTGGCGCGGAGGAGCTGCAGCGCCTCCTCGCGGGCGGTCGCCGCGCCCCCCACGAGGTCGAGCTGCTTGACGTACTCGAAGCCGGCCTGCGCGAGGGCGCCGTGATGGGAGTTGGGGAAGCTGCGCAGCTGCACCTCGTCCCCGTGCTGGACGACGACCTCAAGCCCCGCCCCGCTTTCGATGAGGAGCTGGTCGATCACCGAGCCCTCGGTGGAGCAGAGCAGCTTGCGGCGCTTGTAGAAGTCCATGTGGGTGGTCGCCCGCTGCACCGCGTTCGGTCCGAGGAGCGTCGTGTTCGCCCAGAGGAGGTAGTCGAGCTTCTTGGCGAGCGGCACGTCGAACGGGTCGATGGCGCAGCGGGAGACGTGGCGGGCGCGGGCGGGGGCAACCGGCGCGAGCGGCCGGGGCGAGCGGTTGACCGTCGCGGCGGCGCGGGCCAGGTCCAGGGCCTGCGCGGCGGTCCGGACGAGGGCGGCCCGCGTCAGATGCGGCGTGGCGGCGAAGCCCCACGAGCCGCGGTGGAGGATGCGGACCCCGACGCCCGCGCTCTCGTACAGGCTGATGGAGCTCGCGCGGCCGTCTTCCGCCACGAGGTGTTCGTGGAGGAGGTGCTCGTGGCGCACGTCCGCGTAGTCCACGCCGCGCCGCTTGAGGTCGCGCACGATCCCGGTGACGAGTTCGCGGGGCACCGACTGCTCTCTCATGGACGCTCACTGTACCATACCCCCCATCCCCGCCTCAAGAAAATGGTACCGGAAGAAAATGGCGCCGGTTCCATTTTTCTCGGCGCGCGCCTTAGTATAGAATAGAGGCCCATGGACTACGTGCCCCGCAGCGTCCTCGACGCGCCATTCCGCCGCTTGGGGCGGCGCGACCTGGTTGACCGGCTCCACGCGATGCGCGCCCTCGCCGACGTGCGGGGCGTGCGCTACCTCGACGACACCGGCCGCCCGCGGACCATCGACATCGCCCTCAAGCCCTGGGTCCTCACGAGCGACCAGCTCCTCTCGTTCCACCACGTCGCGCGGCAGCTGAGCGAGGCGTTGCTCCGCCTGGCGCATCTCCATGCCCGGCTGCCCGCCGTGCGGCGGATCGTCTCGTTTGAGCCCGAGCGCGAGGCGTGGATGCGCCTCTGCGATCACCCGCGCAGCCGGCCGCTCGCCGTCATCGGGCGCCTCGACTCCACGGCGGTCTATGACCACCCGCGCTGGCAGGGACGCTTCCGGATGCTGGAGCCCAACGCCGTGGGCGTCGGCGGCGTGCGCTACGCCCCGGCCGCGTGCTCCATCGCGATGGACGTCGTCGGCGACCTGCTCACGCGCGCCCTGCCGGGTCGCGCCATCACCGCGACGCCGGACCCCCGGCAGCTCCTGGTGGATGAGCTGCGCGCGGTCGCCAGGCGCCTGGGCCGCCCGTTGCGCGGGGTCGCCCTCATCGAGAACACGGACTTCACGACGGGGACGGACGAGTTCCAAGAGCTCGCCCGCGACCTCGCCCAGCGGGGCCTGCGGACCGTGGTGGCGGACCCGCGCGACCTGCGCCTGGCCCGCGGCGGCCTCGCCGCCAAGGGCGTGCCGGTGGACCTCCTCTACCGGGACTCGGAGCTGGCCGAGTTCGTCGCGATGGAGCGCAGCGGGCGGCGCCTCGCCGCGCTGCGCCAGGCCATCCGCGAGGGGCGGCTCGTCTCCGGCCTCACGTGGGAGTTCGACCAGAAGTCGGCGTGGGAGATCTTCACCGACGCGGCCTACGCGCGGCACTTCACCGCGGCGCAGCGGCGGCTGTTCCGCGGGCACCTCCTGTGGACGCGGCTCGTGCGCGAGGAGCGCGTGTCGGACCCCGGCGGCCGCCCGGTGGACCTGCCGGCGTTCATCCGGCGCAACCGGCGCCGTCTCGTCCTGAAACCCAACACGCTCTTCGGCGGGGAAGGGGTGGTCATCGGCCGGACGGTGAGCCAGCGCGCGTGGGAGGAGGAGCTGCACGGGGCGCTTCATGGCCGCACGCGGTACGTCGTCCAGGAGCTGGCGCCCATCCCGTCCGACGTCTTCCCCCGGCTCACCGACGGCGGCGTGCGCTGGCAGGAGCGCTCCGTCGTGTCCGGGTTCTTCTTCAGCTCATCGGGGATCGGCCTCGTGGGGCGGTTTTCCGGGCTGCCGGTCGTCAACGTCTCCCGCGGCGGCGGCCTCCTCCCCGCGCTGTGGGTCCACTGAGGGCGCTGCATGTCGTGGAAGCGCTTCACCAAACCCCGGTTTCTGTTTGTCTACCCCTTGACAGTCGCGCTCTTCCTATTCGCGCATGTGACGGAACGCTCCTTTCGAGCCGGCATGATCCTGATTATCTTGGGGGAGTTGGTGCGCGGCTGGGCGAACGGGCATGTGGGGCATCTCAAGGTCAACTGGACCCAGAAATGGCGCGGGGATGCCAAGATCGGCCGGCTGGTCACCGCGGGCCCCTATGCGTTTGTCCGGCACCCCCTCTACCTCGGCACCCTGGTGATCGGCGCCGGATTTTGCTTGATGGTGAACAATCCGTGGTTGACGCTTGCGGCGCTCGCCGGGTTCCTCAGCGTGTACCACAGAACCATGGCCCAGGAAGAAGCGTTGCTCCGTGATGAGTGCAGCCAGGAGTACCTCGCGTACCAGGCGGCCGTGCCGCGCCTGGTGCCGAGGTGGCATCGGTACGCGCGCCGCCAGGGCGAGTGGAGCTGGAGGGGGATTGCGGCCAGCAAGGAATGGAAGACGGCGATCTGGATCATGGTCCTGGCGATCTCGGTCTATTTTTGGGAAGAGTGGGTGCAGGAGCGGGGGCGGTTGTTGGAGGAGCGGCACGCCTATCGGCTCTTCCTGCTGACCCTGCTGCTCCTCCTCATAGCGCTCGACGGGTTCATGGAGGTGCTGACGCGCCGCATGAAAGCCAAGGCGCGGACCGGCCTCCAGCCCTGACCCAACATGGCACCGGCTCCTTTTTTCCCACGGCGGCGCCTGGCATCGGGAAAAATAGCACCGGTTCCCTTTTTCGCGCTTTGGCTGCTGGTCTTCGGATGCAGGGAGGGAAAGGAGGGGATGATGAACGCGCAGGAAGGATCGGCGACGCCGGCCTCATGGAAGACGTGCCCGGTGCCCACGGACGCGGAGCTGCGCCGGCTGCTCACGCCTGAGCAGTACGCCATCGTGCGCCAGCAAGGCACCGAGCGGCCGTTCCACAACGCGTACTGGAACAACAAGGCGGCAGGCCTCTACGTCGACATCGTGACGGGCGAGCCGCTCTTCGCCTCGATGCACAAGTTCGATTCCAACACCGGCTGGCCGAGCTTCACCGAGCCCATCGACAAGGCGCGGATCGCGTTCGTGGCGGACACGGGCCACGGCATGGTCCGGACCGAGGTGCGCGCCAGGCGCAGCCACGCGCACCTCGGGCACGTCTTCGACGACGGCCCGCCGCCGAGCGGCCAGCGCTACTGCATCAACTCGGCCGCCCTGCGGTTCATCCCGGTCGAGCGCCTGGAGGCCGAGGGCTACGGCGACTACCTCGCGCTGTTTCAATAAATGGGTGAGCGGCTCGTGCTTGATCTCGAAACGCAGCGGGACGTCGCCGAGGTGGAGGGGCGACGATGGAGCTCCGCCGGAGGTGCGGGCGATGGCCACGGATAAGCTCTTTCGGAAACGCCAACGTCTGGTGAGCGACTTTACGTTTGGCCGACACACCGCCAAGGTGTTCGATGATATGCTCACCCGCTCCGTGCCCTTCTACGGCGAGATCCAGCGGATGATTGGGGAACTCGCCGCAGACTTTGCTGTTGAGGGGAGCAATCTCTACGACCTTGGCTGCTCGACGGGGAACACCTTTTGTCTGCTCGATCCGCTCGTCTCGAAGGGCGTCCGGTTTGTCGGGGTCGATTCCTCGCCGGAGATGCTGGCCAAGGCGCGCGAGAAGGTGAAGCGCCACGGCATGCAGCGAGCGCATGAATTCGTCTGCGCCGATCTGAATCGTGGCGTGCAGGTCACCAACGCCTCGGTGGTCATCATGATCCTGACGCTGCAGTTCATCCGACCGCTCTACCGACATACGCTCATCAAGAGCATTGCCAGCGGGATGAACGACCAGGGCTGCTTCATTCTGGTCGAAAAAGTTCTCCCGAGGGACTCCATGTTGAACCGGCTGTTCATCAAGTACTACTACGCGTTCAAGGAACGCCAGGGCTATACCACGATGGAAATCGCCCAGAAACGGGAAGCCTTGGAGAACGTGCTCGTCCCGTATCGGCTCGAGGAGAATCAGGAGCTGCTGTTGAGCAGCGGCTTCAGTCAGTGTGACGTGTTTTTCAAGTGGTACAACTTCTGCGGGCTGGTCGCACTCAAGACGCGGCACGACTCCCCGGCCAAGGCGGAGTGAGCGCCGTGGAGACCATGCGCCGCTGGAACATGGCTGCTGGGAATTTCTTTTTCCGGCACCGGAATGCGCTCTTTCCGGTCTGCTTTGTGCTCGTGCCCCTGATCGGCAGGCCCACGAGGATGGGGAACCCCGCGCTTGACCTGGGGCTGACGATCGTCGGCACGCTGGTCGCCCTGCTCGGTCAGCTGATGCGCCTGGTGACGATCGGATACGAGTACATTGAGCGCGGCGGCAGGGAGGGGAAGGTCTACGCCAGTCACCTGGTCCGGGGCGGGGTCTATGCCCTGACGCGCAATCCCATGTATGTCGGGAATGCGCTCATTGCGGTGGGGATGACGATGGTGGCCGGCGCAGCCCTGGTCTATCTGGTGGTGCTGCCCCTGTTCCTGGGTATCTATCAGGCGATCGTCGCGGCGGAGGAGGGCTATCTGCGAGGGCGGTTCGGCACGGCCTACGAACAATACTGCGCCGCGGTGAACCGGTGGTGGCCCTCGTGGCGTCGGCTTCCCAGCGCGTTGGGAGGTGCGCGGTACGACTGGAGGAGCGCCGTGCGGAAGGAGCTCAGCACGACCGCTGGGCTGCTGACGGGCTTCATCGTACTGCCGGTCTGGCGGACGTTCTATTTGGAGGGCTTCGCCGCCGCGAAAGCCAACGCCCCTTGGGCGCTGCTGTTGGAGCTGATGGTGCTCTCGCTCTACGGAGTCCTGGTCTTTCTGAAACACCACCGGCGGTTCTTTTATATCGCACCCGAGTCCATGAGATGACGAGGCGTCTCGCGGTCATTACTTACGGGTGACGGATGGACGAGCGAGATGATGGCTGAAAAACTGGTCCTGGATCTCGAGACGCAGCGGGATTTCGCCGAGGTGGAGGGGCGCAAGATGGAGCTCCTCGGCGTCTCCTGCGTCGGCGTCTACGGCTACCAGGAGGACCGCTACGAGGCGTACCTCGAAGCGGACCTCGCCGCGAAGCTCGCCCCGCGCCTCCAAGCCGCCGAGCTCCTCATCGGCTTCAACATCCGGCGCTTCGACCTGCCGGTGCTTGCGCCCTACCTGCCGTATCCCGTGACCACGCTGCCGGTGCTCGACATCATGGAGGACATCGTCAAGCACCTCGGCCACCGGCTCAGCCTGGACGCGCTCGCGCAGGCGACGCTGGGCCGCGGGAAGTCCGGGAGCGGGCTCGACGCGCTGAAATGGTTCAAGGAGGGGCGCTTCGACCTCATCACGACGTACTGCCTGGACGACGTGAAGCTGACGAAGGAGCTCTACGACTACGGCAAGCAGCACGGGCGGCTCTTTGCCACGAGCCGCTTCAGCGCCGAGAAGCTCCAGATCCCCGTCTTCTGGCCCGAGCGCAAGCGGGACGTCGGCGCCATCGCCAAGATGCTCACCGAGGCGTTCGAGAAGCGGCTCCAGGTGGAGATCGAGTACCTCTCGCAGAGCGTCGCCAGCGGCGAGTCGCCGCAGCGCGTGCGCTGCGTGGACGTCTACGCCATCCGCGAGCCCTACTTCGAGGGCTTCTGCCACTTCCGAAAGGGCCTGCGGCAGTTCCGCATCGACCGCATCATCGACATCAAACCGACCTGGCAGCGCTACACGATCCCCCCGGACTTCGTCCCGACCGCCGTCGCGGAATGAACGTGACGATCCTCGGCGCCGGCACGGCGATCCCCGCCCGGGACCACAGTCCGGCCGGCCTCTTCGTCGAGGCGGGCGGGGAGCGGCTGCTCTTCGACGCCGGACCCGGGACGCTTCAGCGGCTGCACGCGGCGGGGGGCAGCCTCTTCACCCTCGACCGCGTCTTCCTCACCCACTACCACCTCGACCACTGCCTGGACCTGGCGAGCCTCCTCTTTGCCCTGCGCATCCCGGCCCCCTCGCCGGGGGCGGCCCCCCGCTGGCTTCGCCATCTCCCCCGCCAGGCGGGGGAGTCGTGCCCGCCCCGCGCGCCGCTTGCGGTCTACGGCCCGCCCGGCTTGAAGCGGCTCTACCGACGGCTCAACCGCGCGCTCAACGGCTGGCTCACCCCGCGGCACTATGCGCTCCGGCTGAAGGAGCTCAAGGAGACCTCGGTGAAGCTGGGGAAGGGGGCGACGGTGCGCGCGCGCTGGATGCGCCATGCCGCGCCGGCGCTCGGCTACCGGCTGGAGGCTGAAGGGAAACGCATCGCGTATTCGGGGGACACGGACGTCTGCGACGCGCTCGTCGAGCTCGGCCGCGACACGCACCTGCTCATCCTCGAGTGTTCCGTGCCCGATGAGCGCAAGGTGGCAGGCCACCTCACCCCGACCGAGTGCGGCCGCATCGCGGCGGCGGCCAACTGCCGGCACCTCGCGCTGACCCATTTCTATCCGGTCTTCAAGGGCTACGACATCCGGGGACGGGTGCGCCGCGCCTTCCGCGGCCGCCTGACCCTGGCCCGCGACTTCACCTCCTTCACGCTTTGACAGACCCTCCCGGGGGTCTATAATAGAGGAAACTCGGCATTCACCCACCAAGAGGAGGCCAATCCATGAACGTGCTCAAAACCGGGCTCTTGCTCTCTCTGTTGACCGTCCTGCTGGTGCTTGTCGGCCAGCTCATGGGCGGCCCGCAGGGCGCCACGACGACGTTTGTCTTCGCCCTGCTGATGAACCTGGGCGTCTATTGGTTCAGCGACAAGATGGTGCTGGCCATGTACCGGGCCAAGCCCTTGAGCGAGGCCGAGGCGCCGCAGGTCTACCGGGCGGTGCGCGAGATCGCCTCGCGCGAGCGCATGCCGATGCCGAAGCTCTATTGGCTGCCGACGGCGACGCCCAACGCGTTCGCCACGGGCCGCAGCCCCAGGCGCGCCGCGGTCGCCGTGACGTCGGGACTCCTGGAGCTCGTGAACGAGGAGGAGCTCAAGGGGGTCCTGGCGCATGAGCTCTCCCACGTGAAGAACCGCGACACGCTCGTCATGTCCATCGCCGCGGCCGTCGCCGGCGCCATCGCCATGCTGGCCCACTGGGCGCGGTGGGGTTTGATGTGGGGCGGGCGCAGCGATGACCGGAAGAGCGGCAACGCCGCGGTGCAGCTGGTGGCGCTCCTGCTCATCGCGATCCTCGCGCCGCTGGCCGCGATGCTGATCCAGTTGGCGATCTCCCGGACGCGGGAGTACGGGGCGGATGAGACCGGCGCCCGGCTGACCGGCAACCCGTCCGGGCTGGCGAGCGCGCTGGAGAAGCTCGAGGCGGGGGTGCGCGCCCGCCCGCTGGACGGCGCCAACCCGGCGACGGCGCACCTGTTCATCGTGAACCCGCTGCGCGCGGACGCGATCGCCAAGCTCTTCTCGACGCATCCGCCGATCCAGGAGCGCGTGCGCCGCCTGCGCAGCATGCGACTCTAACAGGCCCCACCACCGTCTGACAAACGCCAGGTACCCCAATACTTAGGTCCCCCATGCAGTATTTTCCACTACAGGTGGTATCTAAGCTGCATTTTTTGGCTTGACAAGGGTTGACCCTATGCTACAGTGGTATTGAAGGACCCCAACAGATTGTGGATATTCCTGTGAACAGCGCCAACAGCTTGGGTGTAGAGGAGGAGCAGCGTCATGGGTGAGGCGACCGCGCAGCACAGGTCGGGCGAGACGGCGACGGCATCCCTGAGGACGGAGGGGGCGCAGGCGGCGCATCAGGGGCTGAGCGTTCCCCGACGCTGGACCCGTCCAGCTGTCCACCCATTCGACGAGATCGCCTGGGAGCTGCGCACCGCGACCATCGGCAACGAGAAGGGCGAGGTGGTGTTCGAGCAGAAGGACGTGGAGGTGCCGGCCTTCTGGAGCCAGCTGGCCACCAACGTCGTGGTCTCGAAGTATTTCCGCGGCGCCCTGGGCACCCCGCAGCGGGAGCGGAGCGTCAAGCAGCTCATCGGCCGCGTTGCCAACACCGTCGCCGACTGGGGGATCAAGGACGGCTACTTCACGACGGCCGAGGACGCCGAGGCCTTCCGCGCGGAGCTCACCTACCTGCTTGTCCACCAGTACGCCGCGTTCAACTCGCCCGTGTGGTTCAACGTCGGCATCGAGCCCCGCCCGCAGTGCTCGGCGTGCTTCATCCTTTCGGTGGACGACACGATGGAGTCCATCCTCGAGTGGTACCGCAACGAGGGGATGATCTTCAAGTACGGCTCCGGCTCAGGGCTCAACGTCTCGAACCTGCGCTCCTCGCGCGAGCGGCTCGCCGGCGGCGGGACCGCGTCAGGCCCGGTGTCGTTCATGCGCGCGGCGGACGCCTCGGCGGGCGTCATCAAGTCCGGTGGAAAAACCCGCAGGGCGGCGAAGATGGTCGTCCTCAACGCCGACCACCCGGACGTCAGGCCCTTCATCCTCTGCAAGTGGAAGGAAGAGGAGAAGGCGCACAAGCTCATCGACCTGGGCTACGACGCCGCGATCGACGGGGAGGCGTACGGCTCGGTCTTCTTCCAGAACGCGAACAACTCGGTGCGCGCGACCGACGAGTTCATGAAGCGCGCGCTCGCCGATGAGGCGTGGGACCTCAAGGCGGTGACGACGGGCGAGATCATCGAACGCGTCAAGGCGCGCGACCTCTTGCGGCTCATCGCGGAGGCGACGTGGCACTGCGGCGATCCCGGGATGCAGTTCGACACGACGATCAACGACTGGCACACCTGCCCCAACACCGGTCGGATCAACGCGAGCAACCCGTGTAGTGAGTACATGCATTTGGACAACTCGGCGTGCAACCTGGCGTCCGTCAACCTCCTCAAATTCCTCGATGACGAGGGGAACTTCCTCATCGAGCAGTTCAAGTACGCGGTGCGGATCCTCATCATCGCGCAGGACATCGTCGTGGATCGCTCCTCCTACCCGACGGAACAGATCACGCGCAACGCGCGCGACTACCGTCAGCTCGGCTTGGGGTATGCCAACCTCGGGGCGCTGTTGATGTCGCTCGGCGTCGCGTACGACTCGGAAGAGGGGCGGGCCTGGGCCGGGGCGATCAGCGCGCTCCTGACCGGGCACGCCTACGAGGTCTCCGGCCAGATCGCCGAGCAGCTCGGGCCCTATGCGGGCTTCGCGCGCAACCGCGAGCCGCAGGTCCGCGTCCTGCGCAAGCACCGCGCGCAGGTGGACAAGGTCAACCACCGGCTCGTGCCGCCGCCGCTCCTGCAGGCGGCCGCCCGGTCGTGGGACGAGGCGATCACGCTGGGCGAGCATGCCGGGGTGCGCAACTCGCAGATGAGCGTCATCGCGCCGACCGGCACCATCGCCTTCCTCATGGACTGCGACACGACCGGGGTCGAGCCGGACATCGCGCTCGTGAAGTACAAGCGGCTGGTGGGCGGCGGGATGCTCAAGATCGTCAACCAGACGGTCCCCCAGGCGCTCAAGAAGCTGGGCTATGAGCCCTCCGAGGTCGAGGCGATCCTCCAACACATCAACGAGAAGGAGACGATCGAGGGGGCGCCGGGCCTTGCGCCCGAGCACCTGAGCGTGTTCGACTGCGCGTTCCGCCCGCTCAACGGCACGCGCTCCATCCACTACATGGGCCACGTGCGGATGATGGGCGCGGTGCAGCCGTTCATCAGCGGGGCGATCAGCAAGACCGTCAACCTCCCCCAGGAGGCTACGGTCGAGGACATCTGCCAGGCCTACACCGAGGCCTGGCGCCTGGGCATCAAGGCCATCGCCATCTACCGCGACGGCTCCAAGCGGGTCCAGCCGCTCTCGACGAGCAAGGAGGAGCAGGGCGCCGCCAGGAAGGCGCCGGCCGGCACGCCGTACCGCCGGCGGCTCGCGGATGAGCGGCAGGCGATCACCCACAAGTTCTCGGTCGGCGGCCACGAGGGGTACCTGACCGTCGGCCTCTTCGAGGACGGCTCACCCGGCGAGATCTTCATCACCATCTCGAAGGAGGGCTCGACGCTCTCCGGCCTCATGGACGCCTTCGCCACGATGGTCTCGCTCGCCCTCCAGTACGGGGTCCCGCTCAAGGTGCTCGTGACCAAGTTCAGCCACATGCGGTTCGAGCCGTCCGGCGTGACGAACAACAAGGACATCCGGTTCGCCAAGTCGATCATCGACTACATCTTCCGCTGGATGGCGCTGAAGTTCCTGCCGGCGGAGGAGGCGCAGCAGTTCAAGGTGACCGAAGCGCCCGGCGTCAAGCCGGCCAACGGCGCGCCGAAGCCCGCCCCGCAGCCGGCGGCCGTCAACCCGTTCGAGCAGCAGGAGCAGGTCACCTTCGTCACCCAGGCCGACGCGCCCGCCTGCTCGGACTGCGGCTCGCTCATGGTCCGCAACGGCAATTGTTATAAGTGTGTGAACTGCGGAAGCACATCTGGGTGCTCATAACGGAGGGCTGACGCATGGGATGGTTCGCGACGCCTGAGCTCTCGAAGAAGTGCCACGCGTTCATCCAGGCGTACTGGGGCCAGGACGGGATCGAGCAGGTCATGGAGCGGCCGGTGAGCTGGGTGCGCCACGAGGCCAACCCGCACCTCAAGCAGCTCCGGCGCAAGCGGAAGCGGCTGCCGCTCATCTCGGTCACCGGCACCGTCAACCGCATCCACCTGGCGCTCTCCACCGAGAAGAAAGGAGCCCGGCATGTTTGAGGCGCAGACGAAGCTCACCGAGCTGCCCGAGCACATCCCCGGCTCGCCGTTCGCGATCGCCGGGGGGGGCAAGTCCACCGGGCGCATCCTGGTGGACTGGGAGATTCGCGAGTACGTGAAACAGTTCCACATGTTGGAGCCCTTCGAAGAACATTTAAAAAGGGACGGGGTCATTTCCTACGGCCTCTCCTCGATGGGCTATGACATCCGGGTGACCGACGAGTTCAAGGTGTTCACGAACCTCAAGCAGGCGGTGGTGGACCCGAAGCAGTTTTCGCCGGACTCGTTCGTGGACTTGAAGGGCCCGGTGTGCATCGTGCCGCCCAACTCCTTCGCGCTGGCTCGCTCGGTGGAATACTTTCGGATGCCGCGCTCGGTGCTGGGGCTGTGCCTGGGCAAGTCGAGCTACGCGCGCTGCGGCATCGTCGTGAACATCACGCCGCTTGAGCCGAGCTGGGAAGGGCACCTGACCATCGAGATCTCCAACACGACGCCGCTGCCGGCGCGCATCTACTCGTTCGAGGGGATCGCCCAGGTCCTGTTCTTCGAGGCGGGCTCGCTGCCGGAGGTGTCGTACGCCGACCGCAAGGGGAAGTACCA
>JAHFGZ010000002.1:12500-22258 GCA_023247155.1 Candidatus Omnitrophota bacterium
GACTTCTCCCTCCAGGCGAGCCTCTCGTCCGGCCAGACCTTCCGGTGGAAAGCGCACGACGGGTGGTTCTATGGATTCCTGGGGCCGTCCGTCGTGAAGGTGCGGCAGGAGGGCGACCGGCTCCTCTACGACACCTCCGACCCCGCCCTCACCCCCGACCGGATCCGCCGCTACTTCGCCCTCGACCTGAACCTCCCCGAGGTCCTCTCCTCCATCAACGTGGATATGCAGGTCCACCAGGCGATTTGCCGCCACCGGGGGCTGCGCGTGCTGCGCCAGGACGGCTGGGAGACGCTGGCGTCCTTCATCTGCGCCTCGTTCAACAACATCAAGCGCATCGAGGGGATGCTCGAGCGGCTCTGCCAGGCGTACGGGGAGCCGGTCGCCCTCAACGGATTCCGCGGGTTCAGCTTCCCGCGGCCGGAGGCGGTCGCCGGCGCCTCCGAGCGGCGGCTGCGCAGCCTGGGCCTGGGCTACCGCGCGCCGTATCTCAAGGCGACGGCGCGGCTCGTCGCGGACGGGGGGCTGCCGGCGGAGCACCTGCGGCGGGTGGGCTACGACGCCGCGAAGCAAGCGCTCTTGGGCTGTGAGGGGGTCGGGGACAAGGTGGCGGACTGCGTGGCGCTGTTCGGGTTCGAGAAGTACGAGGCGTTCCCGATCGACGTCTGGATGGAGCGGGCGATGCGCTACTACTTCCGGCACCGGCGCATGACGCGCCAACGGCTCCACGCCTACGCCCGGCGCCACTTCGGCCCGTACGCGGGCTACGCGCAGCAGTACCTCTACCACGACATCAGGACAGCGCGTGGACGGTTTTCTTGAGGATGGCGCCGTCGGCGCCGATCTCGTAGATGATCGGCGGGCCGGTGGCGATGTTGAGCGCAAGGACCTGGTCTTTCGTCAGCCGGTCCAGGTGCATGACGATCGCGCGGAGGCTGTTGCCGTGCGCGACCACGAGGATGTGTTGCCCGGCCTTCACCAGGGGCAGGATCGTCGCGTTGAAATAGGGCAGGGTGCGCGCGGCGGTGTCCTGGAGGCTTTCGCTGATGCCGTCCGGGTTCCACTCCGTCTTGTCCTTCGGCGGCGCCACGTCATAGCTGCGGCGCCAGATGTGCACCTGCTCCTCGCCGAACTGCTTCGCCATCTCCGCCTTGCTCAATCCCTGGAGGGCGCCGTAGTGCCGCTCGTTGAGCGCCCGGTCGCGCTCGATGGGGATCCCGCGCTGGCCGATGGCGTCGAGGACGATGTCCAGCGTCTCCTGGGCGCGCCGCAGGACCGACGTGAACGCGCGGTCCATGCGGAGATGCCGGATCGGCGCGGCGCCCCGCCGGGCTTCGTCGCGGCCGGCGTCGGTGAGCGGGATGTCCACCCAGCCGGTGAACCGGTTCTCCAGGTTCCACTGCGATTGTCCGTGACGGATCAGAATGAGCGTGCCCATGCGGAATTGATGGTAACACAGCCAAGAACATTTTTCATGACATGTTCTTGACACCATGGGTGCGGTGTGGTACGAAATATAGTAACGATGAGCACACTTGTGATGTGGTTGCAGTCTTCAAACGCCTGCGCGGTCTGCGGTGGACCGCGGCAGGGACGTTGAGGACTGACGCGTCACCCGTGACACAACTGAGCGGTTCGGTTCAGGGATTCCGTGCGAGCGGGTCCCTGTTTCTTTTTTCAGGCGAGGGGCGCTGATGGGCCTGCGCGTCGGGCTGACCTACAACGTGAAGAGCGAGTACGTCCTCAAGCCGGAGGACCCGCCGGACCTCATCGCCGAGTTTGACCATGAGGAGACGATCGCCCACATCGAGAAGGCCTTGAGGGAGGCGGGGCATGAGGTCGTCCGGATCGGCAACGCCCGCCAGCTCCTCGAGCGGAGGGGCAAGCTCGACGTCGACATCGTCTTCAACATCGCAGAGGGCTACGAGGGCCGCAACCGCGAGTCGCAGGTGCCGATTCTCCTTGAGATGCTGCGCGTCCCCTTCGTGGGCGCCGATGGGCTCACGCTGGGCCTGGCGCTCGACAAGGTGCTGACGAAGAAGGTCCTCATCGCCGAGGGCATCCCGACCCCGCGCTACGCCGAGGTCGCCGACCCCGACAAGCTCTGGGAGGTCGATCTCGCCTACCCGCTCATCGTCAAGCTCCGCTGCGAGGGCTCGAGCAAGGGCCTGAGCGACAAATCGCTCGTCAACAGCCCCCAGGAGCTGCGCCGCCAGGCGCACTGGCTCCTGGAGACCTACAAGGGTGCGTCGGTGTTCGCCGAGGAGTTCATCGAGGGGCAGGAGTTCACGGTGGCCCTCATCGGCAACGAGGCGCCGGACGTCTATCCGGTCTGCCAGATCGTGCTGGACGGCGTCACCGACCTGGGCCGGAAGTTCTTCACGTTCGCCTACCTGCGCGCCGGCTCCGATTACCTCTGCCCGGCGCCCATCCCCGATGGGCTCACCCGGCAGATGCAGGAGCTGGCGCTGCGCGCCTATCGCGCGGTGGACTGCCGCGACTTCGGCCGGGTGGACTTCCGGGTGGACCGCAAGGGCAAGCCGTACGCGCTCGAGATCAACCCGTTGCCTTCGCTGTCCACCGAGGACGTCTTCAGCGCCATCGCGAAAACGAAGGGGCTGACGCACTACCAGATCATCCAGCACATCCTGGAGACGGCGGTGGCGCGGACGGGCCTGAAGGCCCGTGACGAGGCGGGCTCCCTATCGACCCCTACACGATCGCACTGACCTATAACCTCAAGCGCCAGACCCCCGACCCGCGGGGTGCCTCCCCGGCGGGACGGGACGCCGCCCCCTGCGACCGCGACTCGGAGTTCGACACCCCCAAGACCATTGAGACGATCGTGGACGCGCTCCGCGCCGCCGGCCACACCGTCCATCTCGTCGAAGCCACCGACGAGCTGCCTCACTGGTTCCTCACCCACCGCGTGGACCTCGTCTTCAACATTGCGGAGGGGCTCCACGGCGAGCACCGCGAGTCGCAGGTGCCCGCCATCCTCGAATCGCTGGGCGTGCCGTTCACCGGGTCGGGCAGCATCACCCTGGCCCTGGCGCTCGACAAGGCCAAGGCCAAGCAGATCCTCAGCTCCGAGGGCATCCCGACGCCCCGCTGGCAGCTCTTCCCGAACGCCCGCACCCCGCTGAACCCCCAGCTGGAGTTCCCGCTCATCGTGAAGCCCAACCGCGAGGGATCCAGCAAGGGGATCTGGCGGGAGAGCGTCGTCGGCGATGAGGCGGCGCTGCGCCGGCAGGTCGCGGCGGTGCACGCCCGCTACCACCAGGAGGCGCTCGTGGAGGAGTTCATCGACGGTGTCGAGCTGACCGCCGGCGTGATCGGCGAGGAGGCGCTGCCGATCCTGGAGATCGATTTCGCCCCCTGCCAGGCCTCGGCGGAGTTTTTCTACTCCTGGCGGATGAAGGAGTTCCAGGGCAACGCGGCGATGGGGCTCGTCCCGACGCTGCACTGCCCGGCGCGCCTTCCCGCCTCGACCGTGGCGGCGGTCCGCGGCATCGCGCGGCGCGCGCACCGGGCGCTCGGGTGCGTGGACCTCTCGCGCACCGACATCCGGCTCCGCGCCGACGGGACCCCCTTCGTCCTGGAGGTCAACCCGCTGCCGGGCCTCAGCCCCTGGGACAGCAACTTTCCCGTCATGACGGCGGCGGCCGGCATCTCGCATGAAGCCCTCATCCAGCGGATCGTGGCATTGGCCATGGGCCGCTATGCGCAGTACGCGCGCCGAGTAGTGCGCGCAACGGTCCCTCCTCCGGAGCCCCTCCCTGCAGGGGTGCTCGCGGCGAGCCAGGCGGCTCCGTGAGGAGCGGGACGAGAGAAGGAGGAGCGCGGTGAGCTGGGAAACGTTTCGGCGGATCCCGATCTGGAAGGACGTGCCGCTTGAGCAGTGGGAGACCTACCGGTGGCAGATGACCAACCGCATCCAGACGGTGGAGCAGCTGCGGCAGGTCATTCGGCTGACCCCCTCGGAGGAGCACGCAGTGACGCGCAAGTCCGGCCGCTTCATCATGGGCATCCCGCCGTATTGGGCGGCCCTGATGGACCCGGAGGACCCGACGTGCCCGATCCGGCGCCAGGCGGTCCCGGTGGAGGACGAGTACAGGCTGAGCCCCAACGACATGATCGACCCCCTGGCCGAGGACAGCCACATGCCCGTGCCCGGGCTCGTGCACCGCTACCCGGACCGGGTGCTGCTCCTGGTGGTCGAGGTGTGCTCGATGTACTGCCGGTTCTGCACGCGCAGCCGCGTCGTCGGCACCAGCGCGGGCTTCAGCCGGCCGGCGAACATCGACCAGGCGATCGACTACATCCGCGCGCACCGGAAGATCCGGGACGTTCTCATCTCGGGCGGGGACCCGCTGACGCTCTCCGACGAGCGGCTGGACGAGGTCCTGACGAAGCTGAGCATGATCCCCCACGTCGAGTTCGTGCGGATCGGGACGCGCAACCCGGTGACGCTGCCCTACCGCGTGACCGAGTCGCTCTGCGCGGTGCTCAAGAAGCACAAGCCGGTGTGGATGAGCCTGCACTTCAACCACCCCAAGGAGGTCACCCCGCCCGTCCAGCGCTCGTGCGGGATGCTGGCGGACAGCGGCGTGCCGCTCGGCTCGCAGACGGTGCTGATGAAGGGCATCAATGACCGGCCCGCCATCATGAAGAAGCTGTTCCACGAGCTGCTGAAGATCCGCGTGCGGCCGTACTACATCTACCAGTGCGACCCGGTGAAGGGCACGTCGCACTTCCGCACGCCGGTGGCGACGGGCCTTGCGATCATCGAGAAGCTGCGCGGCCACACAACCGGCTATGCGGTCCCGACCTTCGTCGTCGACGGCCCGGGCGGCGGCGGGAAGATCCCGCTGATGCCCAACTACGTCGTCGCCTACAAGGACGGCGTGTGGACGCTGCGCAATTTCGCCGGCAAGCTCTTCACGTACAAGGAGGAGCAGACCAACGGCGCCGGCTCGCGCACGGTGAGCGTCGAGCCCTCGTACGTGTTGATCCAGTAGGACCGCCTGATTGTGACGCGCCCCCATCAGGGCAAGCCCGATTCCCTCAGGTGCAGCCTGGCCGGCCTCCTCATGGTGGTGAGCTGGCTGGCCGGCTGCGCCCCCGCTGACCGCGAGCAGCTGGTCCGTGAAGCCCTGAAGGCCGACCCCGCCTTCGCCTCGGTGCTCGATCGGCACCGGGAGATCGCCAACCGCATCGAGACCTACCGGCAGGAGCTGGCCCTCAAGCGCAAGACGGTCGAGGAGACCATCGCCCACCTGCGCAAGGACCTGGCGGCCGCCACGGCCTCCGTCCGCAGCAAGACGCTCGAGGCGAAGAAACGGCTCCAGCCTGAACGCGACACGCTCGCGCTCAGCCTCTCGCTGGCCGGCGAGGAGCTCCGCGCCAAACGCGCCCAGCGGGCGAGCCTTGGCCGCTCGATTGCGCAGCTTGGCAAATCGCTCGGCCAGCAAGACACGGTCCTGACGCCGCAGGAGCGCTCACGCCAACAGGCCCAGCTGGAGGAGATGGCCCGCGACGCGGCCCGCTTCGACCAGGAGCTCGCCGCCATGCGGGAGCACGTGCGGCTGCTCAAGATCAAGCTGCTCCTCATCAAGCTCTGACCCCCCGCTAGCGTCCAGGTTTCGCCGGTGTTAGAATAGGTTTGCTCATGGGCACGTATGGCCCCCTCGCGCTCCGACACGGCCCGCTCGCCGTCTACCTCCAGCCGCTTGCAGGATGCCCTGACCTCCACGCCCTCGCCAGCGGGCTGCCGCCTGGCGAGCCGGTGATGTGGTGCGACAGCGCGCGCCGCCATCCCGTGACCGGACGCTGGTCGCTGCTGGGGTGTGCGCCCTGGCTGACGCTGACGGTCCGCGGTGAGCGCATCGAGCTGCGCACGAGCGCCGCCACGCACGTCTGGCGGGCCCATCCGCTTGAGGCGCTCCGCCAGGTCCTCCGCCGCTATCGCGTCCCCGCCCCACCCGCCGGGCGGAGCGTCCCTCACGGACGGGCGGTCGGCCTCATGGGGTTCCTGAGCTATGACCTCAATCGCTGGATCGAGCGGTTGCCGCCGCCGCAGGAGGACGGGGCGCCCGTGCCGGAGATGCAGTGGTTCGGCATGCGGGTCGTCGTGCTGGTCGACCACCTCGAGGAACGGAGCTGGCTGCTCAGCGTCGTGGACCCGCACAGCCCGCCGCCGGTGGCCCGCCGCCAGGCGCTCGAGGCCTTGGAGCGCCTCAGCGCCCAGCTCGCCGCTGCGCGCGATGGCGCGGACGACGGGACGGGGGGGGCCGCATGGGATCCGCCCGAGGTGGAGGCCACGAGCACGCAGGCGGAGTTTGAGGCGATGGCGGCGCGGGCGCTTGCGCACATCCGCGCCGGCGACATCTTTCAGGCGAACGTCTCGCAGCGGTTCACCGCGCCCTGGTCCCTCCGCCCGCTGCCGCTCTACGCGGCGCTGCGGCGCATCAACCCGTCGCCGTTTGCGTGTTTCCTCTCGTGCGAGGGCCTGGCGGTGGTGAGCTGCTCGCCGGAGCGGCTGGTCCGCGTCCAGGACCGGCGCATCGACACCCGCCCCATCGCCGGGACGCGGCCGCGGGGGATGACGCCCGCGGAGGACGCGCTCAACAGCCTGGACCTCTTGCTGAGCGACAAGGAGCGGGCCGAGCACATCATGCTCGTGGACCTGGCCCGCAACGACCTCGGGCGCGTCTGCGAGACGGGGACGGTGGCCGTGAACGACCTCATGACCCTCGAAGGGTACTCCCACGTCATCCACATCGTCTCCGATGTGTCGGGCGCGCTGCGCCGGGGCGCGGACGCCGTGGACGTCATCCGCGCGGTGTTTCCCGGCGGAACCATCACCGGCTGCCCCAAGGTCCGCTGCATGCAGATCCTCCGGGCGCTCGAGCCCGTGCCCCGGGGGCTCTACACCGGCTCGCTTGGCCTCCTGGGATTTGACGGGACGATGGACCTGAACATCGCCATCCGCACGATGGCGCTCCAGGGGAGGCGGCTCTCGTTCCACGTCGGGGCGGGCATCGTGGCCGACTCCGACCCGGAGCGGGAATACCGGGAAACGCTGGACAAGGCCGGCGCCCTGCTGGCGGCCCTCCGGGCGGCGACCGACACCGCGCCGCGTGCCTCGGATGCCGCGAGTCGTTGAGCCGCGCACCGGGCCGCTCCCGCACGAGGCGGCCTCCAACGGCTGCTTCGAGACGATGCGGGCCTACGGCGGGCGCATCTTCAGGCTGGAGGGCCATCTCACCCGGCTCTACGCCTCCGCGCAGTTTCTCGGTGCGCGGCCGCCGGATCGCGCCCGGCTGGGCGAGCAGCTGGTCCGGGCGCTTTCGCGCTCGCGGCTGCAGGAGGCGGTCGTCCGCGTGGCGCTGCTGCCCAGGCGGGGCGGACCGGCGCCCCTTCGACTTCGCTCAGGGGGCCGTCCCGAGCGTCCCTCGACTCGCGTTCGCTCGCTCGGGACTGTGCCGAGCGAAGTCGAGGCACGCAGTCGAGGGACGGCGCAACCGAGCATCGTGGTGCAGGGGGTCAGCCGTCCCCCCGCGTCGGCCTACCGCCGCGGCATCCGGGTCAGCGTCGTCCCGGCGCGCAAGTTCTCCGTCGGCTCCATCGACCCGCGCGCCAAGTACTCGGCACGCCTCGGCAGCGTTCTGGCGGTCGCGGAATCCCAGCTGCGCGGGACCGACGAGGCGCTGTTCATGGACGCCCTCGGGGGCGTGACGGAGAGCACCGCGAGCAACCTCGGCGTGGTGTCGCGGGGGACCATCCTGACGCCGCCGTGCTGGCTCGGCCTGCTCGCCGGCATCACGCGCGACGTCCTCATTGAGCTGGCCGGCCGCCTCAAGCGGCCCATCCGGGAGACGCCGCTCACCCGCCACGACCTCTACAATGCCGACGAGGCGTTCCTCACGAGCACGCTCAAGGAGGTGCTGGCGGTGGCGTGGGTGGACGGGCGGCGCATCGGGACGGGACGGCCCGGGCCGGTGACCCGGGCGCTGCACCGGGCGTTCCGTCAGCTCGTGCGGCAGGAACTTGACCTGTGATGGGATGGTCGTCGTGAAGCGCGCGCTGCTGAGCTGCTATGACAAGACCGGCCTGGAACCGTTCGCCAAGGCGTTGGCGGGGCTGGGGGTGGAGCTCATCGCCTCCGGCGGCACGGCGGCGTTCCTGCAGCAGCACGGCCTGGCCGTGAGGACGGTCGAGGCGTTCACCGGCGTGACCGAGCAGCTCGACGGGCGGGTCAAGACGCTGCACCCCAAGATCCACGCGGGCATCCTGGCGCGCCGCGACGATCCCGCCCACGTGCGGGCGGTCGGCCCGGACGGGTTGATCGACCTGGTGGTCGTGAATCTCTACCCCTTCGAGGAGACGGCCCGGCGCGGGGCGGGGCTCGCGGAGGCGGTCGAGCAGATCGACATCGGCGGCGTCGCCCTCCTGCGCGCCGCGGCGAAGAACTTCGCGCACGTCGCGGCCGTCTGCGAACCGGCGCAGTACCCGGCGGTGGCCGAGGCGCTGCGCCGCCACCAGGGCCGCCTGCCTGACCCGCAGGCGCGCGAGCTCGCCGCGGCCGCGTTCCGCCTGACGAGCGGCTATGACACGTCGATCGGCTCGTATCTCTCCGGGGTGGGCCAGGGTGCGTCGCCGGCCCCGTCAGGGTCCGGCCCACAGGGGCTGCCCGAGGCGGTGTCCCTCAGCGTCCGGCGGCGCCAGGTGCTGCGGTACGGCGAGAACCCGCACCAGCGGGGCGCTTGGTACGTGCCTGACGCGGGCGCGGGGTGGGGGCTGGCCACGCTCACGCAGCGGCAGGGCAAGGAGCTCTCGTACAACAACCTGCTCGACGTGGACGCGGCCCTGCGCTGCCTCCTGGACTTCGAGGAGCCGACGTGCGCCGTCGTCAAGCACCATGCCCCGTGCGGGCTGGCCAGCGCGGCCGAGCCGCTGCAGGCCTGCCAGCGGGCGCTGGCCTGCGACCCCGAGTCCGCGTTCGGCGGGATCGTCGGATGCAACCGGCCGCTCGGCGCGGCGCTGGCGGAGCCGCTGACCGCGACATTCCTCGAGGTCGTCGTGGCGCCGTCGGTAGAGCCCCAGGCCGTCGCGGTGTGCGCCAGGAAGCCGAACCTGCGCGTCGTCACGCTCGAGTGGCCCACCCGCCTGCCGAGCGGACCGGAGTGGCGCCACCTCCTGGGGAGCTGGCTGCTGCAGGAACCCGATGCGCTGACCGTGAAGGCCGACGCGCTGCGGGTCGCCACGACGCGCGCGCCGACGGAGCGCGAGCGGGCGGACCTGCTGTTCGCCTGGACCGCGGCCAAGCACACCCTGTCGAACGGCATCGTGCTCGCCAGCGACCGCGCGACGGTCGGGATCGGGCAGGGGCAGCCCAGCCGCGTCGGGTCGGTGCGCCTGGCGCTTGAGAAGGCGGGCGGGCGCTCCCGCAAGGCCGTGGCCGCCTCGGACGGCTTCTTCCCGTTCCCGGACAGCATCGAGCTGCTGGCCAAGGCCGGGGTTACCGCGATCATCCAGCCCGGCGGCTCGGTCCATGACGCGGAGGTGATCGCGGCGGCGGATGCGGCCGATCTGGCGATGCTGATGACCGGGATCCGGCATTTCCGGCATTGACATGGACATCCAGGCATTGTGGGAGAAGGCGCGCAAGCAGACCGAGATCCTGCGCATGCGCCTGTCGGACCTCTCAACCTTTGAGACGACGGCCGTGCCGTACCTGTTCCTCGCCGAGTCCT
>JAHFGZ010000002.1:22358-24322 GCA_023247155.1 Candidatus Omnitrophota bacterium
ATGGACATCCAGGCATTGTGGGAGAAGGCGCGCAAGCAGACCGAGATCCTGCGCATGCGCCTGTCGGACCTCTCAACCTTTGAGACGACGGCCGTGCCGTACCTGTTCCTCGCCGAGTCCTCGCTGAATCCGGGCGACACGGTGGTCCGGAGGGGCCAGGTCCTCATCGAGCGGCCGGCCATCGTGCTGCCCGGCTTCTCCCCGCACTTCGAGGGGTTTGCGTTCGACACCGACCTGCATGTGAGCGATGACGCGGTGACGACGCTGCTCCTGGTGCGCGGCATCCAGTTCCCGTCGCTGAAGTACCGCCACCAGCTCTCCTCCCTTGATCTCTTTGAGGAGTCGCTCCAGAAGGCGGTCAGGCACTTCAGCGACCAGCTCGCGGCGGCCGAGGACGTGAAGACCGGCCTGGTGATCGGGCCGGAGGACGCCTGGCAGTTCTCGCTGCTGCTGCTCGTCGGGGCGCTGGTCGTCCGGTCGGCCGAGGGGGACCTGCGGCGCATCCTGGAGCAGTGGCGCAAGCGCCAGCAGCAGTAGGCGGGGCGGAGGAGCGGCAACCCATGAGACAGCGGTGATGACGTACGAAGAGGCGATCGGCTATCTGGATTCGCTCGTGAATTACGAGCGCCTCCATCTGCCACAGGCCATGCGCGAGGTGAAGCTGGCGCGCATGCGGCGGCTCTGCCAGCGGTTGGGGGATCCGCAGCGCCGGTTCCGCGCGGTGGTGATCACCGGCACCAACGGGAAGGGCTCGATCGCCGCCATGGTGTACTCCATGCTGCGGGAGAGCCGGCTGCGCGCAGGGCTCTACACCTCCCCCCACCTGGAGGATCTGCGCGAGCGCATCCGGGTCTGGCCGGCCGGGGGGGTCGCTGCTCCGGAGGGGGGCGAGGCCGCCGAGCGAGCGGCGGGAGACGATTGGATCAGCGAGGAGGCGTTCGCGGCGGCCGTCGCGCAGCTCCGCCCGGCCCTGGAGGCGTGCCGGCGCGAGGCGCCCGAGGCGCCGCCCACGTACTTTGAAGCGTTGACCGCCGCCGCCTTCGTCCATTTCGCCCGGCGGCAGGTGGAGATCGCCGTGCTGGAAGTCGGGATGGGGGGGCGGCTGGATGCGGTCAACGTGGTCGACCAGGCGGTCTCCGTCTTCGGGCCGATCGACGTGGATCACGCTGACATCCTGGGCGCTGACGCGGCGAGCATCGCTGGGGAGAAGGCGGAGATCCTCAAGCCCGGCCAGGTGGCGCTCACAGCTCCCCAGCAGGACGGCGTGGCTGCGGTGCTGCGTGCGGCCTGCGAGGAGCGGGGCGTGCCGCTCTGGACCGCCGGATGCGACCTGACGGCCGCGATTGCGCAGCACACCCTCGACGGCCTGCAGCTCGTCCTCACCGGCCTGCGCGGGATCTATGAGTCGCTGGAGCTGCCGCTCGTCGGCCGCCATCAGGCGCTCAACGCGGCGCTGGCGGCCGGCGCCGTGGAGGCGCTGTCCGGCGCGGGCATCCCCTACGGGCTCGTGGAGCGTGGGCTGGCCCGTGTCGAGTGGCCCGGGCGGCTCGAGGTCGTGAGCGACGAGCCGCTCGTGCTGCTGGACGGCGCGCACAACGCGCAGGCGGTGGCGGCGCTGCGCGAGACGCTCCTCGAGCTCTGCGCGGGGCGCCGCATCCACCTGCTCGTGGGCATGTCCTCGGACAAATCCCCGGAGCAGTTCGGCGAGCTCCTGGGCGGGCTCTCGGTCAGCGCGACCTGCACGCGGAGCCGCCACCCGCGCGCCTTCGATCCGGTGGAGCTGGCGCGCCGCCTCGCCCCGTTCTGCCCGGACGTCCATGTGATGTCCGATCCCGCGGACGCCTACACCTACCTGCTCAACGCCGTCTCCGGCTCGGACGCGCTGGTCGTGACCGGGTCGCTGTTTCTGGTCGGCGAGCTGCGGCGCGCGCTCCGCCAGGCGCATGTCCGGCCGAGGAAATCGG
>JAHFGZ010000002.1:24422-42530 GCA_023247155.1 Candidatus Omnitrophota bacterium
TACACCTACCTGCTCAACGCCGTCTCCGGCTCGGACGCGCTGGTCGTGACCGGGTCGCTGTTTCTGGTCGGCGAGCTGCGGCGCGCGCTCCGCCAGGCGCATGTCCGGCCGAGGAAATCGGTGGTCGAAGCCTAACGCAGAGGGGTGATGGTCAAGTTTGGCGGGTCCTGCCGCTGCGCCACCCCGCCGGCTGTCCTCGGCCTTGACGGCCTGCGGGCAGGCGGCGGGACCCCGGCTCTGCGGCACCCGCCAAACTTGACCACTCCCCGCAGAGGAGAGCGATGCCGGTGATCACCGTGGAGTGGTTGGAAGGACGCACCCCGCAGCAGAAGGCCCAGCTGGCCGACGCCATCACCCAGGCGTTCGTGGACGTCGCCAAGGTGTCGAGGGAGCAGGTGTGGATCGTCTTCCGCGACGTGCGGCGCTCCGACTGGGCGATGGCGGGGAAGCCCCTCGGTTGAGCGCCGGCGCGGCCCGGTCGGGGGCCTCGCCGGGGGTCATTCGGGCGCGTTCAGGTAGTCGATGTAGTCGGCGACGCCGAAGAGCGCTTCCTTGACCGCGAGGGTGCGCTCCGGCACGAAGGGGTGGGTCGTCGCGTACTGCGGCCGCACGACGCCGCGCGGCAGGTACTGGGCCTTGTCGCTGTGGAGGTCGCGCAGCGTCTCCAGGAACGTCAGCATGGCCTTCGGATCGAAGCCAGCCGCCTGCAGGTACCTCACCGCGAGGCGGTCCGCCTCCAGCTCATCCTGCCGGGCGTAGGCGAGCTGGGCCACCCGCGCCGCCACGCTGAGGCCTCTCGTCGCCGCGCCCCGCCGGGCCGCGAGGCTCGCCAGCTGCACAATCTGCAGGCCGAGGTTGCTCTCGTAGCGCTTGACCGCGTGGCGCGCGGCGATGTGCGCCACCTCATGCGCGATCACCCCCGCCAGCTCGTCGTCGTTGGCGGTCTTCTTCACCAGGCCGTCGTCGAGGAAGACGTAGCCCCCGGGCAGGGAGAAGGCGTTGACGTCGTCATCCGCGATGACGGTGAAGTGGTAGACCAGCTCGCGCCGGTCGCAGACCGCGGCGATCCGCTGGCCGATGTCCCGCACCCGCTGCTGCACGGGTTCGTCCGCCACGACGGCCACCTCGTCCACGACCTGGCGGGCCACCTTGCGGCCCACCTCGACCTCCTGCTCCGTGGAGGTGATCGTGTACTCCTGCTGCTGGGTCGCCAGGTTGAAGCTGCTGCCGACGCAGCCCGTCGCCGCCAGCCCTCCCAGGAGGAGCCCCCACCGGACCGCCCGCCGCGCCTGCGCCACGATGCCGGAAGCCGCCATTTGCTCCCATTATATGCTATGCTTGATCAGAAGGCTCGCAGCAGTCGCAATCACCCTCGAACGGGCAAACCCGGCGTAAGCCGGGGACGCAAAGTCACAGCCCCGCATGCTTCGCGTTGCGAAGCCAAGCGTGCGGGGGGCTGGATTGCCGAAGGGTGCCGAGGCCCCTTCCTCGCCGACGAGGGAGGGGCGTTTGTTATCTGCGGGAAGGAGCGTGCGGATGGGCGGAGCAGCCATCACCGGGGTGGACGACCTTCGCACCAAGCTGGGGAAGCTGGAAGTCGCGCTGAGCGCCATTGTCGACGCCCTGGTCTGGATCGACGGGGACGGGCGGGTCCAGTGGTACAATGCGCCGTTCCGACGTCTCGTGGACCGGCCGGATGCCGCGGTGCTGGGCGCCCGGCTCGTCGACCTCCTGCCGCTCGAGGAAGGCGGGAAGCCGCTCCCGCCGCACGCCCATCCGATCCATCTCGCCCTGAACGGCCGGCCGAACGCCGTCGGCAGCTATGAATACCGGGGGGGCAACCAGCCTGTCGTGCTGGAGGTGTTCGCGGCCCGGGTCCAGTTCAGCCGGCATGAGCTGAACACGGTGGTCGCCGTCCGCGACATCACGGAGCGCCGGCGGGCGGAGGAGAAGGAGCAGCGGCTCGCCGCCTCGGCGCGCAAGCGCGCGGCCGAGCTCGACGCGGCCTACAAGGCGCTGAAGAGCACGCAGGCGATGCTCGTGCACGCCGAGAAGATGGCGGCGATCGGCCAGCTCGCCAGCGGGGTCGCCCATGAGGTCAAGAACCCCCTGGGCATCATCCTGCAGGGGGTCGACTACCTGGAAGGGCGGGTCGGTCTCGAGGACCCCGAGGGAGTGGAGGTCCTGCAGATGATCAAAGAGGCCGTGATGCGGTCGGACCGGATCGTGCGCGACCTGCTGAACTTCTCCCGGCAGCGGCCGCTGGAGCCGAAGCCCTGCGACATCGCGCAGGTCATCCGGGACTCGCTGGGGCTGGTGGGGAAGCAGCTGGCGCTCCAGAGCATCGCGGTGCGGGAGGCGTTTGCCGACGGGCTGCCGCCGGTGGTCATCGATGAAAACCAGATGAAGCAGGTCTTCATCAACGTCCTCCTGAACGCCCTCCAGGCGATGCCGCACGGCGGCGAGCTGACCCTCCGGACCGCCGCCGCCGCGCCGGAGAGCCTTCCTGTGGAGCTGGCCCGGCGGGCCCTGGCGACGTGGCGGCCCGGGGAGACCGCGGTGCGGTGCGAGGTGGCCGACACCGGCATCGGCATCCCTGCGGATCAGGTCCAGAAGGCGTTCGAGCCGTTCTTCACGACGAAGCCGGCGGGCCAGGGGACGGGCCTGGGCCTTGCGATCTCGCGGTCCATCATCGAGAAGCACCGCGGCGGGATCGCCCTCGCGAGCCAGGCGGGGCGCGGGACGACGATCACCATCGTGCTGCCCATCATCCACGCGGTGCCCGGATGACGAAGAAGCGGCTCCTCCTGATCGACGATGAGCGCGACCTCTGCCTGGTCATGAAGCTCAACCTCGAGCGGACCGGGGCCTACGACGTGACGGTTGCCTACTCGGGGCCGGAGGGGCTGGAGCGGGCCCGGGTCGAGGCGTTCGACCTGGTCATCACGGACTTCAACATGCCGGGGATGGACGGCGGGACGGTGCTGCGCTCGCTCAAGGCGATGCGGCCCCAGGCGCCGGTCGTGCTGTGCTCGGTGTACCACGACGATGTCACGGCGATCACCGCCGAGGTCCAGCGGGAGGCCGACGGCCTCATCAACAAGCCGATCGACCACGCCCAGCTCCTGCGCACCATCGAGCGGGCGCTGGCGAACGGAGCGGAGGGATAGGGATGGAAGCCGCCAGGCCCAGGCGGGTCGTCCTGATGATCGACGACGAGGCCAGCGGCCGGAAGATCACCAAACTGCTGCTGGAGCGCTCAGGCTACCAGGTGCTCACCGCCCCGGGCGGCGAGGAAGGGCTCGTGCTGGCCAAGGCGGAGCACCCGGACATCATCCTGCTCGACATCATGATGCCGAGGATGGACGGCTACGAGACGCTCCGGTGCCTGAAGCGCGACCCGGACACAAAAGTCATCCCGGTCCTCATGCTGACGGCGAAAGGCACCGACCAGGACATCGAGATGTCCTTCAAGCTGGGGGCGGTCTTCCACCTCGATAAGCCGTTCGAGACGAAGGACCTATTGCGGAGGATCGAGGGCGCCTTGGCGCTGGCCGCGCAAGAGGGCGGCTCCGCCGGGCCCTCGGCGCCGGACGGAGACGTCTAGGGGCTCGTCCACGGCCTCGGACTTACCAGGCGGAGTTCAACTGGTTGACCTCGTTCATGACGGCCTGGAACATACGGCGGGTGAGGTCGATCAGCAGGACGGTGTAGACCACCATCGCCGCGGTGAGCGCGAGCTTGACGCCCCGGGACAGCCTCGGGTTCTTCCAGACCAGCGGCAGGCCGAAGGGTCCCGCGACGAAGAAGAGCATGAAGAGCACGAACCAGACGTTGTAGTACCAGCGGGGCTTGGGTTGGGCGGGCCGCGGCGTGCCATCCAACGGCTGCCCGCACTGGCTGCAAAACGTGGCCGGCTCGTGGGTCGTCGCTCCGCAGAGCGGACAGCACTTCATCGTCGCACCGGGTTCCATTCCCGCTATTCTACCTGGAGGCCCTTCGGGATGCCATCTCAGAGATGCGGGGACGGCCTCCGAGGTGTATAATGCAGCCTGGTGATGGCCGGGATCGGCGCGTCGGTCCCGGCTTGCTCGTCACCGACGGCGAAGGAGCGGAGCAGCGCATGCAGAGAGGGTTCACCCTGTGGTTCACCGGGTTGTCCGGCGCCGGCAAGTCCACGCTGGCCGAGCACGTGGCCGCGGAGCTGCGGCGTCGGGGGTTGCAGGTGGAGATCCTGGATGGGGATGAGGTCCGGACCAACCTGAGCAAGGGCCTCGGCTTCAGCAAGGAAGATCGCGACACGAACATCAAGCGGATCGGCTACGTGTGCAAGCTGCTGACCCGAAACGGCGTCGTCGCCATCAGCGCGGCCATCTCGCCCTACCGGGAGATCCGCGATTATAACCGCGCGCAGATCGGCCCATTCATCGAGGTGTACGTCAAGTGCTCCATCGAGGCGCTGACCCGCCGCGACGTGAAGGGCCTCTACAAGAAGGCGCTGGCCGGCGAGGTGAAGAACTTCACGGGGGTCTCCGACCCCTACGAGCCCCCGCTCAACCCGGAGATCGTGGTGGATTCGGAGCGCCAGCGCGAAGCGGAGAGCCTCCGCGCCATTCTCGACTATCTCGAGCGGCATGCGTGGATCCCGCAGGACCCCTCAAGAGCTGAGACAGCTCAACGACGCGTTTGAGCGCGCCCAGCCGGCCGAGATCATCCGGTGGGCGGTGGAGGCGTTCCGCCCCGACGTGGCGCTCACCTCCTCCTTCGGCGCGGACAGCGCCGCCCTCATCCACATGGCGATCCAGGCGGACCCCGCCATCAGCATCCGGTTCGTCGACACCGGCTTTCATTTCCCGGAGACGCTGCAGTTCCTGGAGGACCTCCGGCGCCGCTTCCACCTGAACGTCCGCGTGTTCCGCACCCGCCTCGCGGCGGGCGATATCGAACGGCTCAAGCGGGAGCGCGCCGCCCGGCCGATCGACGACCGCTACTGCTGCGGCGAGTACAAGGTCGAGGCGACGGAGCGCGCGCTGGCCGGGCTGCGCTGCTGGATCACCGGGCTCATGCGCGAGGAGGCGCCCACGCGTCGCCACACGCCCATCGTCGAGGTCCTGGAGAGTGGGATGACGAAGGTCGCGCCGATCGCCGGCTGGACGGCCAAGCAGCTCTACGCCTACATGCAGGAGCACCGGCTGCCGTTCCACCCGCTGTGGGCCCGCGGCTACACCTCGATCGGCTGCGCCCTCCACACCCAGCCGCCCGTCGATCCGCGCAACCCGCGGTCGGGCCGCTGGGCCGGTCAGGACAAGACCGAGTGCGGCATCCACGACATCGGCAAGCCCAAGCGCAAGCCCACCTGATCCCGCATTCAGGATCGCGCATTTGACTTTTCGCGGTCCCATCAGGTAACCTTCTTAGTACGGAACCTTGAGCAACGCCCTCAGGCAGTCGCCCTCAGCGAAGTGCCCTCAGAGCACTCTTGTCATCGCAGTGGTCTGAACCGATAACGGCACACCCGTCGAAAGGCGGGGTCGCAAAGCCACAGGACCTACAGCATGTGCCAAGGTAGCCTGGCTGCCGAAACAGACAACACCCTGAGGCACACCACGCCCTTTCCGAGCGGATCGGAGAGGGATTTTTTTATTGTTGTTCAGAGGCGTTTGGCAACTGACAGGAGGGGGCCATGAGACGGAGCAGCCGCATCGTTCGCACGATCACCCTGCTCGTTTCGGTCCTGACCGCGCTGGGCATCCCTGCGGCCTGCGGCGCGGCAGAGTCGGGCGGGCTGGAGCTCAGGAAGGCCCTGCTGTATGGGGGCGGCGGGAACCAGCGCGGGACCGCCCTGTCGTTTTATAACGCCTCGGATCTCTATCTCTCGGGGGCGGATGAGTCGGCGTCAGGGGGGCAGTCGCTCGCGCTCCACTATCGGCTGAGTGCGGATGGGGGGGCTCCTGTCCTGGACTGGGCGCTGCGATGGCCCAATGTCGCCAACCGGTCGGGCAACCCCAATAGCGAGGTGTTCGACGGCATCGTCGGCACGCGTGGCGGCGTCTTTGTGGCCGGGCGGAGCTGGTCCCAGACGCAGGATGGGGTGGGCGACAAGGAGCATAAGAGCGTCCTGGTCAAATTCCCCCTCCCAGGCGCCACAGGGGCAGGGGTCGGAGGGGCGGAATGGCTCGCAACACCCAACTTCTTCACGTACCGGGGCAACGAGTCCTTCCTCGCGGCCGCCTACGGGCCTGATCGGACCGGCTCGTCCCACTACGTCTACGCCTCGGGCTACGCGCAGACGAACGGGGCGAACAACACCGCCCTGCTGACCCAGTACGACGGGGCCGGAGCGCTCAAGTGGACCCGCATCCTCGGGAACACCGGATGGTTCATGAGCAGCTTCGGGAGCGCCGTCACCACCCTGAACGGCGCGGTCTACGTCGCCGGCATGACCCACTACCCGTACCTCGATCCCACCGCCTTGCGGATGGCGCTGTGGAAGGTCGACGACGCCGGCAACCTCATTTGGGTCAAGAGCCAGCCCGGCTTCATCCCCGGTTGGCGGGGCGAGATGGCGCTGGTCCAGTCCCGGCGATACCAATCCACGGCAGGCGATCTCTACCTCGCGGGAGCGGTCAAGAACGGCCCGAACGGCGGAGTGGATGTCCTGCTGTTGAAATACGACGAGGCCGGCACCCTGCTCTGGAGCAAGACCTGGGGCGGGGCGGCGGATGACCTCGCCTATGGGATCACGGTGAACGACCACGCCCGCACCCCGCCCGAAGGCCAGCGGCTCTACGTCGCGGGGACGACGGCGAGCTTCGGAGCCGGGAAGCAGGACGTCTTCGTGCTGGAAGTGAATCCGGCCGACGGCACGGTCCTCTCCAGCCGCTACTACGGCGGCCCGCAGGACGACGTGGCCTGGGGCGTGCAGCGGATTGGCTCCCACGTCTATGTCGTCGGTGAATCGAAGAGCTTCGCCGAGGGCGGGAACCTTGCGGGCCAGGCCGACCTGCTGCTCCTGCAGTATGCGGTCACCTCCGCCCCGGCGCCGCTGGCGGTCACGATCGACATCAAACCGGACTCGGCGGAGAACAGCGTCAACCCGGTGAATCGCGGCAAGATCCCGGTGGCGATCTTGTCGGCGGGGCGGTTCACGGCGCCGGACGTGGTGAAGTCGGACACGCTGACCTTTGGCCGGTTGGGCACTGAGCGGAGCCTGGCGTTTTGCCAATCGGAAGATGTCAACGGGGATGGCCAGCTCGACCTCATGTGCCATTTCAATACCCAGCAGGCGGCGTTCCAGGACGGCGACACGAAGGGGACGTTGAAGGGGCTGACCGTCTCCGGCAGGACCCTGCAAGGGGCGGATTCGATCCGGATCGTGCCCGGGGCCCTGCGTTGACGCGGGATCGGGAGGGAGGACAGATCAACCAACGCGGAAGCGTCCTGATCCTGGCACTGCTCATCGTGGAGCTCATGCTGACCTGGAGCGGGGGGATGCTCACCTCGTCCCACGTGGAGCAGGGCGCCAGCCTCCGCTCGCTCAACCTGGTCCGGGCGTTTTACCTGGCGGAAGGAGGGCTCAACCTCGCCATCCATGAGCTCCGGACCGATCCGCAGTATCCCGGAGGCGGTTACGCGGCGTTGGGGACCAGGGTCGGCGGCTATGCGATTGCGGTGGCCCCGGACGGCCCGTCCCGACGCATCATCCGGGCCACCGGGTTTGCCCCCTCCAATGACCCCTCGGCTCCCGGCTATGCTACGAAGGCCATCGAGGCCATCGTGCAGGTGAGCCGGGGGAACGGCCCGGGCCATGCCGTCCTGGGCGACCGGTTGGTGCGGCTCCACGGCCCGGTGGGCGACGAGGTGACCGTCGACAGCTACGATTCCCGCGAGGCGCCCGCTCCGCTGCAGGGCGGCAGCGCCCTGCGCGTCGCGACGAACAGCGCTGAAGACGGGGCCATGACCTTCCTCGGCGGCGTCGTCATCGAGGGTGATGTGGTCTTGGGTCCCGGGAGCGATCCCGACCGGGTCCTCCAGCGGACGCCCCAGCGGTGGACCTCCATCAGCGGGTCGGTCAGCGCGGCGGAGCGCCGGACCCCCCTGGAACCCTTCGAGATGCCGGCGCTCCCGGACCAGGGCCCGCTGCACCTTGCGGGCAATGAGGTGGTGACCCTGCCCGGCGGGATCTATCGGTTCCAAGAGATCGAGATTACAGGACACGGCCAACTCGTCTTCACTGACCGGGCCGAGGTCTACGTCGAGGGGGATGTGCGGATCGCAGGCCAGGGGATCGGCACCGCCGCCCAGCTGCCCACCAACCTCACCCTGTACGTGAAAGGTCAGCGCGTCGCCATCAGCACGGACGCCGACCTCTTCCTGCAGCTCCACGCGCCTGACGCCACGGTGGAGATCTCCAGCCGCGGCGATCTCTACGGGGCGGTGGACGGCCGAGAAGTCATCGTCCAGGGACAGGGCGACATCCATTATGACCACGCCCTGAACGTGTACGATGAGGCCCTCAACGCTCCCCGAGAGGCCGATCCCTTCGTCGTCAGCGTCCTCAGCTGGCGCGAGATCGATCCCTAGGTCGTCCGGGCCAGCCTGGGGGTGAAAAATCCTTGTAATCCCAGACGGAGAGGAGTATATTTATTTCTCACATAACGACCCCCTGAGGTCAAGGAGAATCAGATGCCCGCACAGCAGAGAGGACGGATCGTCTTAGTGGTGCTGGGGATCCTCTTGGCTGCCAGCCTGTGGCGGACCACGACCGCGGAGCGCGAGCGCCGGCAGGTCGCCAAGACATATGAAGAGGCGCAGCAGCTCGTCCAGCAGCTCACCGCGGAGCGCGAGCAGCTCAGCTCGGAGCTCGGGGAGGCGAAGCGGACGGTGGAGGACCAGGCGGGCCACCTCCAGGGCCTCCAGGTGGAGCTGGCGACCGTCCAGGAGCGGCTCCGGGAGACGGGCACCCAGATCGCCTCCCTGCAGCGGGAGCATGAGCAGCTGACACAGCGGAACACGTCGCTGACGGCGCAGCTGGAGCAAACTGCCAGCGAGAAGCGGCAGCTGGAGGCCCGGCTGTCCTCGCTCAAGGAGCTTCGGCTGGCCATTCGTGAGGTCAAGCAGAAGGTGTGGGCGGAGCGGTGGGCGAGTTGGCGGGTGCGGTCCCAGCGGCAGCGGGAGCTTGACCAGGCCCAGCTGGCATCCGGCAATCGCGGCTATGTCGTCAAGCAAGGCAAAACCACCCTGGGCGCCAGCCCGAGACTGCTGGTGCACGTCCTGGAGCCGCAGTCCCCGTAGTCACGCATGAGTTCCACCTCCAACGCCTGGTGGGCGAACCAGGTGTTGCTGTCCTGGTTGCTGGCCTGTCTCCTCGCCCAGGGCATCAAGATTATCCTTGGGACCGTCCGCCTTCGGCGCTTCGACTTTCGCTGGCTCATCGGCACAGGCGGCATGCCCAGCACCCACGCCGCCGGGGTGACCGCCCTCAGCCTGGCCGTCGGCCTCCGAGCCGGCTTTGATTCCCCCCTCTTCGCCACCGCCATCGCCTTCACCGTCATCACCCTCTTCGACGCCCAGGGGGTCCGCCGCTGGAGCGGCCTGCAGGCCCGGATCATGAACCGGATGCTGGAAGACATCTACTTCAAGCGCCGGATCCAGGAGCAGCGCCTGAAAGAGCTGCTGGGCCACACGCCGGTCGAGGTGCTGGCGGGCATGGGCGTGGGGGTGGTGGCGGCGCTGGCCTTGCGGCCGTGAGCGTGGAACAGGGGGAAGGAGCGGGGGAGCGGGATGCGTCGACGGTTGCTCATCGGGGTGGCGGGTGGTGGGGCGGCGGTGCTCGGCATCGGGCTGCTGGTGTTCGCCAGCCAGCAGGGGTTCCTGGGAGGAAAGGCGAAGCGGCTCCTCGCGAAGGCGGCCTGGGCCCAGCAGCAGGGCAACCTGCCGGAGGCGCAGGCGCATCTCGAGGAGCTGATTGCCACCTTTCCGGAGTCCCCCTGGGCTGATGACGCGCTCCTGAAGCTCGGCGAGGTCTACGAGGGGCAGCAGCAACTGGTGGAGGCCCGGGCGATGTACCGGATGCTGCTGGAGCGGTTCCCGGAGTCGCCGCTGCTGGCCAACACGCAGGTCCGCCTTGGCAACGTGAACGTCGCCCTCCTGTTCTCTCCCATCGTGACGGAGCTCGACGCGGTGCACGTCGTCCGGCCCGGCGACACCCTGGGGAAGATCGCCTCGTCGTACCGGACGACGGTGGAGTTCGTCAGGCGGGCCAACGGCCTCAAGGGCGACATCATCCGCCCGGACCAGAAGCTGAAGATCCCCAAAGGCACGTTCAGCATCGTGGTGGACAAGTCGCAGAACCAGCTGCTCCTGACCGAAAACGACCAGTTCGTCAAGACCTACCGGGTGGCGACCGGCAAGGAGGACTCCCCCACCCCGGTGGGGACGTTCAAGGTCGTCAACCGCATCCCGGACCCCGTGTGGTACAAGCAGGGGGCCGTGGTGCCGCCGGAGAGCCCCGAGAACATCCTCGGCACCCGGTGGCTCGGCATCGACAAGAAGGGCTACGGCATCCACGGGTCGGTGGACCCGGACGCCGTCGGGCAGCGTGTGACCGCGGGGTGCGTGCGGATGACCAACGGCGACGTCGAGGAGCTCTTCGACATCGTCCCGGTGGGGACGGAAGTGACCATCGTCGACTGATCCCCCCACCTGCGCGGCCCCGCCTGCGGCGTGGCGGGTCGCCCCGCGCTCGTCAGGCACGACGCCGCGACCCCGAGCCGGTCCGGAGACGGTATCCGCCGGTCGGCGGATCGGCTCACGCGCAGGTGGTGGGATGATGACGTCCGAGGTGCCCATGAACGGCTACCGGTATGATTTCGAGAAGCCCATCGCCGAGCTGGAGCACCGCCTGCAGGAGCTGCAGAAGACGGGCGATGCCGAGCGGCACCCCGAGGCGCGCAAAGCGCTGGTCGCCCAGCTGGAGCAGCTCAAGCGCAAGATCTACGGCGAGCTGACGCCCTGGCAGCGCGTGCAGCTCGCCCGCCACCCCCAGCGGCCGTACACCCTCGACTATATCGGGTTCCTCCTGAGCGACGTGGTCCGGCTGCACGGCGACCGGCTCTTCAGCGACGACCGCGCGCTCGTGGGCGGGCTGGGCACGTTCGAGGGGCGCTCGTGCCTGGTCCTCGGCCACCAGAAGGGGCGGGACACGAAGGAGAACCTCCTGCGGAATTTCGGCTCGGCGCACCCGGAGGGCTACCGCAAGGCGCTGCGCCTGATGCGGCTCGCGGAGAAGCTGCGCCTGCCGGTGCTCATCTTCATCGACACCCCGGGCGCCTACCCGGGCGTCGGGGCGGAGGAGCGGGGCCAGGCACACTCGATCGCCGAGAACATGCGGGAGATGGCGCGTCTGAAGACGCCCGTCTACATCTGCGTCATCGGCGAGGGCGGCTCAGGCGGCGCGCTGGGGATCGGGGTGGGCGACTGGGTGGCGATCCTGGAGCACGCGTACTACTCGGTCATCTCGCCCGAGGGGTGCGCGGCGATCCTCTGGCGGGACCGCGCCCGGGCCCCTGACGCGGCGGCCGCCCTGAAGCTGACGGCGCAGGACCTCCTGCAGTTCGGGATCGTGGACGAGGTGATCGACGAGCCGCTGGGGGGCGCGCACCGCGACCCCGAGTTCGTCGCCCAGCGCCTGCGCGCGTCGATCCTCCGCTTCCTGAAGCTCACCGACGGTCTGCCGGTCGACGCGCTGCTCCAGCGGCGCTACGAGCGCTTCCGCAAGCTCGGCGTCTTCTCCTCTCAGCCAGTCTCCTCCGTCGTGTAATGGGGACCGGGTCCCTGTTTCTTTCGAGCGCAACAGAACAATGGACCCGGTCCCTTTTGTTGCTTGATGTGGTGCCGAGGGAGAGGGTCGAACTCTCATGGCCTTGCGGCCGCGGGCTTTTGAGGCCCGTGCGTCTGCCAGTTCCGCCACCTCGGCGTCGCACCTACAGTTAAACGAGGGGTGCTCCATAGGAGGGGAACCCAGGTTCCCCTCCTATCGGTCGCGACGCATCCAGCGCACGATATCCGCTTGAGCATCTGGCTGCGTCGCTCCCTGGTCTCCCCTCCTACCTTGCTAGCCTTTGGTTTTTTCGAGGAAGGGCTTGATGAGCTCGATGGGGATGGGGAAGATGATCGTCGAGTTCTTCTCCGTCGCGATCTCCGCCAGCGTCTGCAGGTAGCGCATCTGCAGCGACATCGGCTGCTCGGCCATCAGGCGCGCGGCGTCCACCAGCTTCTGCGCCGCCTGGAACTCGGCGTCGGCCCCGATGATCTTCGCCCGCCGCACCCGCTCCGCCTCCGCCTGCCGCGCCATGGCCCGCCGGATCTCCTCCGGCAGGTCCACCTGCTTGATCTCGACCGCGGACACCTTGACGCCCCACGGGTCGGTCTGCTTGTCGATGAGCGACTGCAGCTGCTGGTTGAGCTTCTCGCGGTGGGCGAGCAGCTCATCCAGCTCCACCTGGCCCAGGACGCTGCGCAGGGTGGTCTGGGCCATCTGGGAGCTGGCGAAGAGGTAGTCCTCGACCTCGACGATCGCCTTGTTGGGGTCGATGACGCGGAAGTAGATGACGGCGTTCACCTTGATGGAGACGTTGTCCTTCGTGATGACATCCTGCGGCGGCACGTCGAGGGTGATGGTGCGCAGGCTGATGCGGACCAGCCGGTCGATGGGGAAGATGATGAGCTTCAGCCCCGGGCCGAGCGGCTCGGGGGTCATCCGCCCCAGGCGAAAGACCACGCCGCGCTCGTACTCGTTGAGGATCTTGATGCAGTTGAGGAGCCAGAAGAACCCGATGAGCACGGGCAGCGAGAGCCAGCTGAAGAAGAATGGCATCGAACCTCCTTTGTGCGACTGTCCTCCTGTTAGTGTTGCTCGACCTGCAGATGCAGCCCCTCGACCCGCACCACCCGCACCGTGTCGCCGCGCCGGATGGGCTGCGGGCTGCTCGCGTTCCAGAGCTCGCCGTGCACGAACACCGTGCCGTCCGGGGCGAGGTCGGTCGACGCGACCCCGATCTCCCCGAGGAGCCCCTGGGCGCCCGTCGTGACGGGCTCGGCCTGGGCGCTCAGCGCGCGCTGCAGCACGAAGAGGATGATCGCGGCGAGCGAGAGGACGGCGGGCAGGATGACGTGCAGCGACACCTGGACGTTCGGGTCCGTCGACTCGAACAGCATCAGGCTGCCCAGGGTCAGCGCGATGACGCCGCCCACCGCCAGCAGCCCGTGGCTGATGATCTTCACCTCCGCGATCAGGAGGCCGATCCCCAGCACGATCAGCGCGACCGCCGCGTAGCTGACCGGCAGCGTCTGGAACGCGTAGAGCGCCAGCAGCAGGCAGATGAGGCCGGCGATGCCGGGGAACCCGACCCCGGGGTGCGTGAACTCGAAGACGAGGCCCAGCGTCCCGAACAGCATCAGCAGGTAGGCGATGTTCGGGTTGGTGAGGATGGCCAGGAACTCCTGCCGCTTCGACATCGGCAGCGTCACGGGCTCGGCATCCTTCGTGTGCAGCTCCACCGGCGTCCCGGCCAGCTCAACCGTCCGCCCCTCGACCTGCGCCAGCAGGTCCGCGACGTCCGTGGCGATGAGGTCCACGATGCGCTCCGCGACCGCCTCGGTTTCCGTGACGGAGACGCTTTCCGTCACCGCCTGCTTGGCCCACTCGGCGTTGCGGCCGCGCGCCCGGGCGATGGTCGTCACCCAGGCGATGGTGTCGTTGAGGATCTTGTCCGCCATCGGGTCGCGCGCTGCTTCCTCCACGACCTCCTCCGGCGCGCTCTCCCGTTTCATCCGTCGGATGAACCGCGTCATCGGCCCGCCCTCGCCGCCGACGACGACCGGATGGGCCGCCCCGATGTTCGTGGACGGGGCCATCGCCGCGATGTGGCCGGCGAGCGTGATGAAGACCCCGGCCGAGCCGGCGCGCGAGCCGGAGGGAGCGACATAGACGGCGATGGGCACGCGGGCGTTCATGATCCGCTTGACGATGGCCCGCGTGGACTCCAGCAGGCCGCCGGGGGTGTCCAGCATGACGACCAGGCAGACCGCGCCGTCGGCCTCGGAGCGTTCGATGGCGTCCGTGATGTACTGCTGGGTCACCGGGCTGATGAGCTGGTTGTCGAGCTCGATGACGTTGACGTGGGCGGCCTGCGCCTGACCCGGCAGACTCATGCCAAGCCACAAGCCGATGAGGGGAAGCAGCGTTCGGAGGGAAGTCATCGTGGTGGTATCGTATCGTCAACCCGGAGCAAGGTCAAGCGTCGCCTTGACTTGCGACGGGGCCTTGCTTAGTATAAAGCCACGATGCGCGGCCGTCGATATCCGGATGAGGCGAGGAGAATCAGCGGGGACATACAATTGGTGGAGCAGGAGGGAATTGAACCCTCGGCCTCTTGCATGCCATGCAAGCGCTCTGTCCAGACTGAGCTACTGCCCCGCGGCGAGCCAACTATAACATCGTTGTCCTGAGCATGTCAATCAACGTCGGTGTGCACGTCCCCATCGCCGGCGGCCTCCTCGAGGCGGTGACGCGGGCCAAGCGGCTTTCCTGCACGACCATGCAGATCTTCAGCCGCAGCCCGCGCGGCGGTGCGGCCCCGGCCATCTCCCCCGAGCTGGCTGGGCGCTTCGACGCCCAGCGACGGGCTTCAGGCATCGAGCCGCTGGCGGTGCACGGGCCCTACATCATCAACCTCGCCTCGCCGGAGTCCGCGATGTGGAAGCGGTCGGTGGCGCTCTACCGCGAGGAGTACGCCCGCGCCGCCGTGCTTGGGGCCCAGTACCTCGTGACCCATGTCGGGAGCCATCGGGGGCAAGGGGAAGCGCGGGGGCTCTCGCGGGTGGCGGAGGCGGTCAGCCGGACGCTGGAGGGGACTGCGCCGACGACGATGATCCTGCTGGAGAACACCGCCGGCTCGGGCCAGGGGCTCGGCTACACCTTTGAACAGCTGGCCGCCATCCGCGAGGCGGTGCCGGCGAAGGCGCACGTCGGCATCTGCCTGGACACCGCGCATCTCTTCGCCGCAGGCTATCCCATCCATACCGAAGAGGGGCTCGAGCAGACGCTGACCGCGTTCGACCGCGCCGTCGGCCTCGCTCACCTGCGGCTCATCCATCTCAACGATTCCAAGGTGCCCTTCAACTCCCGCGTCGACCGCCACTGGCACATCGGCGAGGGGCACATCGGCCGCGAACCGTTCCGCCGCATCGTGACCCATCCGCGATTGCGAGCGATCCCGTTCATCCTGGAAACCCCCAAGACGACCGAGCGCGAGGACCGGCGCAACCTGGCGACGGTCCGGCGGCTCGCCCGGGGAGGCGACGGGTCGCGCGGCCGGGGTCTGGCCCGCGCGTCGCGGATGACGTGAGGGCGTGATGGGAGCGCCGCTTGAGATCATGGTCCACGCGACGCCCAATCCCAACGCGGCCAAGTTCACGCTCAACCGCGTGGTCGCCGCGCAGGGCGCCACGTATCGCGACCCCGCCAGCGCCGAGACGGCATGGGCGAGGCGGCTGTTGGGCATCCACGGGGTCGTCCAGGTCTTCGCGATCAACAACTTCGTGTCGGTGAACAAATCACCGGAGGCGGCGTGGGACGCGATCGTTCCACAGGTGGAGCGGGTGTTGCAGGAGGAGCTCACATAGGAGGGAAGATGGAGCCGCGGATTGGACGGTCGATCGGGCAGGGGTTCCTTGCAGCCAGCAAGAGCTGGGCCGGCATCGCGTTGTTCGCCGCCGGCTTGACCGGTCTCACGCTTCTGGTCGTGCTCGGCGTTCTGCTGACCAATCCTCCGCCAAAGGCGTTCGAGCGACGGGTGCAGGCGCCGCGGTTCGAGCTGCCCGGCTTTCCCGCGCAAGAGGCGCAGGCCCAGGAGCCCCCCGCGCCGGCGACTGACGCCGGGACTGGCACTGAGACCGACGCGGACACCGGAACCGAACCGGCCGCCGAGGAACCGGCTGCCGAGAAACCCGCCGCCGGCGGCGACGAAGAGGTGAGCCTCTTTGATCAACTGGAGACCGCGGAGGACAAGGCCGCCGTCGCACCGCCGGCGCTTCCAGCCGCTCCGGCCCCGGACGCGCAAGCGACCGCGCAGGCGCAGGCGGAGGAGGCGCGCGCGGTCAGCGCATGGTTCGGACGCGCCTGGCCCGTGCTCCTGCTCCTGGTGCTCATCGCCGTGGCGGGCAACGTCTGGCTCAGCGCGGGGCAGATCGGCTACGTGGCGAAACGGGTGACCAGTCAGCGCGCGCCCATCTCGGAGTTCTGGAGGGTCGGGACGCGGGCGTTTGTCCCGGTGCTCGGCGGGGTGCTGCTTGGCCTGGCGGGGCTCGCAGCTCTCGTCGTCACGGTCTTCCTCTTCTCGGCGTTGCTGGGGGTCCTGCCCAATGCGGCGCGCGCCGTGCTCGGGGTGGTGTTTGGGGCGGCGCTCCTCGTGGGCCTGGTCTGGCTGGTGGTGCGTCTGGCGTTTTGGTTCATCATCATCGTGGCGGACCGTCAGGGGCCGCTGGCGGCCCTCAAGGCCAGCTTCCGCGCGAGCCGGGGACGCTGGTGGCGGCTGGCGGGGCTCGGGGCGCTCCTGGTGCTCCTCTCGTATGCGGTGTGGCTGCCGTTCGCCTTCCTGGAATGGATCGGGGGCGTTGTCGGCGGCGGCGCCGCGGTGGCGCTTGGTGCCGTCAGCAACCTGGGCGGGCTCATCGCGAGCCTCTACGTCGGGTTTGCCGCCCTGGGCGCCTACATCCGCTTTTATGAGGATACCAAACCGGTTCCGGCGGGCGCCAGCCCGATGACCGCCAGGCCGATCACGCCCTGACGCGTCCATGCAGGGATCCCGCGCGACCCCATACGAGGCGGCCCTCGTCTTGGGCGTGGCGCTCCTGGCCCTCGCCGGCTGCGGCGGGCCGAAGGCCTACGTGCGCCCGGGGTTCCTCGAGCATCCCCCCAGGCGGGTCGCGGTCCTGCCGTTTGTGATCACCTATGCGTATGACGTGGAGGCCGGCCAGGGCGTCCCCGCCTCCCACCGGATCGGCCGGGATGTGCTCCGCAAGACGTTCTATCACGCCCTGACCCCGTACGGCTATGAGGACATCAAGCTAGACGAGGTGGATGCGGGGTTGGCCGCGGCGTGGGGCCCGGTCGACGCGGGCGGGTGGCAAGAGGCCGAGCCGCAGGCGCTCGGGAAGACGCTGGGGGCTGACGCGCTGGTGTACGGGGAGATCAGCCGGCTCATGCATTTCACCACGCCCCTCTACACGGAGACGAGCCTGGAGGCGTCGCTGCGCATGGTGGAGGCCGCCTCGGGCGAGGTCCTGTGGCGCCAGCGGGTCCGGGTCGCAGAGCGGGGCGGGGCGCTCATGAAGAAGGGCCAGGTGGTCGATTTCCTCAAGGATCAGGCGCGGAGCTTCAACCCGGGCCTGAAGTTCCTGCGCATCTCGGATGTCGCGGTCCAGCGATTGCTGGAAGGGTTCCCCAACCCGCCCCTGGCGTCGGGCTCGTCCGCTCCGTCGGCGTCAAGCGCCAGGACGGTGCGCCTCGCGGTGCTTCCGCTCGAGGCGAAGCGCGCCGCGTGGACCGCTCCCGCGATGCGGCTGCGGGAGCATCTGATCGCCAGCCTGCAGGAGAGCGTCTTTGACGTGCTCGAGCTCCAGCGGGTCGACGCGGCGCTCAAGGCGCGGGGGTGGACCGAAGGGCAGCCAGTCCCCCAGGCGCTGCCGCTGGGTGAGGTGGCGCGCGAGCTCGGGGCGGATGCGCTGCTGCGCGGCGCGGTGACGAAGTGGGGGCGGACCTACCTGATCGTGCAGTCCTGGGTGACGACCGGGATGGCGCTGGAGCTGGTGGACGCGGCGAGCGGCGAGATCATCTGGTCGGCGGAGCGGACGAACCGGCGCCAGGCCGGGCTCTTGAAGGGCCCGACCGGCTACCAGTCATTGGTCACGGCTCCCCTCATCGGGTTGAAGGGCAGCCATCTCGACCTGGTGGCGACCCACCTCGCCCGCGCGATGGCGAGCGAGCTCACCGCCGCGCCGGCCGTGCTGGCGTACGTGAACGACGTGGAGCAGGGCAAGTCGAGC
>JAHFGZ010000002.1:42630-48001 GCA_023247155.1 Candidatus Omnitrophota bacterium
CGTGCAGGTGCCGGCGACCATCAAGCGCGCGGATGCCGCGGCCCAGCAGGTGGTGATCGCGGATATCAGCGGGCATGGGATGCGTCTGGCCACTCCAGGCGTCCTGGAGCTTGGAACGCGGGTTGCTGTGGAGGTCATGCTGCCCAACCGCAAGAGCCCCGTGACGGTGCAGGCCGAGGTCGTCTGGAGCCGGCCGACCGGCTCCCCGGCCTCCGGCACGGCGTCTTGCGCCGCTGAAGCGGGGGTCAGGTTTGTGGAGCTCAATCCGAAGGACCGCGCGGTCCTCATGCTGTACGCCCGCCTCAAAACGCTTCCCCCGCAGAGCATCACCCCGTGAGGCCTGTGGCCTCGATGCCGGACCGCTATCCCTTTGCCCAGCTTGAGCCGAAGTGGCAGCGCGTCTGGGAATCGCGCAAGGCCTTCCGGGCCGTCGACGGGGACCGGAAGCCCAAGGCCTACATCCTGGACATGTTCCCGTATCCGTCTGGCGCCGGGCTGCACGTCGGCCATCCGGAGGGGTACACCGCGACCGACATCGTCGCCCGCTACAAGCGGATGCGAGGCTTCAACGTCCTGCACCCGATGGGGTGGGACGCCTTCGGCCTGCCGGCCGAGCAGTACGCCATCGAGACCGGGACCCACCCGGCCCTCACCACGCGCAAGAACATCGAGACCTTCCGCCGCCAGATCACGCGCCTCGGCTTCTCCTATGACTGGGACCGGGAGATCGACACGACCGACCCCGGCTACGTCAAGTGGACGCAGTGGATTTTCCTGAAGCTCTACGAGCGGGGGCTCGCGTACCAGGCGTTTGTGCCGGTCTGGTGGTGCCAGGACTGCGGCACGGTGTTGGCCAATGAGGAGGTGGTGGACGGCACCTGCGAGCGAAAAGGCCATCCGGTGGAGCGTCGGGCAATGCGCCAGTGGATGCTGAGGATCACCGCCTACGCGGAGCGGCTGCTGGCCGACCTCGACGGCTTGGACTGGCCGGACCACATCAAGGAGCAGCAGCGCCATTGGATCGGCAAGAGCGAAGGGGCGGATGTGTGGTTCGCCCTGGAGAGCGGATTCCCCGCACAGCTGCCACAGGATTTCATCGACGCCTATCCCGGGCGGTTGCGCCGCCGAAACGGCGTCGTGGAGTTCAAGATCTATACGACGCGGCCGGACACGCTCTTCGGCGCGACCTACCTGGTGATGGCGCCGGAACATCCGCTCGTGAAGCCGATCAGATCCGATGCCCAGGACGCCGAGGTGCGGGCGTATCAGCGGGCCGCGGCGGCAAAGGGCGACCTGGAGCGAACCGATCTGGCCAAGGAAAAGACCGGTGTCTTCACCGGCGCATCAGCCCTCAACCCGGTCAACGGGGAGCGCCTCCCCATCTGGATCGCGGACTACGTGCTGGCCAGCTATGGCACCGGCGCCATCATGGCGGTGCCGGCGCACGACCAGCGGGATTTCGAATTCGCCAAGAAGTACAAGCTGCCCATCCGTCCGGTGATCGTGCCGGAGGGCGCGCGCCTTCCCGAACCATTGGAACAGGCGTTCGAGGAGCCGGGCCGGATGCACGAGTCCGGCACATTTACCGGGTTGCGCAGCGAGGAGGCGAAGGAGAAGATCGTCGCCTGGCTCAAGAGCCGCGGGCTCGGCGAAGCGGCGGTCAACTACAAGCTGCGCGACTGGCTCTTCTCCCGGCAGCGCTACTGGGGCGAGCCGATCCCCATCGTGCATTGCCAGACATGCGGCACCGTGCCGCTGCCGGAATCCGCGCTGCCGCTGCCGCTGCCACAGATGCAAGACTTCACACCGACCGGCACCGCGGCCCGCCCCGGCGATCGTGAAGGGCGGGCCGGGGAGCCGCCGTCCCTCGACAAGGCTCGGGACGGCGCCCTGAGCGAAGTCGAACGGGCGCCGCTGGCCAAGGCGGCGGAGTGGGTGGACACCGCCTGCCCGCGCTGCCGCGGCCCGGCGCAGCGCGAGACCAACACCATGCCGCAGTGGGCCGGCTCCTGCTGGTACTACCTGCGCTACCTCGACCCGCGCAACGACGAGCGGCCCTGGGACCCGGCCAAGGAGCGCTACTGGATGCCGGTGGACCTCTACGTGGGCGGGGCGGAGCACGCGGTGCTGCACCTGCTGTACGCGCGCTTCTGGCACAAGGCGCTCTACGACTGCACGCTCGTCTCCACGCCCGAGCCGTTTCAGAAGCTGGTGAACCAGGGGCTCATCCTGGGCGAGGACAGCGAGAAGATGTCCAAGTCGCGCGGCAACGTCGTGAATCCCGACGACGTCATCGCCGAGCACGGGGCGGACGCCTTCCGGCTCTACGAGATGTTCCTGGGGCCGCTGGAGGCGGTCAAACCCTGGAACACCCGCAGCATCGAAGGGGTGGGCCGGTTCCTCAACCGCCTGTGGCGGCTGGTGGTCGCCGAGGGGGGCGCCAACCCGCAGCTCCGGGACGTGCCCGCAGGGGGGGAACTCGCGCGCCTCGTGCATGCGACGATCAAGACGGTCACGGAGGATATCGAGGGGCTGCGGCTGAACACCGCCATCTCCGCCATGATGGTGCTGCTCAACGCGCTCACCGACGCGGCGCCGGTTCCGCGCGCCGCGGTGGAGACGCTCATCCTGCTGCTCGCCCCCTTCGCCCCGCACCTGTGCGAAGAGCTCTGGGAGCGGCTCGGGCACGGCGAGGGGCTGGCGCGCGCGCCCTGGCCGCGGTTTGACCCCGCGGCGCTTGAGCGGGCGGAGGTGCTGCTCGTCGTGCAGGTCAACGGCAAGGTGCGCGCCCGCGTCACCGTGCCCGCGGAGGCGAGCGAGGAGCAGGTGAAGGCCGCGGCGCTCGGCCATGCGCAGGTCAAGAGGTTCGTGGACGGGCACCCCATCAAGCAGGTCATCGTCGTGCCGAAGCGGCTGGTGAACATCGTGGTCTGATGTGGCTGACGGCGAGGGAACGACTGACGCTGGCGGGACTTGGCGCCGCAGCGCTGCTGGGGATTGGCGTGCTGTTGTGGCAGCGCCCGCCGCTGGCGGTCCCGGGGTCGCCGACGCCGGCCGAGGCCGCTCACTGGACTCTGGCGCTGGAGCAGGCGCGTCAGGTTGACGTCAACACGGCCGGTGCCGCAGAATTGGAGCGGTTGCCGGGGGTCGGGCCGAAGCTGGCGCAGCGGATCGTCGACCATCGGCGCGCCCACGGCCGCTTCCGGACCGCCGAGGAGCTGCAGGAAGTCCGCGGCATCGGCCCCGCGCTGTATGAATCGCTGAAAGACGACGTGACCACGCGGTGAGCGCATGGGCAATCTTGGCCTCTCTGAGCTGCTCGTGATCCTGGTGGTGGCGCTGCTCGTCATCGGCCCGACGCGGCTGCCGGAGGTCGCGCGGGGACTGGGCGAGGCGTTCCGGGCGTTTCAGGACGCGCTGAAGGGACCCTCGAAGCGCGACCGAGACTGATGCGCACCTTCACGGTTTCCTCGTCCAACGGGGCCCAGTTCCGGCTCGACCTGGAGCGGGACCTCAATGAGGCGCAGCGCGCCGCCGTCACCTGCGGCGACGGGCCCAAGCTCGTCATCGCCGGCGCGGGGTCGGGGAAGACCCGGACGATCACCTACCGCGTGGCCTACCTCATCGCGCGCGGCGTGCCGCCCCCGCAGATCCTCCTCGCGACGTTCACCAACAAGGCCGCGCGGGAGATGCTCAGCCGCGTGGAAGCGCTCACCGGGGGCGACGCCGGGGCCATCTGGGGCGGGACGTTCCACGCCATCGGCAACCGGTTGCTGCGCCGCCACGGCCCGCGGGTGGGGCTGCAGCCCAACTACTCGATCCTGGACGAGGAGGACAGCCGCGACCTGATCAAGGTGTGCGTGACGGAGGCGAAGGTCCGGGTGGAGGAGAAGCGCTTCCCGGCGCCCGCCCTCATCGCGGACCTCATCAGCATGGCGTTCAACACGCAGCGGCCGCTCGCGGCGGTGGTCGAGGAGCGCGCGCCCCATTTCAGCCTGTGGACCGAGGAGCTCGAGCGGGTGGCGGCGCGGTACGAGGCCAGGAAACGCGCCGCCAACGCCGTCGACTACGACGACCTCCTCCGCTTCTGGCGCGCGCTGCTCGATGAGCATCCCGACGTCGCCGAGCGGCTGGGCCGCCAGTTCCGCGCCCTGCTCGTCGATGAGTACCAGGACACCAACCTCGTCCAGGCGCAGGTCGTCGAGCGGATCAGTGAGCGCAACGGCCGCCACCTCATGGTGGTGGGCGACGACGCGCAGAGCATTTACCGGTTCAGGGGCGCCGAGTATGACAACATCCTGCGCTTCCCGGAGCGCAACCCCGGCACGGAGATCTTCAAGCTGGAGGCCAACTACCGCTCCACCCCCGAGATCCTCGAGTTCACCAACGCGAGCATCCTGCACAACCAGCGCCAGCACCCAAAGACCCTCGTGGCCCAGCGCCCGCGGGGCGGCCTGCCCGTCGTGCTGCCGGTCAACGACGCCTACCAGGAGGCGGCGTTCGTGGCCGAGCGCATCCTCCAGCTGCGCGACGACGGCATCCCGCTCGCCGACATGGCCGTCCTCTACCGCGCCCACGCGCACTCCTCGATCCTCCAGGCGGAGCTCATCAAGCGGAACATTCCCTACGAGGTGCGCTCCGGCGTGCGGTTCTTCGAGCAGGCGCACATCAAGGACGTGGCGGCGCACCTCAAGATCCTCGACAACCCGTTCGATGAGATCGCCTGGCGGCGGCTGTGGCTCATGCTGCCCCGGATCGGCCACGTGACCGCCGCGCGGCTGTGGCAGGCGATGGCCGCGCACCGCAACCCGCTCGAGGCCGCCCTCAGCGCGTCGCTGGGCGCGGACCTGCCGCCTGCGGCGCAGCCGCATGTCAAGCGGTTCCAGCGCGACCTGCACGCGCTCCGCGCGGCGGCGGAGGACCAGCCCCCCGCGGAGCTCATCCGCGCGGTGCTGGAGACGGGCTACCTCGACTACCTGCGGGCCAAGTATGACGCCCACCAGTCGCGCCTCGAGGACATCCTCCAGCTCGCCGTGTTCGCCCGCCCCTACCGCACGCTGCGCAGCCTGCTCTCCGAGCTGGTGCTCCTCGGGGAGCTCTACGGCCAGGAGGTGGCCGGCGGCGGCGATCGCGACACGGAGCGGCTCGTGCTGAGCTCGGTCCATCAGGCCAAGGGGCTTGAGTGGAAGGTCGTCTTCGTCATCCGGATGTGCGAGGGGGAGTTCCCCTCGGAGATGGCGCTGCGCGAGCCGGAAGGCGAGGAAGAGGAGCGCCGCATCTTCTACGTCGCGACCACGCGGGCGAAGGACGAGCTCTACCTCACCCACCCGTTGATCGACCTGAGCCCGCGGGGCAACGGCCAGGTGCTGCT
>JAHFGZ010000028.1:0-10568 GCA_023247155.1 Candidatus Omnitrophota bacterium
ATCCGGTCGAGGCTGAAGGCCTGCCGCACGCGCGCCTGCGCCTCCCTGCCCATCCGGGAGGCGGCGGCCGGGTCCTTGAGCAGCCGCGCGATCCCCTGGGCCAGCGAGGCGGCATCCTCCGGAGGCACCAGCAGGCCGTGGCGTCCGTCCTCCACGATGTCCGGCACCGCGCCGGTGCGCGTGGCCACGACGGGTTTGCCCGCCGCCATCGCCTCGATGAGCGACAACCCGAACCCCTCCTGCCACCGCACCGGGAACGCGAACACCTGCATGAGCGCCAGCGGCACGCGGGTATCCGCCGCGGAGCCGGCGAAGTGGACGCGAGAGGACAGCCCGAGGTCCCGGCTCATCCGCTCGAGGAACGGGCGTCGGGGGCCGTCCCCGACGATGAGCAGGTGGAGATCCGGCAGCTCCTGCCGCAGCGCGTGCACCGCCCCCAGCAGCAGGTCCAACCCTTTGACGCCGCCTGAGGCGAGTCGGCCGACCGCCCCGATCACCGGCTGGCCGGCGGGCAGCTGATGGCGATCGCGGTACTGCGCCACCAGGGCGGCGTCGGGCGCCGAGGCGAAATGCGCCGGGTCGACGCCGTTGGGGATGAGCCGGATGCGCGCACCGCTCACGCGGAACACCGTCAGGAGCTGCTGCTGGACCGGCCGGCTGATCGCCACCGTCAGGTCGCCGGTGCACGGCCACAGCCGGCGGCCGAGGTTGGGGCGGAAGACGCCGTGCCACGTCGTCACGTACGGGATCCGGAGCGCCCGCGCGAGCCCCGCGGCGGCCACCTGGCTTGTCCGGGTATGGGCGTGGAGCAGGTCAACCGGCTCCCGCCGCAGCCGCCGGCTCATCCGCCAGGCGGCGGCGAAGACCTGCGGGCTGAACTCGGCGCTCGTGTGCAGCGGCACGCGCCAGTGCGCCACGCCTGCAGCGGCCGCGTCGGGTTCCAGCTCGCCGCCGCCCGAGGCGATGACCACGTCGTGTCCGCGCCGGCGCAGCGCCTTGGCGACGGACACGGCGTAGCGGGCGACGCCGCCGACGTTGAGGTGGGACGTGAGGTGGAGGATGCGCATCAGCGTGCGGCGGGCTGGTCGGTCTGGGCGAGCAGCCCCCAGACGGCGCTGAGCACCTCCTCGACGCCGATGGTGTTCATGCACGCATGCGTGATCGTCCGGCAGCGGGGGGAGTAGCAGGGGCTGCAGAAGACATCCTTCTTGATGACCTGCCCGGTGAACGTCGGCGGCAGGTGGCGCCGGGGATCGGTGGGGCCGAACAGCGCGATCGTCGGGGTCCCAACCGCGGCGGCGAGGTGGAGGGCGGACGAATCATGGGCCAGGAAGACCTGGCAGCGCTTGATGACGCACGCCAGCTCCATCAGGCTCGTCTTGCCGATCAGGAGGTCGGGCGAGCCGCTGGTGGTGAGCCGGAGGAGCTCCTTCCCCAGCGGCCATTCGTCCGATCCGCCGGTCACGACGACGCGGACCCCCCGCTCGGCCAGCGCGTCGCACACGCGGGCCCAGCGGCTCAGCTCCCACCGCTTCGTCCGCCACCGCCCGCTGCCACCCGGATGCATACCGACGAGGCGCATGAACGCCGGCCCGGTCGGCCGGATCAGCTCGGCGGCCCGCGCGTCGTCCGCCGGCGAGGGCCACAGCTCGAGTGCGTCGCCGTCCGGCGCGATGCCCGCCTGCCGCAGGAGGTGGTGCTGGTGCGCGACGGGCGCGAGCACCACGCGCGGAAGGCGCACCCCCCGGTTCAGCAGCCAGCCGAGCTTCCGGCGGTAGCCGATCCGAATCGGGATACCGGCCCACCAGGCCAACAGATGCGTGCGGCGGCTGTTCTGCAGGTCGATGGAGAGGTCGAACGCCCCCTCCCGCAGGCGCCGCAACAATCCCAGGTCGCGCCGAAAGCGTCGCGGCCGGCGCCGCGGCTGGTCGATGAGGATCTCATCAAGGTACGGGCACCGGGCGACCGCTTCATAGGCCGAGCGTCCGACGGCCAGCGTGAGGTGCGCCGCCGGGAACTGGCGGCGGACGGCCCGGAGGCTGGGCGTGGACAGGATGACGTCCCCCAGCGCGCTCAGCTTCCAGATCAGGATCCGCGGCCGGGTCAGGCATTCGTCGTAGACCGCCAGCGTCCGCTCGACCATCCACCCGAGCGGCCACTCCGACTCCACGCGGCGGCGGCCGGCCTCGACGCAGCGCGCGCGCAGCGCCGGATCGTTGAGCAGCCGCTCGATGGCGAGCGCGAGCGCTTCGTGGTCCCGCGGCGGCACCAGCAGGCCGTTGTGCCCGTCCTCGATCAGCTCGCCCAAGGCCCCCACGCGCGAGGCGATGACCGGCCGCCCCACCGCCTGCGCCTCGATGGCGCTGCGGCCGAACGACTCCGGGTAGGTGGACGGGACGAGCACGAGGTCCACCGAGGCGATGCAGGCGGGCATGTCCTGCTGGACGCCCAGCCACTCCACGTGATCCTGCAGCCCGAACGACGCGACGAGGGCGTCGAGCGCCTGGCGGGCCGGCGCGCCCGGCGCGCCGCCGGCGAGGCACAGCGTGATCGGAACCCCCTTGCGGACGAGGCGGGCGCACGCGCGCAGCGCCACCTCCTGCCCCTTGAGCGGGCTCAGCCTCCCGAAGAGGCCGAGGCGCCACGGGCCGTGGTGGGCGTCGGGCGGCTGGAACGCGAATTCCTCAAGGTCCACGCCGCGCGGGATCACGCGCAGCCGCGTCCGGGGAAGCCGGAACCGCTCCACCAGATACTGCCCGAGCGCCTCCGAGGGCGCGATGACCAGCCGTCCCCAGACCATGACGCGCGAACCTGGATGCGGCGTGTAGAAACCGTGGGCGGTGGTGAGGAACGGGCGCTGGGCGCGCCGGGCAGCCGCAAAGCCGATCCAGGCGGGGATGCGCGACCGCGCGTGCACGAGGTCCACCCCCGTCTCGCGGATGATCTGCGTGACGGCGGGGATGCACGCAAAGATGCCGGCGAGCGACTTCTGATCCACGGGCAGCTGATGGTGGACCGCCCCGAGCGCCGTCAGCCGAGCGACCAGCGAGCCGCCCGCCGAGACCACGCTGACCCGGTGGCCCCGCGCAAGGAGCCCCTTGGCCAGGTCCAGCACCCCGCGCTCCACGCCGCCGACGTCAAGCGTCGGGACCAGCTGCAGGACGTGCATCAGGCCATCACGCTGCTCCGTCGAACACCCCCCTCGGCGGGCGGGTGGCGCCGGGTGGGGGACCCCCGCGTCCGTCCTCATGGGAGGAGCCGCGCGACCGCCTCGCGGACGCGCTCAAGGGTCTCCAGCCGTTTGCCTGACGGCGGCTCGCTGAGCGCGCGCTGAATCGCCAGGCCCAGCTCCGGGAGCGGGGCCATCCGCGCATACCCGTCCCGCACGAGCCCCTGCAGGAACCGCTGGTGCTTCGTCAGCGTGGCCGCCGCGCTTCCCCGGCGGGCCGGCTCGATCACCACCACCCGCCGGCCGCTCGCGCACACCTCTGAGACCATCGAGATGCTCTCGCCGGTGACGACGGCGACGTCCGCCGCGCCCATCAGCCCTTCCATGGTGCCGTCCAATGGATCCCGGCTGGCGAGGAGCAGGAGCCGGCAGCGGGGGGATTGGTTCAGCCGCTCAGCGAGCACGCGCTCAACCGCCGGGGACGTGCGCCGCGAGGTGGTCACAAGGCACGACCCGCCCGCGCCGTCGCACGCCGCGAGCACCTGCCGGATGAGCGACTCGGCGAACGCCGCGCTGATCTCGTAGTGCGCGCTGTCCCCGCCGATAAACACCGCGATCGCCGGATGGCCGGGGCGGGCGTGTGCGTCGCGGAACCGGGGATGCGCCTGGAGCCGCTCTCCCGCCGCCCGGAGGGCCTCCTCGGGCAGCCGGGTCACGAGCGCGCCGGCGGTCTCCACGACGTTCGGGCGGCGGCGGAGCCTGTCGTGGCGCGGGACGATGACGAGGGTGAACCGGCCAAGCGGCAGCGGGGCGGGGTTCATGATGGCGATGGCGTGCGCCCGGTTTTCGTCGGCCCAGAGCAGGTTCACCGGCGCGGGGGAAGCCCCGCACGAGACGATGCAGTCGGCATAGCGCGTCAGCAGCGCCGCAGCGGTCTCAGGATGCAGGGCCCACTGCAGGCACCGGGCGGCGCCGAGGCCCCGCGGCATCCACCAGGCCCAGAGCAGCGCCACCGCCCTGGCGAGCGGATGCCGGTACCGGACCTCGATGACCTCGGCGCGCAGGTCGGGGTGGCGGTCCCGGAAGGCGTCGACGACCGCCAGCGACTGCTTGAGATGGCCGAGCTTGCCGTCGCTCAGGACGAGGACCCGACGGGCCGGCGTGTGCTTCCACCGCTTGTGCATCCAGAGCCATTGGCCCGGATCCTCCCGGATGTGCGCGGCCAGGGCGGCGGCGAACCGCTCGATGCCCTGCCGCACCGCGGCCGCGCGCGGTTGCTCGCGGGGAAACCGGATGGGCGGCTCGACGACCAGCCGGTGGAACGGCCCGCGGACCCGGTGGATGAACGCCGGCAGGATCACCGCGCCCTTCTCATAGGCCAGCTCAAACGGCCCCGTCGCGAACAGCGCCGGGCGGCCGAAGAAGTCGACGAAGACCCCCTGGCGGCTGGCCTGATCGCCGACGATCCCGATGGGCCGCCCCTGCCCCAGGGCGGCGATCAGTCGCTTCATCGCCCCGCCCTTGTGGACGACCGTGCAGCCCTTGGACTCCCGATAGGACACGAGCAGCCGGTACAACCGGGGCAGCCGCTCCTGCGCGCGCGCCAGCGCCACGATGGGGTAGCCCAGGAGCGCCGCGACGATGGACGAGAGCTCCCAGTTGCCGTAGTGTCCCGTGAGGAGGATGACCGGACGGCCGGAGGCGACCGCCTGATTGAAATGGCGGAGCCCGTCAAACGTCACGTAGCGGTCCAGATACGACCGGTCGATGGCGGGCAGCCGCAGCATCTCGACGATCCCCGCGCCCAGTTGCTGGTAACAGGCGTGGATGAGCCGGCGCGCCTGGACGGGGCTCAGCTGGCCGTCGAACGCGGCGCGAAGGTTCGAGAGGCCGATGGCCGTGCGCTTCGGCTGGAGCCAACACGCCAGGAGGCCGAGCTGCTCGCCCAGCCACACGGCGGCGCCGGGCGGCAACCGGCAGAGCAGCGCGCTGGCCGCCTTAACGAGCGCACAGGCCAGCCAGTCGAGCATCCAACGCCTCTTCCCCGCTGAGCAGCTGCATCGCGATCCCCAAGACCCACACCGGCGCCGGCGCGGGCCCGCAGGCCGCCGCCACCGGCGCCAGGCGCACCCAGTCCTTCTCCGTCGTGAGGATCGCCTCGGGGCGCTCCGCCGAGGCGCGCCCGCACACGGCGGCCCAGTCGGACGCCCGATACGGATGGTGGTCCGGAAAGGCCCGATGCCAGAGCACCGTCGCGTGGAGCCGCCGCACCGTCGCCTCGAACCCCTCCGGGTCGCCGATGGACGAGACCAGGCCCACGCGCATCCCGTCGAGGCGGGACGGCTCGTGGCGCTCGCCGGTCATGCCGTCCACGAGGCCCGCCGGGACATGCGCCGCCGTCACCAGGACGGCCTCCGGGCTGAGCGCGCGCAGCCGCTCGCCAAGCGCCCCGAGCGTCTCAAGCGCTTCGTCCGCCTTCGTGACGATCACCACGTGCGCGCGCCCAAGCGCCGTGAGCGGCTCGCGCATGGGGCCGCGCGGCAGCCCCGCCCACCCGCCGAGCGGCGTGCGGGCGTGGACCAGGACGATGTCGCAATCGCGCTGCACGCGCCGGTGCTGGAAGGCATCGTCCAGGACGACGGTGTCGATCCCGAATGCCCGGCACGCGAGACGGCCGGTCCGCTCGCGGCGCGCCCCGACCAGCACCGGGACGCCCGCCAGATGGCGCGCCAAGAGCTGCGGCTCATCCGCGAGCCCGTCGAGACTGACCGGGACCTCCCCGTTCACGTCGAGCCGCCCGTCCGACGCGCGGAGCCAGTACTCCCGCCGGGCCCCGCCGTAGCCGCGCGTGAGCACCGCGACGCGCCGGCCAAGCCGCCCCAGCTTCCGGGCGATGAGCTCGACGCAGGCGGTCTTGCCGGTGCCCCCGACCGTCACGTTGCCGACGCTCACCACCCGGCAGGGCAACCGGACCTGCCGCGCCCAGCCCCGGTCGTACGCGAGGTTGCGCAGGGTCACGGCCGCCCCATACGCGACCGAGGCGGTCTTGAGCGCGCGGCAGGCGAGGGCATCCACGAAGGAGTGCGGGCGGTGCTGCGTGGCAAGACGCCACCAGGCGTCATGGAGCGACTGCCACATGGGGGTATTGTACGTCGTCGACGGAGGGGTGTCTAGGAAGAGGCGCGAGAGGTCGCGCCGGCCACAAACGGCTGGAGCGCCTCGAGGGTGCGCTGGGTCGCCCCCTGGAACTGTCCCGTGAGCGCCTGGGCCCGCCGGCCCATCGCCTGCGCGTCGGCGTCGTGGAGCGAGAGCTCCGCGAGCACGCGGGAGAGCTCCTCGCCGCTCGCCACCTGCCGGGCGGCGCGGTGCGCGAGCAGCTGGTGGGCGATCGCCTCGAAGTTGTGCATCGACGGGCCGAACACCACCGGCTTGCCGAGGCTCGCCGCCTCCAGGGGGTTCTGGCCGCCGTGCGGGATGAGGCTGCCGCCGATGAAGACGACCGAGGCGAGGCCGTAGTAGAGCGGCAGTTGGCCCCACGTGTCGACGAGGCCGACCTGCCAGCGGCCGGCGCCGTCCGCCCGGGAGAGCCGCGCGACGGCGAACCCCGCCTGGCGCGCGAGCCGCTCCACCTCATCGAGCCGCTCCAGGTGCCGCGGGGCGATGACCGCCCGCGCGTCCGCGCGGGAGGCGCGCAGCGTCCGGAACGCGCCGAGCACCGTCGCCTCTTCCCCCCGGTGGGTGCTGCCCGCGACGAGCACCATCTCCCGTCCGCCGAGCCCCAGGCGGCCGGCCAGCTGCCGGACCGCCTCGGGGTCAGGGCGCACCAGGAGGCTGGCGTCCCACTTCAGGCTGCCGACGACCCGCACCCGATCCGGCGGCGCCCCGAGCTGGAGGAGGCGGTCCGCGTCCACCTGGCTCTGCATCAGGAAGAGGACCACCCGGCTCAACATCGAGCGGACCCATGGCTGCGCCAGCCGGTACCGGGCGAACGAGCTGGGCGACAGGCGGCCGTTGACGACCACGACCGGGATGCCGCGCGCCATGGCGAGGCGGATCGCCGTCGGCCAGAGCTCGGATTCCATCAGGAGGAGCAGGCGGGGGCGGAGCGCGTCCAGCGCCCTCGCCACGCAGAAGCGCAGGTCCAGGGGGAAGTAGACCGCCACGCCGCCGGCGCCGACGTGCCGCGCGGCCATGGCAAACCCGCTCGGCGTGATCGTGGAGAGCACCATCGGCTCGGCGGGGGCCGCCTGGCGCAGCGCGGCCAGCAGCGGGCGGGCGGCCAGCACCTCGCCCACGCTGACCGCGTGCACCCAGATGGTGCGCCGGCCGCCCAGCGCCCGCGCGACCGGCTCCGGGTAACGCCCCAGCCGCATCGCCCAGCCGGGGTGCGGCAGCCGCCGCCGCCAGACCGCACGGGGGAGGTAGCCGAGCAACCCGATGACGAAGAGCACCTCATACAGGAGCCACATGGAAAATCGGTACCGAAAAATTGGGACCGGGTCTATTTTTTCTTGAGCTCGGCCCTGGGAAAAAATAGACCCGGTCCCATTTCTAGGCGCGGGGATGGGCCTGGTCATAGATCTTCTTCAACCGCTGCGCGGTGACGTGCGTGTAGATCTGCGTCGTGGAGAGGCTCGCGTGGCCCAGCAGCTCCTGGACGCTGCGCAGGTCCGCCCCGCGGTCGAGCAGGTGCGTGGCGAAGCTGTGCCGCAGGCTGTGCGGGCTGATCGCCGAGGGCAGATGGGCCTGCCGGACGTACCGCGCGAGCAGCCGGTCCACCTGGCGCACCGTGAGGCGCGTGCCCTTCTGGCTCACGAAGATGGCATACGGCACGCGCAACCGCTTCGCTGACGGGCGCGCCGCCAGGTAGCGCCGGATCGCGCCCAGGGCGGTGGCGCCGATCGGGCAGAGCCGCTCCTTCTTGCCCTTGCCGCGGACGATGACCGTGCCGGAGATCTCATCGAGATCCTCGCGGTTGAGCCCCGTCAGCTCGCTGACCCGCATCCCGGTCGAGTAGAGCGTTTCCAGGATGGCCCGGTCGCGCAATCCCCTCCACCGCTCGGCCGGCGGCATGTCGAGGAGGCGGCTGACCTGCTGCTCATCCAGGAAGGACGGCAGCCGCTGGTCCAACCGCGGGGTCGGCACCGCCTCCGCCGGGTTGTGGTCCAGCGTCCCCTCGCGGCAGAGGAACCGGAAGAAGCTGCGCAGGCAGGAGAGCCGCCGCGCGATGGTCCGGCGGGAGCTGTGGCCCGCGCTGAGGTGCGCGACGAACCGCCGCACGTCGAGCGGGGTCAGCGCGCCCAGGCGCCGGTGCCCCAGGAATCGAAAGAACAGCTCCAGGTCAAACGCGTAGTTGCGGCAGGTGTGGTCCGAGGCGTTGCGCTCCGCGCTTAGGTACCGCAGGAAGCGCTCGGCCGGGCTAAGCGGTTTCCTCACCGTCGGCCTCGGATGCGTTGGTCTCCCTGCCTGGCGGCGGCTCCAGCCGCCGCGTGGTGTACCGGCAGGCGGGGTACTTGGAGCAGCCGTAGAAGTGCCGGCCGCGGGCGCGGCGCTCGATGAGCTCGCCCCCGCAACCCGGCTGCGGGCAGGCCACGCCGGTGGGCACCGGCCGGGCGTTCTTGCAGTCGGGGTAGCCTGAGCAGCTCAGGAACTGGCCGAAGCGCCCCCACTTGATCACCATCGGCTTGCCGCACCGCTCGCAGACATGCTCCGTCGGGATGACCTCGCGCTTGACCTCGCGCATCTTCTCCTGCGCGGCGCTGACGCGGGAGGAGAACGGCGTGTAGAAGTGTCGGACCACAGAGACCCACTCCAGGTTCCCCTCCTCGATCCGGTCCAGCTCCTCCTCCAGCTCGGCGGTGAACTTCAGGTCCATGACCTCGGGGAAATGCTCGATCAGCATCTCCGTCACGATCCGCCCGAGCGGGGTCGGCACGAGGCTGCCGCCCGTCCGCCGCACGTAGTCGCGGGCCACGATCGTCTGGATGGTGGGCGCGTAGGTGCTGGGGCGGCCGATGCCCTCCTCTTCCAGCGCCTTGACCAGCGAGGCGTCGGTGAACCGGCGCGGGGGCTTCGTGAAGTGCTGCGAGGGGCTCACCCCCGCCAGCGTCAGCCGGTCGCCCTTCGCCAGCGGCGGCAGCGCGCCCTCGGGCAGCGCCCCGTCGTCTGGCTCCGGCTCCGCCGCCTCCTGGTACACCTGCGTCCAGCCGGCGAACAGCGCGGTGCGGCCGCTGGCCTTCAGGCGGAACCGGCCGGCGTGGATCTGCGCGCTCACGACCCGGTCCACCGCGTCCGCCATCTGGCTCGCGACGAACCGCTGCCAGATCAGTCGATACAGGTTGAGCTGCTCGTCGGTGAGGAACGGCTTCAGCGAGTCGGGGATGCGCGCAACGCTCGTCGGCCGGATCGCCTCGTGCGCCTCCTGGGCGGACTTCCTGGCTTTGTAGAGCCGCGGGGCGGCGGGGAGCGAGGGCTTGCCGAACCGCTTGGCGATAGCTGAGCGCACCGCCGTCACCGCCTCCGCGGCGACGCGGACCGCGTCGGTCCGCATGTAGGTGATGAGGCCCGCGGGGTCCGCCTCCCCGATCTCCAGCCCCTCGTAGAGCTGCTGGGCGATCCGCATCGTCCGGGCGGAGGAATAGCCGAGCGTGTTGAACGCCTCCTGCTGGAGGGTGCTGGTCGTGAACGGCGGCTTGGGGTAGCGCTTCTGCTCCTTCTCCTCGACCGCCGCGACGGCGAAGGGCTGCCGGCGCAGCTCGGCGGCGATTCGCTCGGCCTCGGCCTGGGTCTTGAGGTCGGCGGGTTGGTCGCCGATCTTGTCGAGCCGCGCCTTGAACGACGGACCGCCGGAGGCCTGTTGCAGCTCGGCCTCGATCGTCCAGTACTCCTGCGGCGTGAACGCTTCAATGGCTTTCTCGCGCTCGACGATGAGCCGCAGCGCCACGGACTGCACCCGCCCGGCCGAGAGGCCCCGCCCGACTTTCTTCCACAGGAGCGGGGAGAGCGAGTAGCCGACCAGCCGGTCGAGGATCCGGCGCGCCTGCTGGGCGTTGACCTTCTTCAGGTTAATGGCCCCCGGGCGCTGGACGGCCGCCTTCACCGCCTGGGGCGTGATTTCATGGAACGTGACGCGGTAGATCCGGCGGCCGTCGCGCGGCGCGAGCGTCCCCTTGGATTGCGCCGCGCTCTTGCCGGCGGCCGGGCGCGCCGGCTTCGCCGCGGCCTTCTTGGCCTGCGCGGCCTCGTCGTCCCGCAGCAGCCGCTCGAGATGCCAGCTGATCGCCTCGCCCTCGCGGTCCGGGTCGGGCGCCAGGTAGACGGCCGCCTTGTCCCGCGCCGCCTCCTGAAGCTGCTTGGCGATCTTCCGGCGCTTCTGGATGACGATGTAGTGCGGCGCGAA
>JAHFGZ010000028.1:10668-11866 GCA_023247155.1 Candidatus Omnitrophota bacterium
TCACCGTCATCCGCCGCCGACGAACTGGACGATCTCCACCTGGTCGCTCTCGTGTAACACGGTCTGCGCATGCTGCGCCCGCTTGAGGATCTGGAGGTTCAGCTCCACCACCACGCGCTCCGGCTGCACCTGGAGCGTCTCCAGAAGCTGCGAGACGGTGTTCCCATCGGCGAGCTCGCGCGGCTGGCCGTTCACGCTGACCCTCATCCGGCCACCCCCGCTTCCGACGCGCCAACCGCCTGCGGGCGCAGCCGCAGCTCGTCGAGCACGTCCTCCACCGAGGTCACCAGGCGCGCCCCCTGCTTCAGGAGGCGGTGCGTCCCCTCCGAGGTCACGGACGTCATCGGCCCGGGCACGGCGAACACCTCCCGGCCCTGCTCAAGCGCCATGTCCGCGGTGATGAGCGCCCCGCTGCGCCCGGAGGCCTCCACGACGACCACGCCAAGCGACAGGCCGCTGATGAGCCGGTTGCGCCGGGGGAAATGGTGCGGCAGCGGGTCGGTTTCCAGGGGATACTCGGAGAGCACCGCTCCCTGCTCGGCCACCCGGGACGCCAACCGCTCATGCTGTGGCGGATAGAGCCGGCTCATTCCGCTGCCGAGCACCGCCAGGGTCCGTCCCCCGGAGCGCAGCGCGCCGCGATGGGCCGCGCCATCGATGCCGAGGGCCAGCCCCGAGACGACGCTGATCCCGCGCAGCGCCAGCTCCTCGCTCAAGCGCTCCGCGCACTGGAGGCCGTAGGGCGACGCGCGGCGCGAGCCCACGACCGCGACGGCCGTTTCGTCCGCCGCGGCCAGCGCGCCCCGGACGTAGAGCGCAAGCGGCGGGTCCGGGATGGTCCTGAGCCGCTTCGGATACGCGGCGTCGGCGAGCGTGACGATGGCCGCCCCGCAGCGCTCGGCCAGCGCCAGCTCCCGCGAAAGGCGCGCATCGTCCTGGCGGGCGGCGGCGAGCCGCTCGGCGGCTTGCGGGCTGATCCCGGCCACCCGCTGCAGTTCGGTGACATCGGCCGCCCAGAGCCGGTCGAGGCCGTCGAACGCGTCCAGCACCCGGCGCAGCCAGGTGGAGCCGAGCCCCGGGATGAGATTCAGGCGGATCAGCCGCTCACGCTCGGTCATCATCGTGGTTCGACTCGCTTCGCTCGCTCACCACGATCCTGAGCGAGGCCGAAGGCCGAGTCGAAGGATCGAGGCACTAG
>JAHFGZ010000029.1 GCA_023247155.1 Candidatus Omnitrophota bacterium
CGGCGCGGTCAAGCGCCTGGGCCATCTCCCCCAGCTCGTCCGGCGAGTCGCTCAGGATGCTCGCGATCACCGGGACGTCATGTCGCCGCAGGGCGGGCAGCTTGTCCCGGAGGAACGCGTCGAGCCCCACGTTCTGCAGCCCGACCGCGTTCAGCATCCCCGAGGGCGTCTCCACCAGGCGCGGCGGCGGATGGCCGGCGCGGGGGTGCCGGGTCACTGTCTTGGTCACGAGCGCCCCGAGCCGCGACAGCCGGACGGTGCGGGCGAACTCCAGCCCGTACCCGAACGTGCCGGCGGCCGCCAGCACGGGGTTGCGCAGCGTCAGCGACCCGAGGGCGACCCGCAGGTCCGCCATCGTCACTCGAGCCGCCGGCTCAGAAAGGCGACCAGGTCATCGAGCGCGGCTTGTTGGGTCGGTTCCATGCCGAGGAACTCCACGGCGCACGCCACGATCCCTGCCGGCTGCGCGCGGCTCCGGACCACCCGCCCGCGCAGGAGGAGCGGCGCGCCGGAGCCCGGCAGGTGAAGCCGCAGGTCCAGCAGCTCGTCCGTGTCATACGGCTCCTCGCTCTCGAAGCCCACCCCGCCGGCGCTGAGGTCGAGCAGCGCCACCTCCCGCCAGACGTCCGCGAGCGAGCCGGCGCGCCGGCACGCAAGGGTGAGCGGCACCGGGATCCGATGGAACCGACGCTGTTCTGCTTCCATGCCCCTCGCGCGGTGGCGCTACACCCGCTTGTTCAGAAACGCGACCAGCTGGTCGATGAGCGCACGCTGCGTCTCAGTGACGTCGAGGAATTCAACGCCGACCTCCGTCACCCCGGAGGCCTGCAGCTGGTGCCACACGATCCGACCGCTCAGCGCCGCCGGCTCCGCCGCCCCCGGCAGCCGGAGCTGGAGGCTCAGCAGCGTGTCGGCTGCAAACGCCCCCTCGCTCCTGAACCGGAGGCCGCCGGCGCTGAGGCTGATCGCCGTCCCGACGCGCCACGGCTCGCCCAGCGTCCCGGCCTCGCGGTAGCGCACCTCGAGCGCCTCCCCCGCCCGCTGGAAACGGCGCCGCTCACGCGGCATCTGAAGCGGGCCCCTGGTCCGGCAGCCTGCGCGCGACCGCCTCGTCGATCAGGCGCTGGATCGAGGCATCGCCCGCGTCAAACGTCACGCCGAGCTCCACCATCCTCATGACCGCGGGCTTCACCCACGCCACGCGCGCCATCACCCGCACGGGCTGGGACGCGGCAGGCAGCAGGAGCTGCATCTCGAAGGTGTCCCTGATGGCGAACGGATGCTCCGAGAGGAACCGCGCCCCGCCGCTGCTCAGGTCGCGCAAGGGCGACGCCAGCCACGTCGCGCCGCGCCCGCCCGGCGGCCGGTAGCGGACAAGGAGATGGCGGGCCACGCGCGGGGACCGGCGCTGCTCCTGCGGCGGTTCGGGGGACGCGGGCATGGGGCTCAGGCGCGCAGGAGCTCGTGGTAGCGTTGGATCGGCGTGACGGTCAGCGCGCGCTTGCGCAGCGCCGCGATCCCGTTCACCGACGCCTGTGCCCCGGCGATCGTCGTGATGCACGGGATGCCCAGCATCGTGGCGGCGGAGCGGATCTGGACCTCGTCCGCGCGCGGCAGCCGGCCCGAGGGCGTATTGATCACGAGCTGCACGCCGCCGCGCTTCAACAGGTCGAGGACGTTCGGCCGGCCCTCATGGATCTTCTTCACCAGGCCCGCGTGCACCCCGCAGCGCTGCAGCGCCTTGAGCGTGCCCTGGGTCGCCACGAGCTCGAAGCCCATCTCCTCGAGCCGCTGGGCGATGAGGACCACCGGGCGCTTGTCCCGGTTCTTGACGCTGACGAAGACCGTGCCCGCCTTCGGGAGGAGCTGGCCGGCCGCGATCTGGGATTTGATGAACGCCAGCCCGAAGTCCTCATCGAGGCCCATGACCTCGCCGGTGGACCGCATCTCGGGCCCGAGCAGGATGTCCACGCCGGCGAACCGCGAGAAGGGGAACACCGATTCCTTGACGGCCAGGAACGGCGGGACCACCTCCTCTGTGACGCCCTGCTCGCGCAGGCTGACGCCGGCCATGGCCCGCGTGGCGATCTTGGCCAGCGGGACCCCGATGGCCTTCGAGATGAAGGGGACGGTCCGGGAGGCGCGGGGGTTCACCTCCAGGACGTAGACGGCGTCGTCCTTCACCGCGAACTGGACGTTCATCAGCCCGACGACCGAGAGCGCCCCGGCCAGCTTGAGGGCGGCCGTCCGGATGTCGCCGAGCGTCTCGTCCGTGAGCGTGTGCGGCGGCAGCACCATGGCGCTGTCCCCCGAGTGGATGCCCGCCTCCTCGATGTGCTCCAGGATGCCCCCGATGACGTACGTCTCCCCGTCGCCCACCAGGTCCACGTCCACCTCGATCGCGTCCTCGAGGAACTTGTCGATGAGGACCGGGAAGTCGGGCGAGGCGTCGAACGCCGCCTGCGCGAACCGCGCGAGCTGCTCGTCGTCGTAGACGAGCTCCATCGCCCGGCCGCCGAGGACGTACGAGGGCCGGACGAGGCAGGGGTAGCCGACGGCGTGCGCGGTCAGCCGCGCCTCCTCCAGCGTCATCGCGGTGCCGCTGGGCGACTGGCGCAGCCCCAACTCGTCCAGGAGCCGCTTGAACTTCTCGCGGTTTTCCGTCCGGTCGATCGTCTCCGGCTTGGTGCCGAGGATCGGCACGCCGGCCTGGGCCAGCCCCATCGTGAGGTTCAGCGGCGTCTGCCCGCCGAACTGCACGATCACCCCGTCGGGGGCCTCCCGCCGCACGATGTGGAGCACGTCCTCAAGCGTCACCGGCTCGAAGTAGAGCGTGTCCGAGGTGTCGTAGTCGGTCGAGACCGTCTCCGGGTTCGAGTTGACCATGATGACCTCGATCCCGAGCTCGCGCAGCGCGAAGGCCGCGTGGACGCAGCAGTAGTCGAACTCGATCCCCTGCCCGATCCGATTTGGTCCGCCGCCGAGCACCATGATCTTGCGCTTCCGCGGTTCAAGGTTCACGGTTCGAGGTTCGAGGCTGCCCTCCCCTTGAACCTTCAACCTGGAACCTAGAACCAGGGGCGGATTCTCATACGTCGAGTAGTAATACGGGGTCTTCGCCTCGAACTCGGCCGCGCAGGTGTCCACGAGGTAGTACGAGGGTTCGACCCCCCACCGGAACCGCCACTCCCGGATGGCGCGCTCGTCGAACCCCCAGAGCCTGGCGAGCTGTCGGTCGCTGAAGCCGTGCTGCTTGGCGCGCCGCAGCACCTCGGCTCCCGCGAGCTGGGCGGCGCTGCCGACGGCCGTCTCCATGCAGGCGCGCATCTGCTCACCCGCCGCCTGGAGGGCACGCTCCTCCGCGATGAGCGTGTCGAGCTGGCGGAGGAACCACCGGTCGATCTTCGTCAGTTGGAACACCTCATCGAGCGGCAGCCCGGAGGCGAGCGCCTCCTTGAGATAGAAGATCCGCTCCGCCGTCGGGGTCGCCAGCCGTTGGCGCAAGAGATCCGCCGGCGTGCCGCCCGGCCCGCCCTCCCAACCGTCCTTCCGGATCTCAAGGCCCCGGAGCGCCTTCTGGAACGCCTCGGGAAAGGTGCGGCCGATGGCCATCGTCTCCCCGACCGACTTCATCTGGATCGTCAGCGTGGGATCCGCCCCGGGGAGCTTCTCGAAGGCGAAGCGGGGCACCTTGACGACGACGTAGTCGATGGCGGGCTCGAAGCACGCCGGCGTCTGCTGGGTGATGTCGTTGGCCAGTTCGTGCAGCGTGTAGCCGACCGCGAGCTTGGCCGCGATCTTCGCGATGGGGAACCCCGTCGCCTTGGAGGCGAGCGCCGAGGAGCGCGAGACGCGGGGGTTCATCTCGATGACGAGGAGCCGCCCCGAGTCCGGGTGGACGGCGAACTGGACGTTCGAGCCGCCGGTCTCCACCCCGATGGCCCGGATGACCGTGATGGCGGCGTCGCGCATCTCCTGGTACTCCCGGTCGGTGAGCGTCTGGGCGGGCGCCACCGTGATGGAGTCGCCGGTGTGCACGCCCATCGGGTCGAGGTTCTCGATCGAGCAGACGATGACGACGTTGTCCGCGACGTCCCGCATCACCTCCAGCTCGAACTCCTTCCACCCGATGACCGACTCCTCCACCGAGATCTCGCGGATCATGGAGAGCGTCAGGCCCGTCTTCGCAAGCCGGTCGAGCTCTTCCGGGTGATAGGCGACCCCGCCGCCCGTCCCGCCGAGGGTGAAGCTGGGCCGGATGACGCACGGGAAGCCGATCCGCTCGGCGATGGCGCGGGCCTCCTCGAGGGTGTGCGCGTAGCCGGCGCGCGGGATCTCCAGCCCCGCCGATTCCATGGTGCGCTTGAAGAGCGCCCGATCCTCGGCGCGCCTGATGGCCTCGAGGGTGGCCCCGATGAGCTCCACCCGGAAGCGCGAGAGCGCGCCCCGCTCCGCAAGCTGGACGGTCACGTTGAGCGCGGTCTGCCCGCCCAGCGTCGGCAGCAGCGCGTCCGGCCGCTCCGCCTCGATGATCTGCTCCAGGATCTCGGCCGTGATGGGCTCGATGTAGGTCCGGTCGGCCATCTCCGGGTCGGTCATGATGGTCGCGGGGTTGGAGTTGACCAGGATGACCGAGTAGCCCTCCTCCCGGAGCGCCTTGCACGCCTGGGTGCCGGAGTAGTCGAACTCGCAGGCCTGCGAGATGACGATGGGTCCCGAGCCGATGATGAGGATCTTCTTCAAGTCCGTGCGCTTCGGCATCGGTCAGAAGAGCGTCATCTGCTGCTCGGTCTCGGCCGCCGCGGCGGCGTCATCGAAGAGCTTGACCTTGCCGTACTCGCCGTCGTAGCCGGGCTCCACCGTCACGCGCCCCTCCCGCATCCGGAGGATCCCCTCCGCGATCTTGGCGGGCGCGGTTTTTCGGAGCTGCTCCTCGGAGGTCTCCAGCAGCACGGCAAACTCTGTGCCGCAGCGATAGATGAGCTGCTGGTACTCGCGCTCGACCGCCTGGGTGCCCACCCCGACCCCCAGCGCGTCGGCGATGATCTCATCGAGCTGCACGACCCGCTTGAACGGGATGGCGCCCTCCGGCTGCGTCCCCTCGGGCCGATCCGCCAGCGCCTCGACCCGGTGCATCACCCCGACGGTCACCCGCTTGCCGCAGGCCGGGCAGCGGAAGCCGTGCCGCTTGGTCTCCGCGGGCGCCCAGCGGACCTGGCAGGCGCGGTGGCCATCGTAGTGGTACTTCCCCTCCTCCGGGAAGAACTCGAGCGTGCAGAGGAATTTCGTCCGGTCCTTGGTCCGCAGCGCGCCCGCGATGGCGTCGTAGTCCACCGCACAGTCAAAGACATTCGCCTCCCGGCCGAGCCGCCGCGCGGAGTGGCTGTCCGAGTTGGAGATGAGGGCGTAGCGGTCCAGCGCCGAGAGCCGCCAGTTCATCGCCGGATCCGACGAGAGCCCGGTCTCCAGGGCGACGATGTGCTTGGCCTGGTGCTCGAAGCACTCCTCCACCGCGTCGAAGCCCGAGGTGGACCCGAAGAGTGAAAACCACGGCGTCCACGCGTGCGCCGGCACGACCAGGCACCGGGGCTCGATCCCCACGACGAGCTCCACGAGGCGCCACGCCTCCATCCGCAGCGTCGGGCGCCCGTCGAGGCTGAGGCCGCCGAACGGCGCAAGCTCCCCGTTGATCCGCTCGACCGCCTCGAGGCTCGGCGCGAACAGGACGTGGTGGATCTGGTGCGCCTTGCCGCCCTTGTAGAAGAGCGTGTTCACCTCCGCCGTGAGGAGGAAGTGGACCCCGGCATGCTCGTAGAGCCCACGCCCGGTCTCCCGCAGCGCGTCCTTGAGCTCCTGGAGCCAGAGCGGATGGGTGAAGTCGCCGGTCCCCAGGACGCCGATCCCTTTGATCTTGGCCCACTTGGCCAGCTCGGCGACCGTCAGATCCTTCGAGCAGGCCCGGCTGTAGCGGGAGTGGATGTGGAAATCGGCGACGAATCGGGGCATGGTCACTCCGCCTCCACGAGGTCCAGAAACCGCCCGAAGAGATGGCGCGCGTCGTGCGGGCCGGGCGAGGCCTCCGGGTGGTACTGGAGACTGACGATGGGCAGCGTGGCGTGGCGCATCCCTTCGACGGTCCCGTCGTTCAGGTTCTGGTGCGTGACCTCGGCCGCCTGCCCCGGGATGGAGTCCATCCGGACCGCGAAGTTGTGGTTCTGGGTGGTGATCTCGACTTTCTTCGTCGCGACGTCCTGCACCGGATGGTTGCCGCCATGATGGCCGAACTTCAGCTTGAAGGTCTCGCCCCCGTAGGCGAGGCCCAGGAGCTGGTGACCCAGGCAGATGCCCAGCATCGGCACGCGGCCCATCAGCCCGCGGATGGCCGCCAGCGCGTACGTCACCGCCGCCGGGTCGCCCGGCCCGTTGGAGAGCACCACGCCATCGGGCTTGTGCGCCAGGATGTCGCTTGCCGTCGACGCCGCCGGCAGCACGGTGACGCGGCAGCCGCGCGCGGCGAGCTCCCGCAGGATGTTGTACTTCACGCCGTAGTCCATCACCACCATATGCCTGGAACGGGGGAGGGGGGATGGGGGGCTGTCCCGCAACGGCCACTCGTAGGGGGCCTCGCAGGTCACGTCCTTGACGAGGTCCGTGCCGACGATCTCCGGGGCACGTTGCACGCGCGACAGCAGCCGCTCCGGGTCCGGCTCCGTCGTTGAGAGCCCGCAGCGCATCGAGCCCTGCCGACGCAGGAGCAGCGTCACCGCCCGCGTGTCCACGCCGTCAAGCGCCACGATGCGGTGGCGCTTGAGGTAGGCGTCAAGCGGCCCCTGCGCACGGAAGTTGCTGGCGACGGGCGAGAGAGAGCGGATGACGAACCCCTCGACCCACGGACGGCGCGACTCGACGTCCTCCTCGTTGACCCCGTAGTTGCCGATGTGCGGGTAGGTCATGCACACGACCTGGCCCCGGTAGGAGGGATCGGTCAGGACCTCCTGGTAGCCGGTCATCGCGGTGTTGAAGACCGCTTCCCCGAAGGCCTCGCCCTCGGCCCCGATCGCGCGCCCGCGGAACGCGGAGCCGTCTTCGAGCACCAGCCAGGCCGGCCGCGCCGCGTGGCTCATCCCACGCCCCGGTACAGCGTCCGCACCACCGCGCCGGTCAGCGTGCATCCGGCGAACGGCGAGTGCTTGCCCTTCGAGGCGAACCGCTGCGGGTCCACGGTCCATCGCGCCGAGGGGTCGATGAACGTGACATTCGCCTCCGCGCCGACGCTGAGCGTCCCGGCGGCCAGGCCGGCGAGCTTCGCCGGGGCGGCCGAGAGCTTCTCGATGAGCCGGCTCCACGACAGCCGCCCCGGCGCCACCAGCGTCTCGACGCAGACCGCCAGCGCGGTCTCCAGGCCGCTCGTGCCGAATGGCGCGGAGTCGAAATCCGCCGCTTTCTCCCATTCGGTGTGGGGGGCGTGGTCAGTCGCGATGCAGTCGATGGTCCCGTCCTGCAGCCCCTCGAGCAGCGCCTGCCGGTCCGGCTCGGTCCGCAGGGGCGGGTTCACCTTGGCGTCCGCATTGAAGGCCTCCACCGCCTCGTGGGTCAGGGCGAGATGATGCGGCGTCACCTCGCAGGTGACGCGCGCCCCGCGCCGCTTCGCCTGCCGGATGAGCTCGACCGACTGCGCGCACGAGAGGTGCGCGAAGTGGATCCACCCGCCGGTCAGCTCCGCCAGGGCGATGTCGCGCGAGACGAGGACCGATTCGGCTTCGCTCGGGATGCCGCGCAGCCCCAGCGTGGTGGAGACCAGCCCCTCGTGCACCACCCCGCCGGCCGCCAGACGCGGCTCCTCGGCATGCTGGATGAGCGGGCGGCCGAACACCTTGGCGTACTCCAGCGCCCGGCGCATGAGCCACGCATCCGCCACCGGGTGGCCGTCGTCGGAGAGCGCGATGCAGCCGGCGCCGAAGAGCTCGCCGAAATCCGTCAGCTCCTTCCCCTGCCGGTCCTTCGTAATGGCGCCGATGGGATGGACCGCCGCCAGGCCCAGGCGCTGCGCTTCCCGGTGGATGAAGTCCACCGCGCCCCGGTGATCGGTCGGAGGGGTGGTGTTCGGCATCGCGCAGACCGCCGTGAAGCCGCCCCGGAGGGCCGCCAGGCAGCCGGACTCGATCGTCTCCTTGTCCTCTCGGCCGGGCTGGCGCAGGTGCGTGTGCAGGTCCACGAATCCCGGCACGACCAGCTGGTTGGCCGCGTCGAGGACGCGTGCCCCGTTGGCCGGGATGGCGGGCTGCACGTCGGCGATCTTCCCCCGCTCGAGCAGGAGGTCGAACCGGCCGTCGCGGCCGTTGGCCGGATCGATGAGGTGTCCGCCCCGGATCAGCAGCTTCGCCATGTCAGGCGTCGGCCGGGAACATCCCGGCGTCCTCCGGCTTGCCCTGCGCCCCGGCGACGAGGTACAGCGCCGCCATGCGCACCGCGAGGCCGTTCGTCACCTGGTCGAGGATGACCGAGAAGGGCCCGTCCGCCACGCTCGAATCGAGCTCCACCCCGCGGTTCACCGGGCCGGGGTGCATGATGAGGACGTCCGGCTTGGCGCGGCTCATCCGGTCCTGGTCGAGGCCGTAGGTGAGCCGGTACTCCCGCAGGCTCGGGATGAGCATCGCCTCCTGCCGCTCGTGCTGGATCCGCAGCAGCATGAGGACGTCCGAGCCGCGGATCGCCTCGTCGAGCTGGTGCGTGACGCGCACGCCCAGCTGCTCGATCTGCGGCGGCAGCAGCGTCGGGGGGCCGCAGACGGTCACCTGCGCGCCGAGCTTCGTCAGCCCCCAGATGTTGGAGCGCGCGACGCGCGAATGGGCGATGTCGCCGATGATGGAGACGCGCAGCCCCTCGATGCGGCCCTTCTTCTCCTGGATGGTGAACAGGTCCAGCAGCGCCTGCGTCGGGTGCTCGTGCGCCCCGTCCCCGGCGTTGATGACCGACGCGGCGGCGTGCTTCGCGACCAGATGCGGCACGCCGGCCGCCGCGTGGCGGATGACGAGGATGTCGACCTTCAGCGCCTCGAGGTTCCGGACGGTGTCCAGCACCGTCTCGCCCTTGGAGAGGCTGGACTGCTGCGTGGTGATGTTCACGATGTCCGCGGAGAGGCGCTTGGCGGCCAGCTCGAACGACGTGCGGGTCCGGGTGCTGGGCTCGAAGAAGAGGTTCACGACGGTCCTCCCGCGCAGCGCCGGCACCTTTTTGATCGGCCGCAGCGACACCTCGCGGAACGACTCGGCGGTCTGGAGGATCAGGCGGATCTCGCCGGCTGAGAGGGTCCGGAGGTCCAGCAGGTCCTTGCGCGTCCAGCGCGCCGTCTGCGCCGCTCGGGACGTGGTCAGCGTCGCCCCCATCACCGGACCTCCGCATCGACGGGCGTTTCGAGGACGACCTCGTCCTTCTCGTCGAGCTCGGCCAGCCGCACCTCCACCCGCTCGCGCAGGTGCGTGGGGATGTTCTTGCCGACGAAGTCGGCCCGGATGGGCAGCTCGCGGTGGCCGCGGTCCAGCAGGACGGCCAGCTGGATCGTCTTGGGGCGGCCCAGGTCCGTGAGGGCGTTGAGCGCGGCCCGGATGGTCCGGCCGGTGAACAGGACGTCGTCCACGAGGACGATGTGCAGCTCGGTGACGTCGAACGGAATCTCGGTGGCGTGGACGACGGGGTTGGGGGCGATGCGGGAGAGGTCGTCGCGGTAGAGGGTGATGTCGAGCACCCCCACCGGCACCGGCCGGCCATCGACCGCCTCGATGGCCTTCGCCAGGCGCTGCGCGAGGATGGCGCCGCGCGTGCGGATCCCCACGAGCGCAAGGCTGTCGCTTCCCTTGTGGCGCTCCAGGACCTCGTGGGCGATCCGGGTCAGGGCGCGCCGGATCGCCTCGGCGTCCATGACCTTGGCTTTCTCCCGGAACGCGGCCGGCGGCTCAGGCTCCATCACGCCGCCTCCGGGCACAAAAAAACCCAGCCACGGGGCTGGGATTCCCTGCTCGCTTGACAACCGCTTATCCGCATCATCCCTTTCCCGCCTCTCCGGACGGGCCTTTAAAGGTCACAGCGTGATGTTATTATACTCAACAACCGCTCAAACTGTCAATGGGCTATTTACCTAGATATTTGTCTGCTGTAATGGCTTCCTGGGAAGGACAGATTCGGCCTCACCTTCCTCGCCGCTCCCGATGCCGGCGCAGATCCCGCGCGCGGAGCCACTGACGAAGTCGAGCAGCGCCTTCACCTCCGCCGACTGGCACTCCCGCTCGATCGCCTCCAGCGCGTGGTGGACGTTTCGCCCCTCGCGGTAGAGGAGCTTGTAGGCGCGCTTGATCTCCTCGCGGATGGGCGGGGACAGCCCTGCCCGCCGCAGCCCCACCGCGTTGAGCCCCTGAATGACCGCCGGCCGGCCGCCGCAGAGCAGGTAGGGCGGCACGTCCTTGTTCACCGCCGAGAGCCCGCTCACCATCGCCAGGCGCCCGATGCGGACGAACTGGTGCACCACGATCATGCCGGAGAGCACCGCCCCGTCCTCCACGACGCAGTGCCCGGCCAGGGTCGCGAGGTTGGCCAGGGTGGTGCGGGAGCCGACCTGGCAGTTGTGCCCGAGGTGTGAACCCGCCATGAAGACGTTCTCATCGCCCACCAGGGTGGCGGAAGCCGCCTTCGTCCCGCGGTGGATCGTGACGTACTCGCGGATGGTGTTCCGGTGCCCGATCCGGGTGAACGTCTCACCGCCTCCGAACGCCATGTCCTGGGGCACGTGCCCGATGACCGCGCCCATGTGGAGCTGGTTATCGTCGCCGAGCGCCGTGCCGGGCCCGACGTAGACGTGGGCCCAGAGCGTGTTGCGCGAGCCGAGCGCCGCCCCGTCTTCGAGGATGCAGCCCGGGCCGATCGTGTTCCCCTCGCCGAGCGTCACGCCCTTGCCGATGATGGCGCTCGGATGGATGTTATTCCCCATGGCCCCTCAACCGTTTCGGCGGCAGCACCAGGACGAACTCCCCGCGCGGGGGGTGTTGGGCGAAGTGCGCGCCCAAGCGGCTGACCCGGTCGCGGCGCGTCTCCTCGAACCGCTTCGTCAGCTCCCGGCTGACCGCCATCGGGATGTCGCCGAACACCGCCTCGATCGCCTGCAACGCCTTCAGCAGCCGGTGCGGCGACTCGTAGAGGACGACCGTCCGCGGCTCCTCGCGCAGCGCCTCCAGCTTCGCGCGGCGCGCGCCGGGTTTCGCGGGTAGGAACCCCTCGAAGACGAACCGGTCCGTCGGGAATCCGGACAGCACCAGCCCCATGAGCGCCGCGGTCGCCCCAGGGATCACCTCCACCGGGACGCCCGCCGCAACCGCCGCCTGCACGAGCGCCGCGCCGGGGTCGGAGACGCCGGGCAGCCCCGCATCCGAGATCAGCGCCACCCGCGTTCCCTCGCGCAGCTGCTCGATCAGCCGGGCCGCTTTCCCCCGCGACGTGTAGCTGTGGTAGCTCGTAGTCGGGGTGGTGACCCCGTAGGATTGCAGCAGGATGGCGGAGTGGCGCGTATCCTCGCACGCGATGAGGTCGACCGTCTTCAGGGTCTCAATCGCCCGCAGCGAGATGTCCTGGAGATTGCCGATCGGGGTGGCGACGATGACCAGCGCGCCCGCCATGTCATTCGACGGTGACGCTCTTGGCCAGGTTCGGTGGTTGATCAATGTCACACCCGTTGGCCTCCGCCATGTAGTAGGCGAAGAGCTGCAGCGGGACGGCGACGACGAGGGGGGAGAGGAACTCCTCGGTCTTCGGGACCGTGATGA
>JAHFGZ010000030.1 GCA_023247155.1 Candidatus Omnitrophota bacterium
TGCGCCTGGCAGGAGTCGAACCTGCAACGCAGGGCTTAGGACGCCCCCGCTCTATCCAGTTTGAGCTACAGGCGCGCGCTCGGTCGGGTCATGCGTGTCGTTGGGCGAGGCGCTTGTGGTGTCTCCGCCTTGGCTTGCGGCGCGTCCTGGAGGCGGTGCGTGTCGGGGGGGACGCGGGGGCGCCGGCTGCGGGCGCCCCGGGCGATTCCTCCGCGGCGATGAGCGCGCGGAGCTTGCGCATGGCGACCGCTTCGATCTGCCGCACCCGCTCGCGCGTGATGTCGAAGAACTTCGCGGTCTCGCCGAGGGTGCGGCTCACGCCGTCCTCCAGGCCATAACGGAGGACGAGCACCCGGCGCTCGCGCTCGCCCATCTGCTGGAGGAGTGCTGCGATGCGCTCGTGCTGGAGGAACCGGCCGATGTCCTCCTGCGGCGACGGGGTGGTCTCATCCTGCAGCAGGTCGATCATCTCCGTCTCGCCCTCTTCCCCGACCGGCGTCTCCAGCGAGGTGGCCTGCGAGGAGGTGACGAGCTCCTGCAGCCGCTCGATGCGCTCCACCGGCAGGCGCATGCGCCGGGCCAGCTCCATGGCGGTGGGCCTGCGAGCGAGCTTCTGCGAGAGTTCTTCGGTGATGCGCTTGAACTTCGAGAGCAGCTCCGTCATGTAGACCGGGATGCGGACCGTCTTGCCCTGGTTGGCGATCGCCCGCGTGATGTACTGGCGGATCCACCAGGCGCCGTAGGTCGAGAACCGAAACCCTTTCTTGGGGTTGTATTTGATGACCGCCTTCATCAGGCCGAGGTTCCCTTCCTCGATCAGATCGAGCAGCGGCACGCCGAGGTGCGCGTAGCGCTTGGCGATGTTGATGACGAGGCGCAGGTTGGACAGCGTCATCTGGCGCTTCGCCTTGGCGTCGCCCCGGCGGATCTTGGTGGCGAGCTCGATCTCCTGCCTGGCGGTCAGCAGCGGGATCTCTTTGATGTCCCTGAGATAGGACCGGATGGGATCAGACATCACATGCGGCTGACCGGGGCGGGGCCTGCCGCCTCGGGACTCCGCCTGCCGTCCTCGTCCCGCGGCGGGACTGCGGCCGGCGTCGGAGACCTCCCCTCGGCGTCACCCGCCCCGACATGTTCACGATTTCTTCCCTCGCAACACGGCTTGGGCGGCGGCGAGGCGCGCGACCGGCACGCGGTAGGGCGAGCAGGACACGTAGTCCATGCCGGCCCGGTGGCAGAACTCGATGGAGGAGGGCTCCCCGCCATGCTCGCCGCAGATGCCCACCTTGAGCTGCCTGCGGGCCGCGCGCCCCTGCTGGATGCCGAGGCGGATCAGCGCCCCGACCCCCTCCTGGTCCAGCTTCATGAACGGGTCGGCGGGCAGGATGGCGTGCTTGAGGTAGTGCGGGAGGAACTTGCCGATGTCATCCCGCGAGAACCCGAACGTCATCTGGGTCAGGTCGTTGGTGCCGAAGCTGAAGAACTCCGCCTCCGCCGCGATGGCGGCAGCGACGAGCGCGGCGCGCGGCACCTCGATCATCGTGCCGACGAGGTACGGGCACGCCACCCGGTAGCGCGCCGTCACGGCCCGGGCGACCGCGTCGATGGTCCGCTTGGCGATGCGGAATTCCTCCGGGTGCCCGACGAGCGGGATCATCACCTCCGGGATCACCTTGACGCCGTCCCGGATGAGCTCGCAGGCCGCCTCGAACACCGCCTCGGCCTGCATCTCGTTGATCTCCGGGTAGGTGATGCCCAGGCGGCAGCCCCGGTGGCCGAGCATGGGGTTGAGCTCGTGCAGGCCGCTCACCGTCTCGCGCAGCGCCCGCGCCTCGATGCCAAGCTGCTGCGCGACCCGCTCCTGGTCCTCCGGCGTGTTGGGCAGGAACTCGTGCAGCGGCGGGTCCAGCAGCCGCACCGTCACCGGCAGCCCCTTCATGGCCTCGAAGATGCCGAGGAAATCTTCCTTCTGGAAGGGCAGGAGCTTGGTCAGCGCCGCCTTGCGGGCGGCGGGGTCCTTCGCGAGGATCATCTCGCGCACCACCGGCAGCCGCTCCTCCCCGAAGAACATGTGCTCGGTGCGGCAGAGGCCGATGCCCTCCGCGCCGAACTCCCGCGCCACCTTCGCGTCGTGCGGGGTGTCGGCGTTGGCGCGCACGCGCAGGCGGCGCACCCGGTCGGCCCACGCCAGCAGCCGCTTGAAGCTGCTGGTGAGCTGCGGCTGCACCAGCGGCACCTCCCCGAGCATCACCTCGCCGGTGGTGCCGTTGATGGTGATCGGTTCGGTTTCCTTGACGATGAGGTCACCCACCTTGAAGTAGCGCTCGTCCTCGCGGACGGTGATGTCGGTGCAGCCGACGACGCAGCACTTCCCCATCCCGCGGCCGACCACTGCAGCGTGAGAGGTGATGCCCCCGCGCGCGGTGAGGATCCCCTGCGCTGCGGCCATCCCTTCGATGTCCTCGGGCGAGGTCTCCTCGCGGACCAGGATGACGCGCTCCGCGGCCTCTTCGGCCAGCTCGACGGCCCGGTGGGCGGTGAACACGACCTTGCCGACCGCGGCCCCGGGCGAGGCCGGCAGCCCCTTGGCGATGACGCGGGGCGTGGCCTTGGGGTCAATGGTGGGATGCAGCAGCTGGTCGATCTGTTCGGCGTCCACGCGGAGGAGCGCCTGGTGGCGCGAGAGGAGCCGCTCTTGGACGAAGTCGGTGGCGAACTGGACCGCGGCCCGCGCGGTGCGCTTGCCGGTGCGGGTCTGGAGCATGTAGAGGACGCCTTCCTCGACGGTGAACTCCATGTCCTGCACCTCGGTGAAATACCGCTCGAGGCGCTGCCCGATCCGGTAGAGCTGCTCGTAGATCGCGGGGAACTCCGTCCGCAGCGCGGCGATGGGCTTGGGCGTGCGGATGCCGGCCACCACATCCTCCCCCTGCGCGTTGACGAGGTACTCGCCGTAGAATGCCCGCTCGCCGCTGCCCGGGTCGCGCGTGAAGCATACCCCGGTCAGCGAGCGCTTGCCCATGTTGCCGAACACCATGGACTGCACCGTGACCGCCGTGCCGAGCGAGTGCGGGATGTCGTGCAGCCGGCGGTAGACGTTGGCCCGCTCGTTGTTCCAGGACTGGAAGACGGCGTTGACGGCCAGGCGCAGCTGCTCCTGCGGGTCCTCCGGGAAGTCGAGGCCCTTGTGCGTCTTGATGAGCGTTTTGTAGTCGGCGACGAGTGATTTGAGCGCGTCGGGCGGCAGGTCGGCGTCGGTGGCGGCCCCGTGCTTCGCGCGCTGCCTGGCGAGCGCGTCCTCGAAGAGCCGATGCTCGACCTGCAGGACGACGTTGCCGAACATCTGGATGAACCGGCGGTAGGCGTCGTAGGCGAACCGGGGGCTCTCCGTCTTCACGATGAGCCCCTGGACCGTCTTCGCGTTGAGCCCCAGGTTGAGGATGGTGTCCATCATGCCAGGCATCGACACCGCCGACCCGGACCGCACCGACACGAGCAGCGGATTGCGCGGGTCGCCGAACCCCTTCTGCGCGATCCGCTCGAGCCACTGCAGCGCCTGCGCGAGCTGCGGTTCCAGGCGCTCCGGCCAGCGCTGGCCCAGCTCGTAGAATGTCCGGCAGACGTCGGTCGTGATGGTGAAGCCCGGCGGGACCGGGACGCCGAGGTTCGTCATCTCCGCGAGGTTCGCGCCCTTCCCCCCCAGGAGCTGCTTCATCCCCGAGCGGCCGTCGGCCCGCCCGCCCCCGAAGCGGTAGATGGACTTGGCCTGGCCCGCGGCGCGCCGGGAGGGCGTCCTGATCGCGCGCGGCGTCGACGCGCGCACAGCCCGCGTCTTCGGCTTCACCGTCGTGCCCGGTTTCTTCGTCATGCGGCCGGCTCCTCGTGGTGGAGTAAGGTGAGTTTCGACAGGTCGGCGATGCGGTCAGTATACAACGCCTGAATCGCCTGCATCAAGGCGAGCCGGTTCTGCTGGAGCGTCTCATCCGGGACGTTGACCATCACCTGGTCGAAGAACTGGTGCAGCGGCTCGAAGAACACCTCGCCGAAGAGCGTCGTGGCCTCGGCGTACGCCTTCTCCTGGGCGAGCCGGACCAGGCGCGGCTCGTGGGCGCGGTAGAGCTCCCAGAGCTGCCGTTCCGGGGCTTCGGCCAGTCGGCTGGGCTCGACCTGGGGCTGGCGCAGCGCAGCGCCCCGGAGGATGTTGCGCGTGCGCTCGATGACTTTGGCGGCTTTGCGCAGGCCCGGGTGGCCGTGCAACCGCTGCAGGGTGAGGATCCGGTCCATGACGTCCACGAGGTCATCGCAGGGCCCGGCGAGCACCGCGTCGATGCAGTCCGGCGCGGGCGCCGGCTCGGGCCACTCGAACGCGTCCAGCCGCTCCAGGAGGTACCGCTGGACCTGGTTGCCGGCGGTGGCGGCCGCCCGGGGCTGGGCGCTGCGGAACGGCTCCATCGACGCGCGCGTGCGGAACAGCGCGCCGAGCGGCAACGGGCGGTGCACCGTCCAGGCGATCTCGACGATTCCCTGCGCCGCCCGCCGGAGCCCGAACGGGTCCTGGTCGCCGCTCGGCAGAATCCCGAGGCCGAAATAGCTGCTGAGCGTGTCGTATTTGTCGAGGAGCGCCAAGGCGCTTCCGAGCAGGGTCCGGGGGCGCCGGTTCCCCGCCGGGAGGTACTGCTCCTCGATCGCCTCCGCCACCGGCTGCGGCTCGCCGGAGTCGCGGGCGTAGCGCTTCCCCACGACGCCCTGGAGCGTCGGGAACTCCTTCACCATCGTGCTGACGAGGTCCGCTTTGGCCAGCTGGCACGCCCGCCGCAGGTGCGCGCGCTCTTCCTCCGTGAGCTGCCAGGCCTCGGCGAGCGGCTCGGCCAGCGCCCGGAGCCGGACCGTCTTCTCGGCCATGGAGCCCAGCCGCTCATGGAACGTGACGCCGGTGAGCGTTTCCGCCATCTGCTGCAGCGGCAGGCGCCGGTGGTCCTCGGTCCAGAAGAGCAGGCTGTCCGCGAGGCGCGCATTGAGGATGCGCTCCATCACCTTGCGGACCTCCGCCGGGCGGCGGGGGTCCCCCTCCAGGATCGCGATGAACTGCGGCAGGAGCGCCCCGCTGGCTTCGACCGCGAACACCCGCTGGTATTTCGCCATGCTCGCCAGGAGCACTTCGCGGGGCAGCGCCAGGTACTTGCGGTCGAACCGTCCCACGAGCGGCGTCGGCCGCTCGACGAGGTGCGTGACCTCATCCAGGAGTCCGTGGCTGACCATTTCCGGCGCGGCGGCCCCGCGGGCCTGCGCGGCGATCCGCCCGACCGCCTGCTCGATCCACGCCCGGCGCTGCGCCGGGTCGAGCAGGATCCCCGCCTGCTTCAGCGTCCGCAGGTAGCCCTCGAGCGACCGGACCCGGACGGCCCGCGGGCGCAGCGGGCCGCCGACCCGCGTCGCCGGGGCGCTGCGGAGCGTCCCGAGCGAGCAGCGGACGGCGGAAATGCCGTAGAGCGCCAGCAGCCACCGGATGGGCCGCGCGAACCGGACGCCGTCGGCGTCCCAGCGCATCGTCTTCGGCGCGCGCAGCCGCCCGATGAGCTGCGGCAGGAGCTCCGGCAGGACGGCCGAGGCGGGCGTCGCCGTCGGCTCCTTCACGAGATAGACGTAGTCCCCCTTCTCTGACGAGACGATCTTCGTCTGGGCGGGGGCGCCGCCCTGGGCGCGCAGGAAGCCGAGGAGCGCTGCGGTCGGCTTCCCGTCCTGGTCGTAGGCGGCCAGCTTCGATGGGCCGCGGATCTCTTCGGCCGGCTTGCGCTGCGTCGCGGCGAGCCCGCGCGCGATGAGGACGAGGCGCCTGGGGGTCCCGGCGCTCTCCACGCGTTCATACGGCAGGTGGTGCGCCTGCAAGAGCGCCGCGGCCTCGCGGCCCAGCTGGTCGATCAGGCCCGGCAGGTAGGCGGCCGGGAGCTCCTCGGTGCCGATCTCACACAGCAGATCCGCCGCGTTCAGTGCGGAGTGCGGAGTGCGGAGTGCGGAGTGCACCGTTCGTTGATTCCGCATTCCGAATTCCGCATTCCGAATTCTCCGTCGCCCGCTAGCTCTTTGCATGTGCTCGGTCAAGATACAGTTCCGCGCACCGTTTGGCGAGGGCGCGGATGCGGAGGATGAACCGCGGGCGGTCGGACTGGCTGACCGCCCCGCGCGCGTCGAGCAGGTTGAAGGTGTGGCTGCACTTGAGCAGCTGCTCATAGGCCGGCAGGAGCAGCTTCGCGTTCAGCAGCCGCGTCGCGTCCTGCTCGTAGCTGGCGAAGAGCTGCTGGTGCAGCGCGACGTCCGCGTGCTCGAAGTTGTACGCGGAGCCCTCCCGCTCGTTGGCGAGGTGGAGATCGCCGTAGGTGGCGCCCGGCCCGTAGGCGAGCTTGTAGACGTCGGCGGCCCCCTGCACGAACATGGCGATGCGCTCAAGGCCGTAGGTGATCTCGCAGGAGATGGGCGCAAGGTCCACGCCGCCCACCTGCTGGAAATAGGTGAACTGGGTCACCTCCAGGCTGTCCAGCCACACCTCCCAGCCCAAGCCCCACGCGCCCAGGGTGGGCGATTCCCAGTCGTCCTGGACGAACCGGAGGTCGTGGTCGTCCAGCGCCAGGCCCACGGCCCTGAGGCTCTTGAGGTAGCGTTGCTGGACATCGTCCGGCGAAGGCTTCAGGAGGACCTGGTACTGGTAGTAGCGCTGCATCCGCAGCGGGTTCTCGCCGTAGCGGCCGTCGGCGGGGCGGCGCGAGGGCTGGACGTAGGCGGCGCGCACCGGGGCCGGGCCCAGCGCCCCGAAGAAGGTGGCCGGATGGAACGTCCCGGCGCCCATCTCGATGTCATAGGGCTGGACGATCACGCAGCCCTCGTGTTCCCAGAACGTATCGAGTGTGCGGATCAGTTTCTGTAACTGCATCAGCGATCAACCATTCCACGTGTCATATCGTCAGCGTCTTTAAGGGGCGGTCGAGGCGCCACCGCAGGAAGTCGTCCAGCCGCTGCGTGAGCGCCGGGATCACCGATGGCTCAAGCGGCGGCGGGCCCTCCGCCTCCGCGAGCGTGTCCAGCGCCCCGAGCAGCCCGGGCGTGGCCGGGTCCGCCTTCGGGTCCTCGTGCAGGCAGCGCGGGCACAGGAGCCCGCCCTGCCGCGCGCTCCAGGAGGCGCCGGCGCGGACCCGACGGCCGCAGCCGGTGCACTCATCGAGCTGGGGATGGAACCCGGCCAGGCGCAGGAGCCGGATGATGAAATGGAGCCGCGTCGCCGCGCGGTCCGTCCCGCCGAGGGCCAGATGCGCCAGCGTCTGCTTGAGCAGGGCGTAGAGGGCGGGCTGCGGCTCCTCAAGCGGCACCACCGTGTCCACGAGGTCCACGCACAGGGCCGCCAGGCGCATGACCTCCAGGTCGCCCTGGAGCCCGCTGAGCGGCTCGAGCAGGTCGCACTGGCTGATGAGGTGGAGCTGGCTCGCGCGCGTGTCGTAGAAGACGATGCGGTTGACCGTCATCGGCTCCATCGCGCTGCGGTGGCGGGTGGGCTGCGCGCGCAGCCCCTTCACGAGCCCCTTGAGCTTGCCGAACCGGTCCGTCAGGCACGTCAGCGTGACGCTGGTCTCCCGGAACGGATACCGCCGGAGCACGATCGCCTCCGCCGTATGAATGCCCATTACCCGCGCGCTTGAGAGGCCAGTACGCCGCAAGTGGTGAGCAGTTGGTCTTCCAACCGGCGCATGCGTTTCTGCTGTTGCGGCGTCCCATCGCGATGGCCGAGCCAATGGAGCAGCCCGTGGACGACGTATCGGGCGAGCTCCTCCGCGTACGGGACGCCGTGCCGTCTGGCGTAGGCGCGCGCCTGGGCGGGGGCGATGAGGATGTCGCCGACGATGGGCTCATCGTCATACCGGAAGCTCAGGACGTCCGTGGGCCGGTCGTGGCGCAGGAAGCGCCGGTTGAGCGCGCGCAGGCGGCGCCGCCCGATGAACGTGATCGCCAACCGCCCGGGCGTGCGGATGCGCAGCCGGCGCACCGCGCGGCGCGCCAGCCGGGCCGTGCGAGCGATGCTGACCGGCGCCTCGCGCTGGGCGTTGGTGACCCGCACCGTCATCGTGCCCATCAGCCGCGCTGATGGCCCTTCGACTCGCTCGGCTCGCTCAGGGCCATGGTGAGCGACCAACGGGAGTCGAACCATGGTTGCCCTGCTCGTACGCGCGGATGATGGCCTGGACCAGCTCATGCCGCACGACGTCCTGGCCGCTGAACAGGGCGAACTTGATGCCCGGGACCGCCGCGAGCAGCCCCTGCACCTGGATGAGCCCGGAGGGTTTGTCCGCCGGCAGGTCGATCTGGGTGATGTCCCCGGTGATGACGGCCTTGGCATCGAAGCCGAGGCGGGTGAGGAACATCTTCATCTGCTCGGTCGTGGTGTTCTGGGCCTCATCGAGGATGATGAAGGAGTCATTCAGCGTTCTCCCGCGCATGTAGGCCAGCGGGGCCACCTCAATGATCCCGCGGTCGAGGTAGCGCTGGACCATGTCGATCTCCATCATCTCGTAGAGCGCGTCATAGAGGGGCCGCAGGTACGGGTTGATCTTCTCCTCAAGGGCGCCCGGCAGGTAGCCGAGCCGCTCGCCCGCCTCCACCGCGGGCCGCGTGAGGATGATCCGCGACACCTCCCCTTTCGTCAGGTTCTCGACCGCCATCGCCATGGCCAAATGCGTTTTCCCGGTCCCTGCCGGGCCAATGGCAAACACGATGTCGTGCGCGCGCATGGCGTCGATGTACGCTTTCTGCCCCGGCGTGCGCGGGATGACGAACCGCCGCTTGGAGGGCACCTCGATCCGCTCCTCGTAGACCTGGCGCAGCTGAATGAGGCGGGGATCCTGCAGCGCCCGCAGGGCGTAGTCCACGTCGTCTTTGCGGAGGGGGGCGCCTGAGCGGATGACGACGAGGAGGTCGTCGAAGAGCCGCATCGCCTTCCCGACCGCGGCCTCCGGGCCGCCGACCTTGATCTCATCGCCGCGGGAGACGACGGAAACGCCCAGCGCCTCCTCGAGCTTGCGCAGGTGCTGGTCGTGCCGTCCAAAGAGCGCCAGCGCCTCCTGGTTGTTCCGCAGGCTCAGCGACTGCTCAGCCATTTCGCAATGCGGAATTCGGGGTGCGGAGTGCGGAATGACGTGCCGTTGGTGTTACTCCGCATTCCCCATTCCGCATTCCGAATTACCGTGCCGCTCACTTTTTATAGCTGATCCCCTCGTCATCGTACGTCGTGGAGCCGGCGTCCTCGCCGCCCCGCGGAATCTTGAGCGTCATGCCGGCCTTCAGCTGATCCGGGCTGCCCAGCAGGTCGCGGTTGGCGTCGAAGAGCCGCCGCCAGTAGGTCGCCTTGCCGTACACCTTCGGCTTGGCCGCGATGGACCAGAGGCTGTCGCCCTTCTGGACGACGTAGGTGTCGTACCGCTGCGGGGAGCTCGGAGGCTCGCCGGCCGGTTCCAGCTCGGGCGGTGCAAATCCCCCCGGCGCGGCCGGTGCGCCGAGCCGTGTGGGCTTGTAGAAGCTGGGCACCTCGACGGTGGCCTCCACCATCTGGCGCGTCGTGTTCAGCTCGCCCGCCTCAGGGGGCGTTCCGACGAGGTAGCCGCGGTTGCCGCCGGCCAGTGCCAGATCCACGCGCGGGATCTCCACTACCTTGGTGGCGGCGCGACATCCGGTGAGGAGGAGTGATAGTCCCGGTACCAGGTACCATTTCGCCAGCCAGCCCTTCGCGAGCGAAATGGTACCTGGTACCGAATTGAGAGCCGTCCAACCCATGCTACGCATCGCAACCTCCTTTTCCTTTGGAGGGGACTGGTCCCGAAGGGACCTGTCCCCGACTGACCACCGCGATCCCCAATTCCTTCAACTGCGTCTCCGTGACGGACGACGGCGCCTCGGTGACCGGGTCCACCGCCTTTTGGGTCTTGGGAAAGGCGATCACGTCTCGGATGGAAGGGGCGCGCGTCATGAGCGCCACGAGCCGGTCGAGGCCCAGGGCGAATCCCCCGTGAGGGGGAGCGCCGTACGCGAACGCCTGCAGCAGGAACCCGAACCGCTCCTGCACGGTCGCCTCCTCCAGCCCCAGGACCGCGAACACCCGACGCTGCAGCGCCGCCTCATGGATCCGGATGCTCCCTGAGCCGAGTTCGACGCCGTTGAGGACGAGGTCGTAGGCCCGCGCGCGGACCTGGCCCGGCTCGCCGGAGAGCCGCCCCGCGTCGTCCGGATGCGGAGCGGTGAACGGATGGTGCGCGGCCTCCCAGCGCTTGGCCTGGTCATCCCACTGGAAGAGCGGGAACTCGGTCACCCAGCAGAAGGCCCAGGGCCGCTGCGGGGTCTGCAGGTCCGGCTTCTCAGTCTGATGGGCCGCCAGGGCCTGCTGGTGGGTCAGGCGCGGGAACGGCCGCGGCAGCGCGACGCCGAGTGCCTCCTGGAAGACCTCGCCGAGCACCTCCTCGATCACGGCGAAGACGTCCTCCTCATCCACGAACGACATCTCGAGGTCGAGCTGGGTGAACTCCGGCTGGCGGTCGGCCCGCAGGTCCTCGTCGCGGAAGCAGCGGGCGATCTGGAAATAGCGCTCGAGGCCCGCGACCATCAGGAGCTGCTTGAAGAGCTGCGGCGACTGGGGTAGCGCGAAGAACCGCCCCGGGTTGAGGCGCGAGGGCACGAGGTAGTCGCGCGCGCCTTCCGGGGTGGATTTCGTCAGGATGGGTGTTTCCACCTCGATGAACTGCAGCCGGTCGAGGATGGCCCGGATGCGGTGGATGATGCGGTGGCGCAGGATGAGCTTCTGCTGGCTCGCGGGCCGCCGGAGGTCGAGGTAGCGCCACTGCATGCGCACGTCCTCCGAGGCCTCCCCCTGGTCATCGATTTCAAACGGCGGCATCGCGGCGGGGTTCAGCACCGCGACCGCGCCCGCCTCGACCTCGACCATGCCGGAGGGGAGCTTGGGGTTCTCCATCCCCTTCGGGCGGGCGCGCACCGCGCCCTCGATGCGCAGGACGTACTCGGGGCCGAGCCCCTTGGCCTGCTGGTGAAGCGCGGGCTGAGTCTTCGCGTTGAAGACGACCTGCGCCAGGCCCGAGCGGTCGCGCAGGTCGAGGAAGCTCACGCCGCCGTGGTCGCGCCGCCGGTGGAGCCACCCGCAGAGCGTGACCGCCTGCCCGATGTCGGCCTCCCGCAGCTCGCCGCAGCCGTGCGTGCGCATCATCGATGGCACGCCGCCCCGGCCTGCTTGGCGGCTTCCTCGACAAAGGCATCGAGCGCGACGGTCTGTTGGCCGCCCTGCTCCAGGTCCTTGAGCGTCATCGCGCCCTGCGTCCGCTCCGCCTCGCCGAGGATCGCCACGAGCCGGCAGCCGAGCTTGTCGGCCTCGCGCAGCTGCGCCTTGAGGCTCTTGCC
>JAHFGZ010000003.1:0-16959 GCA_023247155.1 Candidatus Omnitrophota bacterium
CAGGACGCGCGCATCCCGGCGCCAATCCTCGGCCACCTTCACCCACAGCGCCAGGTGGACCTTGCGCCCCAAGAGCCGCTCCAGCTGCCGCCGTGCCTCCTGGCCGATGCGCTTCAGCATCGCTCCGCCCCGCCCGATGACGATCGCTTTCTGGCCCGGCCGCTCGACGAGAATCGTCGCGTGGATGGCCGTCACGCGCTCGCCGGCCTCCACCTGGTCGAGCCGCACCGCCACCGCGTGCGGCACCTCCTGACGCGTGGCCAGGAGGACCTGCTCTCGGATGAACTCCCCGATGAGCTGGTCGGTGGTCTGGTCCGTCCGTTGCTGCGGCTCGTACCAGCGCGGGCCCTCCGGCAGGTGGGCGATGATCCGCGCAAGCAGCACGTCCAGCTGCTCGCCGGTCTGCGCCGAGATCGGGATGCACTCCGCGAACGTCTGCGTCTTCGCGCAGGCATCGAGAAGCGGCAGCAGCCGCGGCTTCTTCACGACGTCCACCTTGTTGATGGCAAGGAGGGCGGCGCGCTTCGTCCCGCCCCCGCCGGGCTGTCGCACGACCTGCCGGACCCTCGCAAAGACCCGCTCGTCCGCCTCCGTCAGGCCGACCCGCCCGTCGATCATGGCGACGAGCACGTCCGCCTCTTCCATGACCGTCTTGGCGACTGCCATCATATGGCGGCCGAGCACGTGCTCAGGCTCGTGGAACCCTGGGCTGTCGAGGAAGACGACCTGGGCCTCCTTCCGGGTCAGCACCCCGAGGACGCGGTGCCGGGTCGTCTGGGGGTGCGGAGAGACGATCGCGATCTTCTCACCCAGGTAGGCGTTGAGCAGCGTGGACTTGCCGACGTTGGGCCGGCCGACGATCCCGACAAAACCGGAACGAGGGACTGGGATAGTCCCGGGTCCGGTTCCCTGTTTCCTGGAGTGTTCCGATGGGAAAGAGGGAACCGGACTCCTCATTTGTTCCGCTTCCGTCCGACCCACGCCAGCAGCTGGGTGAGGGTGAGACAGTTCAAGAGGTGGCGGGGCTCAAGCCACGCGCGCCGCGCGACCGCGAGGCCGAACGTCATCTGCTCAAGCTGATCCACGCTGTGCGTATCCGTCGAGAGCGCCAGCATGACCCCGGCATCCCTCGCCCGCCGCGCCGCCGCGTCGTTCAGATCCAGCCGTTTCGGATAGGCGTTGATTTCCAGCGCCGTGCCGGTCGCCTGCGCCGCCTTGAAGACCGCCTCCAGGTCCACCGGATACGGCTCGCGCTGGCCCATCAACCGGCCGGTCGGGTGCGCGATCAGCGTGACGTGGGGGTTGCGCATCGCCGCGATGAGGCGGCGCGTCAGGGCGGCCTCCCCCTGGCCGAACCCCGAGTGGATGGACCCGACGACGAAGTCAAGGCCCGCCAGCACCTGGTCCGGGTAGTCCATCGAGCCGTCGTTCAGGATGTCCACCTCCGCCCCCATCAAGAGGCGCAGCGGCCCGCCGCGGGCATTGAGCGCGCGGATCTCCCGCATCTGCCGGCGCAGCCGCGCGACCGACAAGCCGTGCGCCACCTTCAGCGACGGCGAGTGGTCGCAGATCGCCAGGTACTGGTAGCCGCGGGAAGCACCCGCCTTCGCCACGCGGCTGAGCGGGTCGCTGCCGTCCGACCACGTCGTGTGGATGTGGAAGTCGCCCCGGATATCGCCCGACTCGACCAGCGCTGGCAACCGCCCGGCCTTCGCCGCGTCGAGCTCGCCGCAGTCCTCGCGCAGCTCGGGCGGGATCCACGCGAGGCCCAGCGCTTTGTAGACGTCCGTCTCTTCCCTGCCCGCGAGGCGCTTCCCCGTCTTCAGCCGGAACACGCCGTACTCGTTGACCTTGAGGCCCTGGCGGCCCGCCAGCTCCCGCAGGCGGACGTTGTGCTCCTTCGAACCGGTGAAGTACTGCAGGGCGGCGCCAAAGCTCTCCGGCGGGACGACCCGCAGGTCCACCTGCAGCCCGTCGGGGGTCAGGATGGAGGCCTTGGTCGTGCCGGAGACCAGCACCCGGGCGCAGAGGGGGGAGCGCCGCAGCGCCTCCATCGCCCGCAGCGGCTGGGTGGATGACGCCAGGAGGTCCAAGTCGCCGATCGTCTCCCGCATCCGCCGCAGGCTGCCGGCCGTCGAGACGCGGCTGACGCCGGGCGCCCTCCGCAGGAGCGCAAGCAGCTCGTTGGCCAGCGGCAGCGCAATCCCGAGGTGCATCCGCTCGCGGCCACGAGCCAGCACCCCGATGCCCTTGAGGAGGTTCTCCTCCTTTTTCGCCCCGAAGCCCGGCAGCCCGCGGAGCCGGCGTGCCCTCGCCGCCGCCTCCAGTTCCCCGACGGTGGAAACGCGCAGTCGCGTCGTCAGCAGCCTCGCCGTCTTGGGGCCGAGGCCGGGCACCTCCAGCAGCGCCAGGACGCCTGGCGGGACCTTCCGCTTGAGCGACTCGACCGCGCCGATCGTCCCGGTCGCGAGGTATTCGCGGATCTTCTCGGCGAGATCCGCCCCGATGCCGGAGAGCTCCCGGAGCCGTCCTTCCGCGGCCAGCCGCTCGAGGTCGCCGCTGAAGCTCTCCAGGTTCTGCGCGGCGCGGCGGTAGGCCCGGATCCGGAACGGGTTCTCCCCGCGGTAGTCCAGCAGGTTGGCCATCTGCGTGAAGAGGGCGGCGATCTCGCGTTGCTTCATCCCACGACCCTGCCTCGCGACGTGGGGATGCCCCGGAGGAGCCAGAGCCCAACCGCCAGCTGCCCGACGAGCATCAGGACGGCGGGTCGGTACCGCGCGGGATCCCACACCACCACGGCCCAGAGCAGCGGCCCGAGGATGGCCGCCGCCCGCCCGAAGAGCCCCGCCAGGCCGAACATCTCCGCGAGCTGGTCCTTGGGTGAGAGCTCCACCACCAGCACGCGGGCGGTGGCCCAGGTGGAGCCCAGGCAAAACCCGATCACCGGCCCGGCGAACCAGTACCACCCCACGGACGGGCTCACCGCCACGAGCGCCAACGCCGCCATCCATCCGGTCCAGATGCCGGCCAGCGTCCGCTTGGCCCCCCAGCGGGAGATGAGCCGGCCGAAGGACAGGGAGCCCGCCACGGCGAAGAGCTGGCTGAAGACGAAGAACGCGATCAGCCGGCCCACCGTGAAGCCCATGACCGTCCGCGCATAGACCCCCATGAAGACGAGCACGGTGTTGATCGCGGTCAGGCTGAAGAACGCGGCCCAGAAATACCGCCACAGCCCGGCCAAGGCCCGGGCGGAGCGCACGGTGTGCGCCAGCCGTTGCACGGCGGACCGCACGAGCCGGCGCCAGTCCATCGTCCCGGCAAGGGCCGGGGTCTCACGGATCATCAGGAAGCTCGGCAGCGCGAAGAGCAGGAAGAACAGGGCGGCCGGCGCGAACGCCGCCTGGTAGCCCCTGAGGTGGACGAACGGCCAGAGCAGCACCAGGCCCAGCGTGCTGCCCAGGTAGCCGAAGGCCGCCCCAATGCCGGAGGTCTGCCCCAGCCGTCCGGGGGCCGCCACGGTCCAGAGCAGCGCGTCGTAGAACACCGTGCCGAGCTGGTAGCAGACGTTGGCGATCCCGAACAGCGCGAGCGCCATCCCGAGGTGCGTCGTCATCCCGATGAGGAGGGTGGCGGCGACGCACCCGTAGGTCGTCCACCGAAGGAAGCGCATCCGTTCGCCGCTCGCATCGGACAGCGCCCCGCACAGCGGCATGATGAGCGCCGCGACGGCCATCGAGATCCCCAGCGCGAGACTGAACACGAGCTCTTTGCCCCCGCGGGTTTCCACCACCCATAGGGGAAAGTAGAACGAGAGCATCGCCACGGCGAAGAACGTATTGGCGAGATCAAAGAGCGCCCACGCCAGGAGCTGCCGCATCCTCTCGACCTTACCGCGCCGACTGCAGGAGCGGCGGCAGGCTGTCTTTCCAGTCGGCTTCGAGCCGCGGGAGCTTCCGTCGGAACACCTCCGCCGTGGCCTCCTCCCACGGCTGCCCTCCTGCAATCGCCTGGAGGAGCTTCCGGACCCGCCAGAACCCGTACCGGTTCACCAGGTAGGCCACGATGGTGTAGGACTGCTCGTAGGCGAGGCCGACCTCCTCTGCGGCGAGGGCCGGCGAGATGTGGTCGGAGAGCTCCGCCCAGGGGACCAGCTGCTGCGCCTCGTACGCCCGGGCCAGCAGATGGAGCGGCCGTGACGCCTGGGTCCTGCCTTCGTGCTCGGCCAGCCCCTCGTTCAGCCACGTCGGGCAGCGGCCCTTCGTCAGGTCATGGATGAGCGCGTGGGTGTACTCATGGAACAGGATGTTCCGGACCATCGCCTGGTCGAACTGCTCGTTTGGCAGCGGCACGCGGATCTTGCCGTCGAACTGGCCGCCCAGCCACTCCGGCGTCTCCTCCCGCAACTGACGGAACTTCTCCGGGCTGTAGATGAGGACAACGAGTTTGTATTTGGGCCAGTAGGCAAAGTCCGACCCCACCTGCCGCCGGGCCGTGATGAGCGCGTCCCGGATGTCGAAGCCGACCGGACGCTCCAGGTGCTCTTCGTAGCGGAGATCAAAATAGGATTGCGAGAGCCGCTCAAACGCCGATTCGACCGGCAGCTCTTCGGTGACCTGGCTCAACTGCTCGGCCACGTCCGTCCGGCTGGGATCGAGGGCCAGCGCCCGCCCCCAGGCCGCTTTGGCCTCCTTGAGCCGTTGCCGGTCGTACTCGACCTTCCCGAGGAGCGCATAGGCGTCCACCAGCTCAGGGTTGAGGGCGATCGCCTCCTGGAGCGCGTCAACCGCCCCGGCGATGTCGCGCCGCTCATAAGCCTCGTGCGCCTGCTTGAGCCGCACCCGGCTGAAGTTCTGCTGCACCTGCTGGTTGTCGGCGTCGAGCCGCAGCGCCTCCTGGAACTGCTGCGACGCCAGCGCCCACTGCCCCTGATCGCTCAGCTCCACCCCGTAATTGTTGTAGGCGATCGCCAGCTGTTGGCGCGTCTGGGTGTGGCCCGGCCGGTCGTAGACCTGTTGCCTGAGATGGGTGATCACCAACGGCCAGTCGGTGGCCTCCTGGCCGTCAGGTGTCTCCGCGTACAGCGGGGGCCCACCGGCCAACAGGCCCAGCGCCAAGAGCGCGGCGGGGCCTGTCAAGGGAGGCGTTCGCCGCACCGCGCCGCCGGCCCCGGCGTGTCCGGCGGCGCTCGCGCTGGATGCCTCGCTCGTCCCTCGCTGCGCTCGGGACCCCGTGCCCGCTCGGCATCCAGAGCGTGCGGCTCGCTGCCTCCCTTGCCACCCGCCGCTAGCCATTCGCCAGGGTCCAGTCGCGGACCTGCCGCAACACCTCATCCCGCACGGGCTCGTGATGCAGCTCGTGGTAGCTGTCAGGGAACACCGCGCAGCGCTTCTCGCACGTCAGCCGGTCGAACCAGCGGTGGGCCCACTCGACGGAGATGACCCGATCCGCGCCCGCCACGAGGAGCAGGACCGGCGCGCGGACCGACGCCGCGCGAGCCATCGCCTCGTCCCGCGCGCGCAGCAGCGAGCGGTAGGTCCTGGCGGTCATGACATGGTGGACCAGCGGATCCTCCCGGTAGGCCCGGATGACGCCCGCATCATGGCTGAGCCGCTCGACATCGAAGTGCAAGGAAAAGGAGCAGGTGGGCCAGCATGTCGCCAAGAGCGAGGTGGCGGCCGTCTCCCAGCGCGGGAGCGGGAACCCGACCTCCAGCAACGGGGATTGGAGCACGACGCGCCGCAGGGCCTGCGGCTGCTCCAGCGCCCACAGGATGGCGAGGAGCCCCCCGAAGCTGTGCCCGAAGAGGACGTAGGTTACGCACCCTGATTGCGGCAGGAAGACGTCGCGGGTCACGCCCTGAAGCTGCCGCACGTACTCGGCCACCTGCTCCACGTCCCCCCGCTGCCCGCCGGAGCGCCCGTGGCCCCAGAGGTCAGGCGCCCCGACCCACATGCCCTGCCCCGCCAGCGCCTCGGCAAACGCCTGGTACCGGCCGCCGTGCTCGCCGAACCCGTGGATGATGACGAGGAGCGCCCGCGGCGCGGCGGCAGGCCGCCAGCAGCGGTAGCCGAGCCGCCGGCGCGAGGCCGGCTCAACCCACTCACCGTCCAGGGTGGAAACGCCGTTCATGGGGCGGTCTGGTAGAGGGCATCCAGCACCGCGGCGTACCGCTGGGCGACGACGGTGCGCTTCGTCTTCAGGGTCGGCGTCAGTTCGCCTGCCGCCTGGGAAAACTCCTGTTCCAGCAGCGCGATGCGCTTGACCTGCTCGAAGCTCGGGAGCCCCTGCTGTGTGGCTTGGATCAGGCCCCAGTAGAACGCCGCGACCCGCGGGTCGCGGACCAGCTCCGCCGCCGACGCCGCGGGAATTTCCTCCTGCTGGGCGTAGCGCCGCAACCGGTCCATGTTGGGCACGATGAGCGCCACGCAGTAGGGCCGCCGGTCCCCGTAGACGAACGCCTGGCTGATGTGCGGATCCGTCACGAAGAGGCCCTCGAGCTTCTGCGGCGCGACGAACTTCCCTCCCGCGGTCTTGATCATATCTTTCTTCCGGTCCGTGATGACCAGGAACCCCTCCGCATCCAGATGGCCGATATCCCCGGTACGGAGCCAGCCGTCGACGAGCACCTCGGCGGTCGCCTCGGGCTTGCGGTAGTAGCCCTGCATGACGTGCGGGCCGCGGGTCAGGATCTCCCCGTCCTCGGCGATCAGGACCTCGACGCCGGGCAGCGGCGGGCCGACGCTGCCGAACCGCGGTACGGGCGGACGGTTGACGGCGATGACCGGAGAGGTTTCCGTCAAGCCGTAGCCTTCGAGGATCATGACGCCCACGCTGTAGAAGAACTCTCCGATCTCCTTCGAGAGGGGGGCGCTGCCGGAGACGAAGAACCGCAGCCGCCCGCCCAGATGGGAGCGGAGCGTCCGGAAGACCAGGGCGTCGGCGATCGCCCGCCGGAGCCGAATCGGCCACGGGACGGGCCGCCCAGCCAGCTCGCACGCGGCGGCCACCCGTCCCGCCCGGAGCGCCCATTCGGCGACGCGCCGCTTCGCCGGCGGGGCCTGCCGGATCCCGTCCTGGATCTTGAGGTAGAGTTTCTCGAAGAACCGCGGCACCCCCAGCATGATCGTCGGGCGGACCGCCGGCATATCGCGCGGAATGGTCTCCATGCTTTCCGCATACGCGATGCGCGCCCCCACCGCCAGCATGAGGTACCAGCCGGCCATCCGCTCGAAGACGTGGCTGAGGGGCAGGAAGGAGAGGTGGGTGTCCCGCCCACGAATGGCGATCACCTGCAGGCACGCCTCGACGTTCGAGAGGAAGTTGCGGTGCGACAGCATGACTCCCTTCGGCTCGCCCGTCGTCCCCGAGGTGTAGATGAGCGTGGCGGTCTGGTCCGGGCGCAGGTCCCCCTGCCGGCGGATGAGCCGCTCGCGCAGCTCCGGCCCAGCGGCCCGGCCCTGCGCAAGCGCCGCCTCCCATGGCACGACCGCTGGCTGGCCGTCCTGCGCCGCGCCCTCCATCACCACCAGCGTGCGGAAGCAGGCCGATGCCTGTCCGGCCGCCAGGAGCTTCGCCGTTTGCTCCGGCGTCGAGGCGATCCCGACGACGGGACGGCAGTCCTGGCAGATGGCTTGGATTCCTTCCCCCGTCAGGCTGGGGTAGATCGGCACCGTCCAGGCCCCGATGGACTGGATGGCCAGGTCCGCCAGGCCCCACTCCGGACGGTTTTCGGAGAGGAGAAGCACCCGGTCGCCCGGCTCGACGCCCTGCTGGAGGAGGTGGAGGCTGAACGCGCGGAGGTCCTCGGCGGCCTGCGCCCAGCTGATGGGGTGGTACGCGCCGCGCCGCCTGGCGAGGAAGAGGGGGGCCGCCTTCAGCGCCTCGGCCTGACGGGCGAAGAGCGCGGGGATCGTCTCCCCTGTCACAGGATGCCCTCTTCCAGCCATGCGAACCGTCCGCTCATCACATCCTGCGCCGTCCGGTAGGTCTGACGGTCGTCGTTGGCGCCGAGCTCCCGAACGGCCTGAGCGATCCGCCGCCGCGAGAGGCGGCAGAACAGGTCCGCGAGTTCCACCGGGCTCTGTTCAGAGGGCTGCAGGCGGGTCATCGCCTGGGCCTTGGAGCAGGCGGCGGCCATGGCGAAGAGGTCGGCCCCGATATCCACCAAGCGGCCGAGCAGCTGCTGGCGGTACGCGAGGCGCGCCTGATACCGGACCGCGCTGTGGAACAGGGCGCGGGCGAGGCCGTGGCTTGCGCGCTCGATGAAGCGCAGATGGCCGGCGAGCCGCGGCTCAAACGCCGCATGGCGCGGCCAGCCCGCCCACGCCAGCCACTGGCGTGGATACCAGAGCGCGTAGTAGCCGAAAGCCGCCAGGGCGGCTCCGATCTTCCGGCGCGGCGATTGGCGCGGGTCGAGGAGCTGGCTGACGAGCCGCATGTGGGCGTCGAGCACCTCGCGGGCGATGAAGAGCCGCATGATCTGGCTCGTCCCCTCGATGATGAGGTTGATGCGGCCGTCCCGCATCATCCGCTCGACCGGGACGCCCGCCTCCCCGCGGGCGCGCAAGGACCGCGCGGTCTCGTAGCCCCGTCCGCCGCGCAGCTGGAGCGTGTCGTCGATGAGGCGCCAGCAGGCCTCGGAACAGAACAGCTTCGCGATGGCCGCCTCCAGCCGCACGTCGGTCGCCTTGCGGTCCACCAGCGCCGAGGCGAGCCACACCATGGCATCCATGGCGAACGTCGTGGCCGCCATGGTCCCCACCTTCGCCGCCACCGCTTCGTGCTTGCCGATCGGCCCGCCCCACTGCTTCCGCTCCTTGACCCACGCCCGGGTGATCTGGAGGCATCGCTTCGCGGTCCCGACGCATGCCGCCGGGATGGCGATGCGGCCGGCGTTGAGCGTCATGAGCGCCAGCTTGAGCCCCAGGCCCGTCCCCCAGAGGATGTGCTCCTTCGGCACCCGGACATTGGTGAACCGCAGCACGCCGTTCTGGATGCCCTTCAGCCCCATGAAGTCGCAGCGGTGGACGACCTCGAAGCCGGGCATGGAGCGCTCGACGATGAACGCCGTGATCTGCTTGCGCTCCCTGCCGCCGACGGTGACCGACGGCGTCCGGGCCATGACGACCACGAGCTCCGCCACCGGTCCGTTCGTGCACCAGAGCTTCTCGCCGGTGAGGAGATAGGCGGCCCCCCCGTCGATGGGCGTCGCTGTCGTCACCATATTGGCGGGGTCCGACCCGACGCCGGGCTCGGTCAGGGCGAAGGCCGACACCGCCCCGCGGGCCAGCCGGGGAAGGTAGCGGCGCTTCTGCTCCTCCGTCCCGAAGAGGATCAAGGGCTGCGGCGCACCGATGCTCTGGTGGGCGCTGAGCCACACCGCGGTGGAGCCGCAGTAGCTGCCGATGAGGGCGATGACCCGGTTGTAGTTCGTCTGGGAGAGGCCCAGCCCTCCGTACGCCTTCGGGATCTTCATGCCGAAGCAGCCGAGGCGGCTCAACCCCTCGATGACAGCGGCCGGCATCTCGCCCGTCCGGTCGATCTCATCGGGGTCCACCTGTCCCTTGAGGAAGGGCTCAAGCTGCGCGAGGAACGCGTCCCCGATGCGGCGATCCGCCTCGTCCTGCTCCGGGTACGGGATGATGAGGTCGGTCCGCAGCCGGCCCATGAAGAGCTCGGCGATGAAACTCGGGTAGCGCCACTCGGTCTCGCGGGCGGCCTCGGTGATCTCGAGCGCTTCGGGGGCGCCTGATCCCATGAGCGGCTCCGGTCCGGACGCGGGGAATGTCATCGCTGCCTCACGCCCTCCGGCCGGCCCCGGCCACCAGGTTCGTGGGGGCGCCGCTGAGGAAGCCGGTGATGTTCTGCACGGTGGTCTCCAGGATCCGCTGGAGCGCCTCCCGGCTGTCAAAGGCGATGTGGGGCGTGATCACGACGTTCTCGCGGTGGAGCAGGATGTGGTTGCGCAGCGCCGTGGCGAGCTTCTCCTTGGGGAAGTCCTTGGACAGCAGCTGGCGCTCCTCCTTCACCAACTCCTCCCCTTCCAGCACATCCAGCCCGGCGCCGCCCACGATCCCTTCATCGAGCGCCCAGACGAGCGCATCGGTGTCCACGAGCCCGCCCCGCGCCGTGTTGATGAGCAGCGCCCCCCGCTTCATGAAACGGAAGGCGGTGCGGTTCATCAGATGGTGGGTCGCGGGCAGGTAGGGGAGGTGGAGGCTCACGATGTCCGAGCGGCGCAGCAGCGCCTCCAGCGGCACGTACCGGAAATCCAGCACCTCGCTGAGGAAGACGTTCCGGCGCACGTCGTGGACCAGGACCTCCATCCCGAACCCCTTGGCCATCTTGATGACGTGCAGGCCGATGTGGCCGGCCCCCACCACGCCGAGCGTCTTGCCCTTGAGGTCGAATCCCTGGAGCCCCTCGAGGGAGAAATCGCCCTTGATCGTCTTCACGTACGCCTTGTGGATGTTCCGCGAGAGGGCGAGGATCAGCGCAAAGGTGTGCTCGGCGACGGTGTTCTCGCCGTAGGAAGGGACGTTGGAGACCGCCAGGCGGTGCCTCCGGCAGGCGGCCAGGTCGATGTGGTCGAAGCCGGTGGAGCGGGTCGCGATGAAGCGCAGGCGCGGAAGGCGGCGCAGGAGCGATGCCGTGAGCGCGGAGTAGATGAAGACGGAGAGGATCTGGGCCGGAGCGGCGAGGCGCCGCGTCTCCTCCGTCAGTGGCTCGGCGACGAAGCGCGCACTCACGCGAAGCGGCGCCAACGCCCGCGTGAGGTGGCGGCGCTCCCAGGGCGCCGCCTCAAAGAAGACCGCCCGCATGGCACGATGCTCGAGGCTCTTAGCGATCCTTGAAGCGGGGCTGGCGCTTTTCCAGGAACGCGGTGACCCCTTCCCGGCTGTCTTCCGATGCCGCGACCGCCCCGAAGGCCTCCGCCTCCCTGGCCAGCCCCTCCTCGAGCGACGCCTCGAGCCCCTGCTCCATGGCCCGAAGCGCCTGCGTGAGCGCGACGGCGCCTTTCGACGCGAGCTTCCGCGCCAGGTCCTTGGCGACCTTGAGGACCTGGTCCTGGGGGACGACCTGGTTCACCAGCCCGAGACGCAGCGCCTCCTGCGCGGTGACCGTGTCGCCGGTCAGGATCCACTCGATGGCCTTGGCCCGGCCGATGAGGCGGGGCAACCGCTGGGTCCCGCCCCAGCCCGGGATGATGCCCAGGTTGATCTCCGGCTGCCCGAACCGCACCCGGTCGCCGCTGATGCGCAGGTGGCAGGCCATCGCCAGCTCCAGGCCGCCGCCCAGGCAGACCCCGTTGATGGCCGCGATGACGGGCTTCGACAGGCGCTGCACCTTCAGGAAGACTGACTGGCCGAGGGCCGCCATGGCCTTGGCCGCCTCCACCGATCCGAGCTGGGACACCTCCTTGATGTCCGCGCCGGCCACAAACGCCAGCGACCCGCCGCCGGTCAGGACGACCACCTTCACCGTCGCTTCCGCTTGCAGCGCGTCCACCGCCCGCCCCAGCTCCTGCAGCGTCTGGCGGTCGAGCGCATTGACGGGCCGGTGGTCGATCGTGACGACGGCGACGCGGTCCTCGACGGCGATTTTCACGCACGGTCCCGATGCCAGCGCCATGACAGCTCCCTATGCGGTGTAGTCGAAAAATCCCTTCTTCGCTTTCTGTCCGAGATGGCCGGCCGCAACCTTCCGTTTCAGGAGGGGGGCGGGCCAGAAGCGCTCGCCGTACGCCTTCGTGAACCGCTCCAACTCCGCGAGGACCGTGTCCAGCCCCACTTCGTCCGCATAGTGGAGGATGCCACCTTTCGACTGGGGAAAGCCGAGGCCCGCGATCACCGCCAGATCCACATCGGCGGCCGTGCAGACATGCTCTTCCAGGCACCGGATCGCCTCGTTGACCATCGGCAGCACCAGGCGGTTCACCGAGAATCCGGTGGGTCCCCGCTGCTGCCGGCGCAGCTCCTGGATGACGCGCTCCAGATCCGGATCCGGCTGCCCGGCCCGCTCCCCGTACAGGTAGAACCCCGCCCCAGACTTGACTCCGTAGCGTTTCAACGCATAGAGTCGTTCCCACATGTCGGCGGGGTGCATCCGCGCGCCGTAGGCGTCCAGTAGCACGTTGACCACCTCCCGGCAGACGTCGAAGCCGAGGCTGTCGACGAGCGTGAACGGCCCCATCGGGAACCCGAACTCCACGATGGCCTCATCGATCTGCCGCGGGGCCGCCGCGCCCTCCTGGGCGCAGTAGGCCGCTTCATTGAGATACGGCATGAGGATCCGGTTCACGAGGAACCCGGGGCACTCGTTGATCCGCACCGGCAGCTTCCGCAGGCTCTCGGCGAACGCGATGATGTCCCCCGCCGTCTCCTCGGAGGTCTCAAGCCCGGGGATGACCTCGACGAGCTTCATGATGTGCGCCGGGTAGAAGAAGTGCATCCCGACGACCTTGTGCGGCCGTTTGGTGACGCCGCCCAGCGCGGAGATCGAGAGCGAGGAGGTGTTCGACGCCAGAACGGCCGATTCGGGCGCGGCGCGGTCCAGGTCCTGGAAGATCTGTCGCTTGAGGTCCAGCCGCTCCGGGACCGCCTCGATCACGAGGTCCACGTCCTTGAAGCCGTCGTAGTCCGTCACGCCGGTGACCAGGGCCATCCTCTTCTCCAGCTCATCCGGCGTCATCTTGCCGCGGTCCACCCGCCGCTGGTAGATCTGCTGGATCACCGCGAGGCCCTGCTCGACCCTGGGCCGGTCCACGTCTTTGAGGAGGACCGGCACCCCGCTGAAGGTGATCGTCTGCGCGATCTCAGCACCCATCGCCCCGGCCCCCACGACGGCGGTCTTATAGATATACATCAGACCCGCTCGAACACCATCGCGGCGCCCTGCCCCCCACCGACGCAGGCGGTGGCCACCCCGAGCGAGACGTTGCGGCGCTTCATCTCATGGAGCAGGGTGACCACGATCCGCGTGCCGCTCGCCCCCACCGGATGGCCGAGCGCGATCGCCCCGCCGTTGACGTTCAGGATGTCGCGGGACAGCCCCAGCACCTTCTCGCAGGCGAGGACCGTCGCCGCGAACGCCTCATTGAGCTCGATGAGTTGGACGTCCTTGAGCGAGCACCCCGCCTTCTTCAGCGCCGCAGGGACCGCCAGCGTCGGCCCCAGGCCCATGCGCTCCGGCTCCAACCCGGCGAACGCGTAGGCCCGGATCGTCGCCAGCGGCGTGTAGCCAAGCGCCTTGGCCTTAAGCGCGGACATCAGGAGCACGACGGCCGCCCCATCCGCGTTGAAGCAGCTGTTCCCGGATGTGACGGAGCCCCCCTCCTTGAATACGGGCGGGTACTGGCTCAGGAGCTGCTCGGTCAGCCCCGGGTTGATCCCTTCATCCTGGGTGAACGGCTCCGGCGGCAGGTCGCGGCCCATCGCCCGCTTCGGGATCATGACCGTCACCAGCTCGTCCTTGAAGCGCTGCTCGCGGGTCGCGCGGAACGCGCGCTGATGCGAGAGGAGCGTGAACCGGTCCTGTTCCGCCCGGCTGATGGCACACTCCGCGACGAGGTGCTCGGCGGTCTGGCCCATGATCTGGCCGCACACAGGATCCGTGAGCCCCTCCCAGATAGCGTCGATCATCTCGGCATGGCGCAGCCGCTTGCCCCACCGCAGATCCCGGCTGACGTAGGGGGCGGCGCTCATGCATTCCGTCCCCCCGGCGAGCTGCACATCGCGGTCCTGGCAGGCGATGTTCTGATAGGCGCTGGCGATCGCTTGGAGGCCGGAGGCGCAGTTGCGCTGGACGGTGAACGCCGGCACCGGGTTCGGGATGCCGGCCCGGAGGGCGATGACCCGGGCGATGTTCGGCGCGTCGGACCCCTGCCCCACGCACCCGAAGATGACCTCCTCCACGTCCGCCGGCTTCAGGTGCGTGCGCGCAAGGAGCGCGCGGACCACCGTCTCGCCCAACGCCTGGGCGGTCAACGACTTGAGGGCTCCGCCGAAGACCCCCTGCGGGGTGCGGACCCCATCGACGATCACCACTTCATGCGCCATTCGTTCTCACCATCGTACTGGCCGTGTCAGGGATTGTCAACGTCCCGCATTCCCGCAATCCGCTTCAGCTCAGCGAGATAGCGCAACGCCTCCTCCTCGCCGCGCCGGATGAACGGCTCCGGGTTGAAGAACTCAAGCCAGTGGGACCCGGGCACGGTCGGCCGGAGGGTGAGGTCCGCCTCACGGCAGGCCACCTCCGCGATCTGGTGCTCCATGGATTGCATCGAGCGCATGATGACGTCGAAGACCAGCGGCGACACCGACCGCACGAGCTCCTGGCGAATCCGATGCAGGAGCCGGACGGGCAGGGGCCGCGACGCCAGCTGGGCATCCCGCTCCAGGCGCCGGCGCTGGACCGTCTGCCGGTGCGCGGCCAGCTCCTGCGTGGTCGGAAAGACGTTGACCGCGATGACGTGGTGCGCCCCGGCCTGTTTGAGGACGCTGACCGGGATGGGGTTCACCACCCCTCCGTCCAGGCAGATCTTCCCCTTCAGGCGCACCGGCTTGAAGATGCCGGGGATCGACACCGACGCCCGCACCGCCTCCGCCAGCGGGCCGGATTCGAAGACGACCTCCTCGCGCGCCATCGGATTGGCGGCCACGACCTTCAGCGGCAGCCACGTGTCCTCGAACGTCTTGCCCGAAAAGTCCTGCGTCAGCTTCGCCATCAGCCGCGCGCCCTGGATCGGCCCCCCGGAGAGCGGCCCCAAGACGACGCCGACCGCGACGCTCACCATGAACCCGAAGAGCAGCCCGGTCCAGAACCCGGCGAGCCATCCGACGCCCATGCCGGCCAGCGCCCCGAGCACCACGCTGAAGAAGGGGATGCCCAGGTCCAGGATGAAGAGCTTCCGGATGTTCCACGGGCTCTTGAACTCCAGCGCCATGCGCTCAATATCCTCGGCGGAGCGGCCCGACGCCCACAGGCCGGCGATCAACGCGCCGATGCTGGAGCCGGCCACCAGGTCCACGGGGATCTGCTCCCGCTCGATCACCTTCAAGACGCCGATGTGGGCCAGCCCCAGCGCCGCCCCGGATCCGAGCGCCAGGCCCACGAGTGATTCGGCAAGCTCCCGGGCGATGCGCCGAATCGTCAGCGCGTAGGGGGAGCTGCGGCTGCCCAGCAGCTGCGCCAGTTCCTCCGGCGTGAGCTGTTGCTTGGCGGCGCTGACGTAGGGCAGCGTAAAGGCGATGGGCTCTTCCAGCTGCTGCGCGATGTCCGCGGGGCTCATCCGCCACTCCCCCGGACCGGCCAGCATCGTGAGCACGATCTTCATCCGCTGCTCGGCGCCGCCGAGCGCCGCCCGGATCTGTTTGATGAGGGCGTTCGTGCGGATCACATGCTCCCGCTGCGGCCCCAGGACCAGGTAGATGAGGTCGGACTGCGTCAAGGCCTTGAGGACCGCGGGGTCGAGCCGCACCGGCAGGTCGATCAGCACGTACTGAAACCGATTGGTCAGGACGCTGAGCAGCGGGGCGATGGCCTGCTCCCCGCTGGGCGACGTGAAGAGCTCGCCCGCCGAGAGGACACGGAACCCCAGGGGATGCGTGGCGGCTGCGGTCTCGAACACCTCGTCGAGCGGCACCGTGAGCAGCACGTCAGGCGTCAGCGACGACGCCGTGCCGCTGCAATCCACCACCACCACGTCGCGCCCGGTTTCCCGAACCAGGGTGGCAGCCAGGGCGGTCGCGAACGCGGTGCGGCCCACCCCCCGCTCGGCGCTGTAGATCGCCGCAATGGTCGCCTCGGTGAACTCCCGCCCCCGATCCCTCGCCCGCAGCCGCTTCGAGAGCAGCCGGCTGAGATAGAGCACGAGCGACGGGATGCGGTTGATGACGGCGTCGAAGTCTTTCTTCTCCAGCTGGAGGACGAGCGTGTCGTTGATCGCCTGGACGTGGGCCGAGTGGGTCTCGCCGGTCAGCAGCGAGATCTCCCCGAAGGAGTCCCCGTTATGGAGCACCACCAGCGTCTTGTCCGCCCCGTCGGCCTGCGTGAACACGCGGAGCCGTCCGGAGCTGATGATGTAGAAGGCCTCCGCCGCTTCGCCCTCGCGGTAGATGACCTCCCCTTTCTTGTACTCGACCAACCGGGTGCGGTCGGCGATGAAGTGCAGCTGCTCGTCGGTGCAGGACGCGAAGACCGGCACCCGCTTGAGGATGATGACCTTGTCCTGCGGGCGGTGGGGGTCGAAAGTGGTCATGGTTCGACGCGGAGCCGCCGGGGGTCGTTGGTGAAGAGCCCGTCGACGCCCAAGCCCGCCAGGCGGCGGGCCCGCGCGGGCTCATCGACGGTCCAGGCGTGCACCCGCAGCCCGGCCGCATGCGCCCGGGCGATCCGCGCTGGGGTCACCAGCGTGTGCAGGGGATGCCACGCGTCGCAGCGCAACCGGATGGCCTCCCGGAGCGACCGGTCCGGCTGCTCGCGGCAGAGCAAGGCGAGCGCAACGCGCTGCGAGCGAAGAGGGCGCAAGAGGGCGGGGTCGAAGGACGAGAGGAGGAGCCGGCGGTTGGCGTGCGCGCGGCGGATGGCGCGCACCAGGCGGCGCAGGAGCGCCTCGCGCCGGGCGGTGCGTTTCAGCTCGAGGTTGACCCGCATCCGGCGCGGCACCAGGCGCAGCGCCTCTGACACGAGGAGGATGCGCTCGCCGGCGAACCGCGGGTGGAACCACGACCCGGCATCCAGCCGTGCCAGCGCGCGGTGCCGGACGGCGCGCACGAGGCCCGTGCCGTCGGTCGTGCGCTCCAGCCGGTCGTCGTGGAAGATCACCAGCCGGCCGTCCCGCGTCATCTGGACATCCAGCTCCACCATGTGCGCTCCGGCCCGCGCGGCCTCGCGGATGGCGGCGCGCGTGCCCTCTGGGGCGACGGCCGATGCGCCGCGATGGGCGATGAGGAGGAGGCG
>JAHFGZ010000003.1:17059-25789 GCA_023247155.1 Candidatus Omnitrophota bacterium
GGATCATGGCCGTGGCAGCCGCAGCGTCACCGCATCGCCCCGCCTGGCGCCCAGCCGGCGCGCGGCCGAGCCGTTGCGCACCGCCAATTCCACAAACCCCAGCGACCCGACCACCGCCACCAGTTGGCGGGGGCGGCCCTCGGCATATGATGATACCACAGGCGCGGCACGATGACGGCACCGCAGCGTCACGGACCCATCCCGCGCAGCGGGCCGCCAACGCCCGGCCCGCAGGTTCGTGATCAGATTGCCGAAGGCATCGACGTGGACGACCCGCCCCATCACGGTCCGCCCCCGCTGCACGACCGGCGGCAGGGAGAGCGGTGCCGCGCGGTGCGGCGGGCCGAGGCGGCGCAGCGCGCCGCCCCGCGCCAGGTAGGCGGCGACCGGGGCCATGATATCCCGCCCGTGGAACGTCCGGCTGATCTCCGGCAACCAGTAGCGGCGCTGCGTCAACCGGACGACGCGCCGCCGCGTGGCCTGCGCCAGCGCCGGCCACAACAGGCCGTTGTCAGGGCCGACCAACAACCGGCCATCCGCCTGCGCGGCCAGCAGGGCGCGGCCGGTCCCGACCCCCGGATCCACCACCGCCATGAAGACCGTTCCCGGCGGGAACCACGGGACCGCCGCCGCCAGGGTGAACGCGCCGGCCACCACGTCCTGCGGCGGAATCTCGTGCGTGATATCGACGAACCGGACGCGCGGCGCGCGGGAGACGATCACCCCCTTGACGGCGGCGGCGTACCAATCCCGCGTCCCGAAATCGGTGAGGAGCGCGACGAGTCCCTCGACTCGGCTCCGCCTCGCTCGGGACGAGTCCTGAGCCTGTCGAAGGACGAGGCCCTGGCCGTCGCTCATCGAAGCATCCGGTCGAAGAACTCGGCGACCCGCTCGCCATATTCCCGCGGGTGACGGGCGAACATGCCGACATGCACGACGTGGGGTTCGAACCACCGCTCCTTCGGTCCGGCCCACCGCTGGAAGAACTCGCGCCCCAGCAGGGGCACCACCCGCCGGTCTTCCCCGCCCTGGATGGCCAACAGCGGCTGGCCAAGGCGCGGGGCGAGGGCCGCCGGGTCCCGAGGAGCCAATCGGCGGCGGAGGGCGGCCTGCACGCCCCACCAGGTCAGCCAGGCCCAGGGGACGGCGGGCAGATGGTACTGGCGCCGGATGGACCGCCGCACGACGGGGAGCAGCCGGGAATAGATGGAGTCCACCACGACGGCGCGGACGTCGGGGTCGCGGGCGGCCACCTGGCAGGCGACCGCGCCCCCCATCGACAAGCCGAGCACCCCGACGGGGAGCCGGGTCCCCGCGCGCCCGCGCGCCCACGCCAGGACCTGCAAGGCATCCTCCGTTTCCCGCACGCCGAGCGTGCACGGGCCCGGCCGCTCGCCGTGGCCCCGCAGCTCAATGAGCAGCACCTCGTAGCGCCGCGCGCGCAAGGCCTCGGCGATGTCCAGCACCTGGTTCCGGTTCGCGTAAAAGCCGTGGCAGAGGAGCAGCCGGGCGCGCGGCGAGGACGCGTCCAACCGCCAGACGGTGAACGGGCTCCCGTCCCGAGCTGTCAGGGGATGCGGTTCGACGAGCGGCGGGTGGGCCGGCGGGGGGATGGCTCGCCGCTCAGGGTACAGGAGCTGGCGAACGGAACAGACCGTCCAGCTCACCAGGGCGAGCCCCACGGCGACGACAACGAGGAGGAGCCACACGGCTCAAGCCGGTGAGGAGCGGGCGGCCAGCTGTTGGCGGACGAAGCGGGAGATGGCGGCCCGGTCCTGGTCGCTCATCTCCGTGAAGTAGATCCCGACGTGGTAGCGCCCCCGCTCGGCGGAGTCGACGATCGGTTCCACCCGGACGACCGCGCCTTCCCCGCGGATGCGGACGCGGCGCGCGCCGTTGGGCAGCTCAAACTCCAGCTGCAATTTCGTCATGGGCGAGAGGAAACGGTCCAGCACGCAGTAGGCCCCGATGGTGCTGAGATTCTTCGTCTCCGCGCGCAGGTCCGTCGCCTCGCCGCGCAGGGCGAGCCACACCCGCTCCGTGACCCGCGGCGCTTGGCGCCGTTCCGGCCTCATCCCGGCGGCCATCGCAGCGGTCGGCCCCCCAGCAGGTGCAGGTGGAGGTGCCAGACGGATTGCCCCGCCCCCGCCCCGCAGTTGACCACGAGGCGGTAGCCGGACGGCACGAGCTGGTATTGCCGCGCCAAGCGGTTCGCGAACTGCATGGCGTTGCCCAACAGGGCGGTCTGGGCGTCGGTGGCATCCGCGAGGGTGGGGATGTGCTCCGTCGGGATGATGAGGAGGTGGGTGGGCGCCTGGGGGTTGCGATCGTTGATCGCCAGCAGCCCGTCGGCCTCCCCGACGACTTCGGCCGGCAGGCTGCGGTTGGCGATCCGGCAAAACAGGCACTCCTGAGGGCTCATCGCCGCATCACGAGGAGGCTGGCAGGGGCTTGGCGGCCTCGGCGGCGGGGGCCGGCTTGGCCGCTTCCTTCGCGGCCTTTTCCTGCTCGGTCACCCAGCAGCGCTTCTTGCAAAAGTACTGGCCGTTGCGATAGTACCACCGCTTGCGGTTGAGCCGTTTGCCGCAGGACACACACGTGGCGGCTCGCGTGGCGATGCTCATCAGGCGCTCACCTCAATCGTATGGGGCAGATCCCCCAACGGGCACTGCGCGCAGTCCGGAGACCGTCGGTGGCAGTACCGTTTCCCCACCGCCACCAGCAACGCATGGAATTCGTTGTAGAGCGCCGCGTCCGCCGGCAGCGAGCGCCCCGCGAGCCGCTGCCCCATGTCATACGTCGCCTTCCGGCTGAGGAGCCGGTGCCGCGTGAACACGCGGACGGTATAGGCGTCGACGACAAAGACCGGTACCGCCCCCGCGTAGAGCAGGATGGAATCCGCGGTTTCAGGTCCGATCCCGTGCAGCCCGAGCAGCTCGTGCCGCAGCGTCGGCCACGGCGTCCGGAACATCCGCCGGGGGCTGCCGGCGTAGCGTGTCACGTACCACCGCGCGAAGGCCCGGAGCCGCTTCGCCTTCTGTCGAAAATACCCGGCCGGGCGGATGGCGCCCTCGAGCTCGCCGCGGCGCAGCGCCAGGAACCCCTGCGGCCGGAGCGCCCCTGCGCGCCGCAGCCGCGCGATCGCCCGCTCGACGTTGCGCCAGTTGGTCGCCTGCGTGAGCACCGCCCCGACCATCATCTCGAAGGGGCTGCGCGCCGGCCACCAGCCCTGCGGGCCGAACGCGCGGAGCAAGCGGCGGTAGATGACCCGCAGCGTCGCCGGTCTCCCTTTCACGACGCGGCATGATAACATCGCTGTCCCGCCCCGCGGAGCGGCGGCTAGCGGATGGTCCACACCACCCAGTGCCAGACCAGCGAGAGCGACAGGCCGATCGCCAAGCCGAGCACCAGGTCGGGGACGCGCGGGTGGAGGAATGGGAACACCGACAGACTCCTCAACAGGCTGGACACGACACCGACGGTCAACGTGCTATCATTATAGTCAGCACCGACGGAGCGGTCAAGAAAAAAGAGCCCCGCCCACGACGGGCGGGGCTCAAAGGGTTTCTCGGGTCCCCAGCGGTTTACTTCGAGGTCACGACCTTTAGACCCATGACCACCGCAAGGATCACGAGAATTCCCTTGTACGCCTCAAGCGGGAAGTACAGGCCGATGAGTCCGCCTAGTACGATCCCCGTGAGGACGTGCGGGTGAAACAGTTTCTCAAGTTTCATTCTCGTTCTCACCTCCTTCTTCTAGACAAATGTCTAGAATACCCTCAACAGGAACTATACCATACCGGTGGAGAAATAGCAAGCCTAAAAATGGCAAGGCAATATCTTATAACATATTTATATACAATGAGATATGTCGAAATTCGAGGTGCTAAACGAGGGCGGGATTGACTTGGGAGTCTTGCAAACAGACAGACAAACGTCTCTTATCTGTCTCGGAGAGGCCGGAGAACACGATCCCGATGTCAAACTGCTCGCTCTCAGGGATCGACCGGAACCACACGGCCCGTCCCTTGGCCATGATCGGCTCGCGGCCCTGCGGCAGCACCAGCTCCACGCGCAGCTCGCTGGCGACCGGGAGCACCGTGGCGCTCAGGGAGCGGAAGCCCCCGACCGCCAGGTCCTTCGTCAGCGTCTCCACCACGCGCATCGAGTGCGCCGGATAGAGGCGCACCGGGTAGTAGACCCGGAGGCGCGGATGGGCCCGTCGTTCGTCAGCCATGCTGTTACCTTAACACCGTGCCTCCCCCGGCGTCAAGGTGAATCGCAACATCGAACGTGATATTTCCTTGCGCCGACGGGTGCTGCGCGCTACAATGAGCCCACAGCCGGCGGAGCATGTACCTCGAATTCTTGGGTCTGCGCGACAAGCCCTTCTCCATCACAGCCGACCCCTCCTTTCTCTACCTCTCGCGCAAGCACCGCGAGGCGCTCTCCCACATGGTCTACGGCATCCGGGAGCGCAAGGGCTTCGTGGAGATCACCGGCGAGGTTGGCACCGGCAAGACCACCCTGTGCAAGACGCTCCTCCGGCAGCTCGACTCCACGATCAAGAGCGCCCTCATCCTCCAGCCGCAGCTCTCGGAGCTCCAGCTCCTCCAGTCGGTCGTCCAGGACTTCGGGCTCAATCCCATGCGGGCAAACCGCCTTGGGCTCTTCAACCAGCTCAACCAGTTCCTCCTCGATGAGACGGCGAACGGCCACAACATCGTCCTCATCATCGACGAGGCGCAGAACCTCAGCCTCCGCCTGCTCGAGCAGATCCGCATGCTCTCGAACCTCGAGACGGACAAGGAGAAGCTGATCCAGATCATCCTCGTCGGCCAGCCGCAGCTGCGCGAGAAGCTGGCCCAGCCGGCCCTCGAGCAGCTGCGCCAGCGCATCGGGGTGCGGTACCACATCACGCCGCTCGACACCGATGAGGTGCGCACCTACATCGACCACCGGCTGCGCGTGGCCGGCTCCGACGGGACGCTGCAGTGGACCGACGACGGCGTGGCGGAGGTCTACCGGTGCTCGCAGGGCATTCCCCGCCTCATCAACCTCATCTGCGACCGCAGCCTGCTGGCCTGCTACGTCTTCGGGGTGAAGCAGGTCGACCGCGACGTCGTCAGACACAGCTACCAGGAGCTCGCCGGCGAAGTGCTGGTGACCTAACGAAAAAAGAAGGAGGGCCCATGAGCCTGATTGAGCAAGCGCTGCGCCGCGTGCAGGACCCGATGGTCGCGCACCCTCCCGCCGCGCCGCCCGTCTCGCCGCCCCCCGCGGCGGCACAGCCGGCGCAGGACGCCCCGGCCCACTCCTGGCCCACGACGCCCCAGGCCGGCGCCCCGTCGGCGTCCCCGCCTCCCCTGCGGGTCAACACGCTCATGGCGATCGCGCTGGGCTTGTTCGCCTTGTCGGCGGTGCTCGTCATCGGCGGGGCGTTCTGGATGGGACGCGTGGTGGGACGCCCCGCGCCATCCGGTCCGGAACCGACGCCGTTGCTCTCCGCCGCGCCGGCGCCAGTCGCAGCCCCGTTCCCGAAGCCCCGCCCGTTCAAGGAGATCCCCCGCCTCTCCATCCCCTGGGTCAAGAGCGCGCCCGCGCAGGACCAGTACGTGCTCAACGGGCTGATCGAGGGGACCGGGGAGCCCTATGCGGTGATCAACGGCATGATCTTCGGAGTGGGCGAGCGGGTCGGCAGCGCGACGGTGGTGGAAATCGCCAACGGGACCGTGAAGCTGCTGCAAGCCAACGGCAAGGAAACCGCCCTGCGCGTGCCCCGGTGAGCGCCCGTCGAACGGCTGGTCACGTGACGAGCTTGTAGACCACGTCGTGTTTGCGGCAGCGGCCGGTGACCTTCAGGCCGACTGACGCTCCCGCCTGGACCTGCTGGACCGGGGCCCGATCGACCTGCATCGATTCGACCGCCTGCTGGAAATCGGTCGTGTGGCCCTTGATGTAGACGGTCTCCCCGAGCTGCAGGGGGGCCGTCAGGTCGATCACCGCCACGGAAGGGTGCGCAAAGAAGCTGCTGACGCGCCCGATCTCCTCCATCTTCGGCTCCGCCATCTCAACGCCTCCTCTCTGCTCGCCGCGGCCTGCGGCTACCCGACCCACCGCGTGAGCACCCGCTGCACGACGGCGGCCGGCACGCGCTCCGTCACCACCACCCGGCCGATGCGCTCCGGCAGCACCCAGCGCGGGCGGCCGTGGATGAACTTCTTGTCGTACCGCAGCGCGCGCAGCACAGCAGCCCGCGACACCGACCGGGCCCGCGTGGGCAAGCCGGCGGCCCGGACGAGACGCACGATCCGCTCGACGTCCCCCCGCGGCAGCAGCCCGAGCTCGCCTCCCAGGTCCGCGGCGGCGCACATCCCGATGGCGATCGCCTCGCCGTGCGTCCAGCGCCGGTAGCCGGTCGCGGCCTCCAGGGCGTGGCCCAGGGTGTGGCCGAAATTCAGCCGCGCGCGCAGGCCGCGCGTCTCCCGCTCATCGCGCGACACGATGGCCGCCTTGATGCGGCAGGAGCGCTCCACCATCACGCGGATCGCCCGCGGCTCCAGGCGCAGGCAGGCGGCGAGGTGCCCCTCGAGAAACCCGAAGAGCTGGCGGTCGGCGATCACCCCGTACTTGATCACCTCCGCGAGGCCTGACCGGCGCTGCCGCGGCGGCAGGGTGCGCAGCACGCGCACGTTGTTGCAGACAAACCGCGGCTGGTAGAACGCCCCGACGAGGTTCTTGCCCTGCGGGAGGTCCACACCAACCTTCCCGCCTACCCCTGAGTCCACCTGCGCCAGCAGCGTCGTGGGCACCTGGACATACGGCACCCCGCGGCGGAACACCGCGGCCACCAGGCCCGTCAGGTCGCCGACCACGCCTCCGCCGAAGGCGATGAGGAGCGGCGCGCGCATGGGCGCCGTGCGCCCGAGCTGCGCGATGATCCGCTCGACCATCGCAACCGATTTCGACGACTCAGCCTCCGGCACGGTGAGCGTCGTGAGGCGCCATCCCGCGCGACGCAGCGGCCCGAGCAAGGCGGGGCCGTAGCGGCGCAGCAGCCGCGCATGGGAGACCACCCATCCCTGGGTGGGCAGCCGCAGCCCGGCCAGCCAGTCAGGCAGTCGGCGGTAGGAGTCGGTGATCGCCACGCCGTAGGAGCGCTCACCCAATCGGACGCGGATCATCCCACTGCGCCCTCCAGCAGCCTCAGGGGAATGGTGATCGGGTCCACGACCAGCGTGCCCGTGTGCGCGGGGCCCTCCGCCAGGAGGCAGCCGCGTTTGGCGCGGCCGAATGCCACGGTCATCGTCGCCCGAACCGCCACGCCCTGCACGCGGCCCGTGTCAGCGTCCACGCCGGAGGGGAGGTCCACCGCGACCACCGGTTTGCCAGACTGATTGATGCGCTCGATCACCGAGGCCGCCGGCTCCCGGACCACCCCGCGGGCCCCGATGCCCAGCAGCGCGTCGATGACGAGGCGGCAGCCCGCGAGCCACCGGTCCAGGTCCCCGAGCCCCTCGGGCCCGAGGCACTCGACGAGCGTGAGCCCCAGCCCCCGAAGGATCCTCGCATACGTGGCCGGCTCCTCGCGCAGGCGGTCCAGCGGCCCGGTCACCAGCACTCGGAGCGGATGGCCGCGCTCGTGGAGATGGCGAGCCGCCGCCAGCCCATCGCCGCCGTTCCATCCCGTGCCGCAGCAGACCACGAGGGGAGCCGACGGATCCGGGACCACCTGGTGGACCGCGCGGACCACCGCGAGGCCCGCATGCTCCATGAGGAGCACGCGGGGGATGCCGAGCGTCTCAATGGCCGCCGCATCGATCTGCTGCATCCTGGCCGCGGAGACGGCCTGTGAGAGGGTGGTCGACGGCTGCGGGCGGCTAGGAGGAACCAGGGGACGGGGCGGCGCCGGCCGCGGGCGTCTGCGCCGCAGCCTCCTCTTTCTCCTTCGCGGCCGCCTTTCGGACCTTCATCTTGACCTGCTTGATCTTCGGCAGCCCGTAGACCGAGCGTCCCTCGGCCCAGACGCCCTGCGCCATGAGGTGGCGCACGCGCTCAAACCGCTTCATGACGTTCCGCAGGGAGGCGGTGACGCCCGTGGGGGTGCGCAGCGAAGAGTGGATGGACATCGGCGACGTGATGGGTTACAGCGCTCTCACGAAACAATCGCGATAGGCGGCCTTCAGGGTGCTCAGCTTTTCGGCGGCGTGCGTCTTGGACGGGAACGGGCCGACGTAGACCCGCGTGTGCCCGTTCAAGATCACGAGAAACGCCCGTTCGCCTTTGGCCTTCAGCCGCTCGAGCTCCTGCCGGGCCAGCTGCGGCCGGCTGTACGTGACGACCTGGATCGCGTACCGCGACGTCCCCGACGGGACGGCCTGTGACGCCGCGGTCTCCCCCGTCGACGCGAGCCGCGTCGCCGGCTTGAGCTTCGGGGTCGTCGCCGGGGCCGGTGCGGGCTTGCCTTTCGGGGCCTCGGCGGCCGTCTCCGCGGCCGACGGCGCCGTCCCCGCCGACGACGAGTCGGCGCCGGAACGGGCCGGCTCGCGCGGCGCCGCAGACGGCTGGCGCGCCAGGAGCACGCGCTCCGACCGGACCAGCTGCTTCCCGCGCTCCACGCCGCAGGCGAAGATGACGGTCACGCCGATCACGCCGGCCATCCCGGCCAGCACCAGCTGGTCGTAGCGCAGCTGGAGGAAGAACCGATCGACCAGCTCCCGATGAGGCCGCG
>JAHFGZ010000003.1:25889-31392 GCA_023247155.1 Candidatus Omnitrophota bacterium
CGTGCCGCCGCGAGGGCGGCCGGCCCGATGCTCAGTCCCGCGCAGGAGCCGGAGGATGTTCGTCCGATGGCGGGCGATGAGCACCGCCGCGAGCGCCGCGCCGAGCCATCGCTCCGGCAGGGGCCGGTGCGCGAGAAACTGGAGGAGCGGAAGCGTCACCGCCGCGGCCAGCGAGCCCACCGAGACATAGCGCCAGATGAGGAAACAGCCGACCCACACCGCCAGGCACACCGCGGCCATGAACGGCACGGTGCCGAGGAGGACGCCGATCGTCGTCGCCACGCCCTTCCCTCCCCGGAAGCCCAGGAACACGGGGAAGACATGCCCCAGCACCGCCGCGAGCCCGCACGCCAGCTGCGCCGTGGGCGTCACGGGCCGGGCGACCCACGGCGCTAGGCCCCACACCGCGACCAACCCCTTGACGAGATCAAGGCAGAACACCAGCGTCCCCGCCCCCACCCCTGCCACGCGCGTGACGTTGGTGGCGCCGACGTTCCCGCTGCCGACGGTCCGCACGTCGATGCGCTTGAGGCGTTTCACCAGCAGGTACGCCGTGGGGATCGACCCCACAAGATACGAGCCCGTCAGGGCGAGGATCGGCCCGAGCGGTTCCATGGCTCAGCGTGAGGCGGCCCGACGCGCCGGCGGCTCGGCGATGAGGAACCGAATCGGCACGCCGGCCAAGTCGCCCTGCGCGTGCAGCGCCTTCTGGAGGTAGTGGTGATACGACGCCGGCAGCAGGCCGCTGGCCGGGGCGAGGCCCAGCTCGACCCGCACCGGACGCCCCGGCACCCATCGCGCCCGCTGCAAGCGGATCGCCCGGCCTCGGGTCCGCGGCGGGGGGTGGGCGGCCCACGCCGCCCGCAGGCGCGCCAGGCACTCCGCCTCTCCCAGTAGCCGGCGCATCCGCCGCGTGACCGCCAGCGCCAGGGTCAGGCTCCGCGACACCTGGAAGCCCGTCTTGGCGGAGATCGCCAGGACCGGCGCGAACGACGCAAACGGCAGCGCCCGCCGGACCGCCGCGGCCAGCGCCCGCGCGCTCCCTCCCTTCACCAGATCCCACTTGTTGACGAGCAGGACGAGCCCGCGCCCCGCCTCGCAGGCCTTGGCGACGAGCCGGCGGTCGTCGCGCGTGACCCCCTGCGCCGCGTCGAGCACGACGAGGGCCACGTCACACCGCTCGAGGGCGTTGACGGTGCGCGACATGGCGAACAGGTCCACCGGATCCCTGACCTTCCGTCGGTGCCGGAGCCCCGCCGTGTCGACAAGGACCACCGGCTGTCCGCCGATGAGCAGACGGCTGTCGATCGCGTCACGGGTCGTGCCGGGCGTCTCGCTCACGATCACCCGCTCTTCCCGGAGGAGCGCGTTGAGGAGCGAGGACTTGCCGACATTCTGGCGGCCGACGATGGCGAAGGTCGCGTACGGCTGGCGGCCGCCGTCCCGGCGCGGGACGCCAGCGGGCGGCGCGACGCGCGCGACCAAGCCATCGAGCAGCTCGCCGGTGCCCCGGCCGTGGATCGCCGAGACGGGCACCGGCCCCTCCACCCCCAGGGTGAAGAAGTCCGGCGGGACCGCGAGGCGGTGATCCAGCTTGTTGACGGCCACCATCAGCGGCTTGCCGGCGGCGCGCACCCGCTCCAGGATCAGCTCGTCGGCCGGCACCAGCCCCTCCTGCCCGTCGCAGACCAGCAGGATGGCATCGGCCTCCTCGAGCGCCTGATGGACCTGGCGCTGGACGGCTTCGGAGAGCCCGCGGCCCGCCTCGAGCTCAAACCCGCCGGTATCGATGAGCGTGAAGCGCACGCCCCGCCACTCGGCCTGGCCATGGATCCGGTCGCGCGTCGTCCCGCGGGCGGGAGCGGTCACGGTCTGACGCGCCCCCACAAGCCGGTTGAACAGGGTGGATTTGCCGACGTTGGGACGCCCCACGATGGCGATGGCGGGAGGCGCGTCTGGGGGATGCATGGGCGGCACATCGCGGGCGTCGCGCCTACCCGAGCAGGCGGACGCCGACGCGGACGTAGTTGACCCCCGAGAGCACGGTGAGGACGGTCGCGACCATGACGAGCGGGGTCGTGACGGGCAGCCCGAGGAGCACGGATGGGATGACCAGCATCTGGGCGAAGGTGGTCCACTTCCCCAGGCGGCTCGGGTGGACGTTCCATCGGCCGCGGATGGCGAAGAGCACGACCGTCCCCGCCACGAGCAGGACGTCGCGGCTGATCACGATCAGGTTGAACCACGCGGGGACGCGCATCCAGGCGGGCAGCCCGTGGATCGTCGAGCAGCTGATGAGCATGCTCAGGATGAGGCACTTGTCGGCGATGGGGTCCAGGAGGGTGCCGAGCTCGGTCTGCTGGTGGTGGCGGCGGGCGAGGTGCCCGTCGATGGCGTCCGAGGCGATCCCGACCAGGAAGAGCCCCAGCGCCAGAAAGCGGAGCCAGTCCCGCGCCGGATGGTAGTACACCAATGAGGCGACGATCGCCGGCGCCAATAAGATCCGGAACACCGAGATCTTATTGGCCAAATTCATCCCACAATGACGAGGGACGGGTCTGACCCTATTCCTTGTACCGCAGCTCGACGCCGTGGGTGGGGCAGTACTTGATGTCCTCGCCGTAGAGCTCCCCGCCGACCGGGCAGAACTTCGTGCGGCCCGTCGCGGGCGGCGTGGCCTGCCGCTGGGCCTTCTGCTCGTTCTCCTCCAGGGCGTGCCCGATCAGGCCGCCCCCGAGCGCCCCCAGCCCCGCGCCGATGGCGGTGCCGGCCCCGGCGTGGTCGCTCTGGTTCCCGACGATGGCGCCGGTCCCGGCGCCCAGCAACCCGCCGAGCACCGCGCCCTGCGTCGTCTTCGACTGGGCCGCCGTCCCCATGCTTTCACACCCGCCGAGCAGGAGCGCCGCGACCACCAGCCCCACCAGACCAGTCACTGTGACGTGCTGCATGGCTCTGCCTCCTTAGGTTTAGCCTCGATGCTACTGTAACACGAAGCTCGCCCAAACGCAACCCGCCGCCGCCCGCCTAGCGCAGGACCCGCCACCGGGGGACGGGCCAGAAGATGCACATGGCCCGCCCGATCAGGAGCCGCTTCGGCACGAAGCCCCAGAACCGGCTGTCGTGCGACGAGCGGGAGTTGTCCCCCAGCACGAAGAACGAGTCCTTCGGCACGGTCACCACTTCCCCCTCCGCGCCGTACACCCCCTGGTTGGCGTAGCGGATGGCGGCGAAGAACCCCTCCTCCACCTGGCGGCCGTCGATGAGGAGCCGGCCGTCCCGGATCTCCAGGGTTTCGCCCCCGAACGCGGCGAGCCGCTTGATGAACGGCCGCTTCGTGTCCTCGGGATAACGGAACACGATGATCTCCCCCCGCCGAGGCGGCCGGAGGCGGTAGAGGAACTTGTTGACCAGAATGCGGTCGCCCTCGATGAGCGTCGGCCGCATGGAGCCCGACGGGATCTTGAACGGCGCCATGATGAAGGTCCGGATGATCAGGGCCAGCGCCACCGCCCAGGCCAGCGACTCGAGGTTCTCGCGCCAGGCCGATGGGGCCGCCGCGCGCCCCGTGAGCCGTGTCGTCCGACGGGAGCGCGGGGTCATCCCACCACCTGCCGGAGGCGGCGCGGGCTGCACCAGACGAGCGGAGCGCCGCCGGGCCAGCGGCGCAGCGGACATCCGGATGGGCTGGCCGTCCGCCTCAGGCGGACAGCGGCAGGTGGTGGGATCATATCTTCAGCACGGCGAGAAACGCGTCCTGCGGAATCTCGACGTTCCCGAACTGCTTCATCCGTTTCTTCCCTTCCGCCTGCCGCTCCCAGAGCTTGCGCTTGCGGGTGATGTCGCCCCCGTAGCACTTGCCCGTGACGTGCTTGGCCAGCGGCCGCACGGCCTCGCGGGCGATGACATGGCTGCCGACGGCGGCCTGGATGACGACCTCGAAGAGCTGTCGGGGGATGATGGCCTTGAGCCGCTCGACGAGCGCCTTGCCCTTCTCGTAGGCCTGCCCCTTCGCCACGATGGAGGAGAGCGGCTCGCAGAGCCGGCCGTTGAGGAGGATGTCCAGCCGCACGAGCTGGGCCGGCCGGTAGCCGATGAACTCGTAGTCGAACGAGCCGTAGCCCCGGGTCAGCGACTTCAGGCGGTCGTAGAAATCGACGAGGATCTCGGCCAGCGGCAGCTCGTAGGCGAGCTTGACGCGCGTCTCGCTGAGGTACTCCGTCGAGCGGTAGACGCCGCGCTTCTGGATGGCGAGGTCCATCAGCGCGCCGACCATCTCGGCGGGACACAGGATGACCGCGGCCACGAACGGCTCGGCGATGGCCCGGATGGAGCCGGGCGGCGGCAGGTCGTTCGGGCGGTGCACCTCACGGGTCCGGCCGTCGTGGGTGGTGACCTGGAACACGACGCTGGGCGTCGTCAGCACGAGGGCGACCCCGTGCTCGCGCTCCAGCCGCTCCTGGACGATCTCCATGTGCAAGAGGCCCAGGAACCCGCAGCGGAACCCCTGGCCCAGCGCGTCGGACTGCTCCGGCTCGAACTGGAACGCCGCGTCCGTGAGCGCGAACTTCTCCATCGCGCCCCGCAGGGCGGCCAGATCCTGGGCGCTGGCCGGGTAGATGCCGGCGAAGACCATCGGCTTCAGGCGCGCGAACCCCGGCAGGGGGGCCGCGGCGGGCCGCGCGCTCTCAGTCACCGTGTCGCCGGCCACCACGTCGCGGGGATGGCGGATGTTCGCGGTGAAGTAGCCGACTTCCCCGGCCCGCAGCTCGGCGACCCGCTCCGGCTGCGGGGTCAGGACGCCGAGCTCCTGGATGGTGAAGCGCTGCTGGTTCCCCATGAAGTTGACGGGCATCCCGGCGCGCATCGCGCCGTTGAAGAGCCGCACGAAGACGACCACCCCCTTGTAGGCGTCGTAGCTGGAATCAAACACGAGGCACGAGAGCGGCGCGGCGGGGTCGCCGGCGGGCGGGGGGATCTCGCGGACGATCCGCTCGAGCAGCTCCGGCACGCCCCGCCCTTCCTTGGCGCTGGCCCGCGTGACCCGCACGCCGGGGGCCTGGAGGAGGTGGGCGATCTCCGCCTCCACGCGCTCCGGCTGCGCGTTGGCGAGGTCGATCTTGTTGAGGACCGGGATGACCGCCAGGCCCCGCGCCCGGGCGAGCTGGTAGTTGGCCACGGTCTGGGCCTCCACCCCCTGCGTCGCGTCGACCACCAGCAGGGTGCCCTCGCACGCCTGGAGGCTCTTGGTCACCTCGAACGAGAAATCCACGTGCCCGGGCGTGTCGATGAGGTTGAGCAGATACGGCTGCCCGTCGGCGGCGCGATACCGCAGGCGCACCGCCGAGGCCTTGATCGTGATGCCCCGCTCCCGCTCCAGGTCCATGTCGTCGAGGACCTGGGCCCGGAACGACCGCGCATCGACCGCGCCGGTCGTCTGCAGCAGCCGGTCGGCCAGCGTGGATTTCCCGTGGTCGATGTGCGCGACGATGCAGAAGTTGCGGAT
>JAHFGZ010000003.1:31492-44940 GCA_023247155.1 Candidatus Omnitrophota bacterium
GTCAGGGCCGCCTGGCCAGCGAGACGCCGAGCGCCAGGAGGCGGGCCAGCCGAGTCCGCTGCGGCGTCTCCGCGTAGATGCGGACGATCGGCTCGGTGCCCGAGCGGCGGAAGAGGAGCCAGCTGTCGTCGCGCCCGATGAGCTTCACCCCGTCGAGCGGATTGATCCGAACCACCGGCACGCCGGCCAGGGACGCCGGCGGCTGGCGATGGAGCCGGGTGAAGAGCCGCTCGACCTGCGACCGCTTCAGGTGGAGATCCTGCCGGCCGTAGGACCACCGGCCGTAGCGGCGATCGAGCCGCCCGAGGAGCGAGGAGAGCGCCTGCCGGCTGACCGCCATCGCCTCCAGGAGGAGGAGCCCGTTGAGGATGCCGTCGCGCTCCGGCAGGTACCCCTTGACCCCGATGCCGCCGGACTCCTCCCCGCCGATGAGGATGTCGTCCTCCAGCATCAGCTTGGCGACGTGCTTGAACCCGACCGGCACCTCGAGGAGGCGCAGGCCGAGATCCTCCGTGAGCCGGTTGATCATCATCGTGTTGGAAACCGTCTTGACCACGGCACCCCGTGCCCGGCGCGCCGTGATGAGGTGTTCGAGCAGGACGCACAGCACCTGCCCGGGGTTGAGCCAGGCACCGCCGGGCCCGATGATGCCCAGGCGGTCGGCGTCCCCGTCGGTGGCGATGCCGAGGTCCGCGCGGCGGCCCCGCACCGCCCGGCCGAGCGCCCGCAGGTGCGACGGGATCGGCTCCGGCGCCTCCCCCCCGAAGAGCGGGTCCGGCTCGGCGCGCCGCGTCTCCACGCGGCAGCGGCCGCCCGCGAGCAGCCGCTCGATCACGCGGCCCCCGACGCCGTGCATCGAATCGACGAGGACGCGCAGCGGCCGTCGCCGGATCGCGGCGAGGTCGATGAAGGCCGCGATGCCCTTGAGGTAGGCGGGCATGAAGTCGGCCCTGCGAACGGCGCCGGCGCGCGCCGCCTCGTCGAACGGCACGCGCCTGAGCGGCGCGCGGCCGAGGCGGCGCTCGATCGACGCGACGGTCTCCGTCGTCGCGGAGCCGCCGTAGGCCTCCTTGACCTTGATGCCGTTGTAGAGGGCCGGGTTGTGGCTGGCCGTGATCATGATGCCCAGCGGCAGCCGCCTGGCCACGACGGCGCGGCTGACGGCGCAGGTGGGCACCGCGCGGTCGGTGAGGACGCTGCCAAGGCCGTTGCCGGCGAGCACCTCGCAGACGGCGCGGGCGAAGTAGTCGGAGAGAAACCGCGAATCGTGGCCGACGGCGATGACCGGCGCGCGGCCGCCGGAGCGCCGGGCGAGGTCCCGCGCGTGGCCGGCGATGGCCTGGGCGACCAGCCGGACGTTGTCCGCCGTGAACTCCTCGGCGATCACCGCCCGCCAGCCTTCGGTGCCGAACTGGATGCGGGTCCCCATGTCAGGCCCGCAACGACCGGATCGCGTCCGTGTAGGAGGAGGCGCGGAAGATGGACGTGCCCGCCACCAGCACGTTCGCCCCGGCCTCCCGGCACTGGCGGCCCGTGAGCGCGTTGATGCCCCCGTCCACCGCGAGGTCGCCCGCGAACCACGCCCGCAGCTGCCGCACCTTCGGCACCGCCTCGGGCATGAACGCCTGCCCCCCGAAGCCGGGCTCCACCGTCATGACGAGGACGAGGTCCACGGCGTCGAGGAACGGCCGCAGGGCCTCGGCGCCTGTGCGCGGGCGCAGGGAGAGGCCCGCTCGAGCGTCCGCCCGGCGGATGGTGTCGAGCGCGCTCCGGAGGACGCTCTCGCTCCGCAGCCCCTCGGCCTCCACGTGCACCGTCAGGTAGTGCGCCCCCGCCTCGAGGAACGGCGTGAGGAACTCCTGCGGGCGGTCGAGCATCAGGTGGACGTCCAGCGGCACGCGGCTGGCGCGGCGGATCGCCTCCACCACGGCGGGGCCGATGGTCAGGTTGGGCACGAAGTGGCCGTCCATCACGTCCACGTGCAGCCAATCCGCCCCGGCCGCCTCCACCTGGCGCACCTCCTCCGCGAGGCGCCCGAAGTCGCACGCCAGCACACTCGGAGCCACGATCACGCGACGCGTCGTCATGTGCGATTCTCCGTCAGCGTCAGTCGATCCGGCAGAGCGCGGCGAGGCGGCCGGCCTCCGGCTCCGCGATCGGGCCGACGATCGCCAGGTGCATCTTCTCCGTCACAAAGAGGGCTCGCGCGACCCGCGCAAGATCCCGCTCGGTCACCCGCGCCATGTGGTCCAGCAGGCGGTCCGTCCGCGCGATGCGCCCGACCGTGACCGCCTGCTCCCCCATCCAGAGCATGTGGTCCATCGTGTCCTCGAGCCCCATCAGCAGCTGCCCCGTGTAGTAGTCCTTCGCCCGCCTGAGCTCCGCGCGGGAGACCGACCCCCGGCGCACCCGGGCCAGCTCCGTGAAGATCGTCCGCACGGTCTCGGCCAGCTTGCCGGTGTCGCAGCCGGCGTGGATCACGAAGGCGCCGGTGTCGTGGAACCGCTTGATCTGCGTGCCGATCTCGTAGACGAGCCCGCGCTTCTCCCGCACCTCTCGGAAGAGCCGGGAGGACATGTTGGCGCCGAGCAGCACGTGGAGCAGCTCCAGGGCGAACCGGTCCGGGTGGGTGCGCGGGATCGCGTAGGTCCCGGCGCAGAGGTGGCTCTGCTCGGTGGGCTTGTTCCACACGCGCACCTGCGGGCCCCGCCTGGGGCGTGGGGCGCGCAGGAAACCGTGGAGGCGCCGGCCGCCGGCGGCCCCGAACGCCCGACGGGCCTGCCGCGTGACCAGCTCGGGCTCCAGCGCCCCGGCCGCGGCCACCAGCAGGTTGCGCGGCTGGTACATCCGCCGCCAGTAGCGCACGAGGTCCCCGCGCGTCATCCGCCGGACGGTGTCGATCGTCCCGGAGAGCAAGAGGCCCAGCGGGTGGTCCGGCCACAGCAGCTGGCTGAACAGGTCGTGGACGTACTGGCCGGGGGTGTCATCATACATCCGGATCTCTTCGATGATGACCTCCCGCTCCTTGTCGACGTCGGACGCCGCCAGGCGCGGCCGGCGCACCATGTCGGCGAGCACGTCGATGGCCCGCCGCGCGTGCCGGGCGGGCACCTTGGCCAGGTAGCAGGTGAACTCCTCCGCGGTGAACCCGTTGAGCGAGCCGCCGACCCCCTCGATGGCCTGCTTGAGCGCCTCGCAGGAGCGCCGGCGCGTGCCCTTGAAGAGCAGGTGCTCGACGAAGTGGGAGATGCCCGCGAGATCCTCCGTCTCGTAGCGGCCGCCGGCGTGGACCCAGACGCCCACCGAGACCGACTGGGCCTGCGGCATCGGCCGCAGCGCGATGCCGAGGCCGCTCCCCAGCGTGGTCACATGGTACGGTGAGGCGGTCATGGCGATTCGTGCTGGCGCCGGCGGTCCAGGAAGTCCTGCAGGATCAGCTGGGCCGCGACCTGGTCGATGGCGGCTTTGCGCCGGCGGCGCGAGGCGCCGGTCTCCCGCAGGGCGCGCGCGCCCTGCACCGTCGTGAGCCGCTCATCCAGGAGCTCCACCGGCACCGCGATGCGGCGGCGCAGCGCGTCGGCGAACACGGTGACCTTCCCCGCCTGCACGCCACGCTCCCCGCGCATCGTCAGCGGCAGCCCGACCACGACGGCGCAGGCCCCGTACTGCTCGACCAGCGCCTGCACCGCCTCCACATCACGCGACATCCCCCGCCGCTCCAGGACGGCCACCCGCTGCGCCGTGAGGCCAAGCGCATCGCTCACCGCGACCCCGATGCGCCGGTCGCCGACATCCAGGCCAAGCACCCGCATCGCTACCGGTACGCCGCCAGGCGCGGGTCCATTGCGATGCGCCGCACCACCGCGCGCACCGCCTGCGCCCGGTCCGGGCGGCAGATCAGCGTGGCGGTGGGCGTCTGCACGACGAGCAGGTCGCGCACGCCGATCGCCGCGATGAGGTGGCCCGGCTGGCCGACGGCCCGGACGTTGCGGCTCTCCACCTCGAGCAGGCGCACCCGGGAGCGGCCGAGGCGCGCCCAGACGTCCCAGCTCCCCAGGTCCGCCCACGCGAAGCGGCCCTCGACGACGAGCCCGCCGCGCAGGTGGTCCATGACCCCGTGGTCGAATGAGATGGCCTGCAACGGTCTGTACGCCGCCTCCACCCGCCGGGCGAAGGCGGCCGTCTGCGCGGTCCCCGCGCGACGCAGCAGGCGCCCGAGCGGGACGAGCCGGCGGGCGTGGTCCGGCAGCCATTCGGTCACGCCGGCCAGGAACGTGTCCGCGGAGCCGACGAAGGTGCCGCTGTTCCAGTAGGTCCGGGGCCGGCGCAGCAGCCGCCGGGCCGCCGGGCGCGACGGCTTCTCGACGAAGCGGGCCAGCCGGAAGACGCGCGGCCCCCGTGCCCGCTCAACCGGCGAGCCGGCGCACAGGTACCCGAGCCCAGGGTGCGGGTGCGTCGGCCGGATGCCGATCGTCGTGATCGCGTCATGGGCCGCCGCGGCGCGGATCGCCGCGCGCACCGCCGTCCGGTAGGCCGCGATGTCGCTGATCCAATGGTCGGCCGGCGCCACCACCATGATGCGCTGCGGGTCGCGCACGGCCAGCGCCGCCGCCGCGAGCGTGATGCAGGCCGCGGTGCTCTTCACCTGCGGCTCGACCAGCAGCGCGCGCCGCATCGATGGGGCGAGCGCCCGGCGCACCGGCTCGGCCTGCCCCCACGTCGTCACGATCAGCCACCCCGCCTGGGGCCACGAGGCGCGCAGCCGGTCGATGGTCGCCTGCAGCAGGCTGCGACGGCCGTCCGGCGAGAGGCACACCTTCGGCAGGGCGGTCCGCACGAGCGGCCAGAGCCGCTCGCCCTTGCCGCCCGCCATGACCACGAAGGTCACCGCTGGGCCGCGCGGCCGCATGGAGGCGACTCCTCTCATACCGCGACCCGCAGCCGCCGCACGAACGCCGCCGCGCGGCCGAGCGCCGCCCGGCCCCGCGCGCGCCCCATCGCGTGGATGAGCGCGCTGCCGACGATGACGCCGTCGGCGATGCGGGCCACCGTCCGCGCCTGCGCCGGCGTGGAGATCCCGAACCCGACGCACACCGGCTTGGTCGTCACCAGCTTCAGCTGCCGGACCCCCTGGACCAGGGCGGGCGGCATGGCGCGCCGGATGCCCGTCGTGCCGGTCACCGAGACGTAGTAGATGAACCCCTGCGAGGCGCGCGCGATCAGGCGCAGCCGCTCCGGCGGGCTGGTCGGCGCCGCCAGCACGATGACGGCGACCCCTGCCTGGGCCGCCGCGTCCCGCAGCCGCGCCCCTTCTTCGACAGGCAGGTCCGGCACGATGAGGCCCGAGCAGCCGCTGGCGCGCGCAGCGCGCACGAACCGCTCCACCGCCCGCGGCCCGCCGCCGCCGAACTGCACGATGGGGTTCCAGTAGGACAGGCACACGACCGGCGCGTGCAGCCGCCGCCGGACCGACGCCACCGCCGCCAGCACCCGCGGCGGCGTCGCCCCGCGCGCGAGCGCCCGGACGGACGCCGCCTGGATCACCGGCCCGTCGGCGAGCGGGTCGGAGAACGGGATCCCGACCTCGAGGAGGTCGGCGCCCGCTTCCTCGAGCGCCAGGAGGAGCGGGCCGGTCAACGCCAAGGAGGGATCGCCCCCCATGACGAACGGGATGAGCGCCTTGCGCCCTGCCCGCCGCAGCCGGTTAAAGGTGGCGCGGATGCGCTCCATTGGCTCCGAGATGGGCCGCCAGCGTCTGGACGTCTTTGTCGCCGCGCCCTGAGAGTCCCACGACGACCACCGTCCCGCGCCGCAGGCGGGGGGCGAGCCGCTCCAGGTAGGCGATGGCGTGCGCCGGCTCAAGCGCGGCCAGGATCCCTTCGGTGCGCGCGAGGAGCTGGGCCGCCCGCAGCGCCTGGGCGTCGCTCACCGCCACGTAGCGGGCCCGGCCGGTCAGCTGGTAATAGGCGTGCTCAGGCCCGACGCCGGGATAGTCGAGGCCCGCCGAGATCGACGCCGTCGGCAGCACCTGGCCGAACCGGTCCTGCAGCAGGAGGCTGCGCGAGCCGTGCAGGACGCCGGGTGAGCCCTTCAGCAGCGTCGCGGCATGATGGCCGGGTGCCAGCGATGAGCCGCCCGCCTCGACCCCGACAAAGCGGACCTTCCGGTCGCGCCGGAACGGATGGAAGAGGCCAATCGCGTTGGAGCCGCCGCCCACGCAGGCCAGGAGCAGGTCCGGCAGCCGGCCCTCGGCCGCCAGGATCTGCCGGCGGGCCTCCCGGCCGATGACCGCCTGAAAATCTCTGACGAGCATCGGGTAGGGGTGCGGCCCGACGACGGAGCCGATGCAGTAGTGGCTCGTGCGCACCGTCGTCACCCAGTGGCGGATCGCCTCGTTGCACGCGTCCTTGAGCGTCCGCGTGCCGCTGCGCACCGGGGCGACGCGCGCGCCCAGGAGCCGCATGCGCACGACGTTGAGTGATTGCCGGCGCATGTCCTCCTCGCCCATGAACACCTCGCACGCCAGGCCGAAGAGGGCCGCCACCGTCGCGGTGGCCACGCCGTGCTGGCCCGCCCCGGTCTCGGCGATGAGCCGCCGCTTGCCCATCCGGACCGCGAGGAGCCCCTGGCCGAGCGTGTTGTTGATCTTGTGGGCGCCGGTGTGCAGCAGGTCTTCCCGCTTGAGGTAGACGCGGACGCGCCCGAGGGTGCGGCTCAACCGCTTGGCGTGGTAGAGGGGGGTGGGCCGGCCGGCGTACGTGCGGAGCAGCTCGCCCAGCTCCCGCCGGAAGGCGGCATCGCGCCGCGCCGCCGCGTAGGCCTGCTCGAGCTCCGCCAGCGCCGCCATGACCGTCTCGGGGACGAAGGTCCCCCCGAACGGTCCGAAGTGGCCGGTGCGATCTGGAAGTATTTCTCGTCGGGTCATGGAGAAATACTCATCATAATGGAAAGCGCCAGGGGTGTCAAACCAGGTGGGCTCACGGCGCGAAGAACGTGACGCGGCGACCCAGGCCGAGGCGCGTGGCGCGGCGGACGATGGCGGCCCCGAGCGCCACGTCGTGGATGGCCAGGCCCGTGGAGTCAAAGACGGTCAGCGCATCCGCCGAGCGGCGGCCCATGCGTCGCCCGATGAGGACCTGCCCGAGGCTGGCGTGGATGCGGCGGGGATCGAACTGGCCCCGGCGGATGGGCACGTTGAGCTCACCGCCGTGAATCGCCTGCGTGCGATCGTCCACCACCACCGTCGCCGCCCGGAGGATTGCGGGATCGAGCTCCTGCTTGCCGGGGGCGTCCGCTCCGATAGCGTTGACGTGCGTGCCCGGGGCCAGCCACGCGCGCCGGATGAGCGGGCGGCGGGACGGGGTAACCGTCACCAGGATGTCCGCCTCGCGCGCGCACCGCTCGAGCGTCGCGCACGGCTCAAACGCCGGCCCGGGCAGCCGCCGGCGCATCCGCCGGCAGAACCGCTGGGCCTCGCGGAACCGCAGACCCCACACCTTGACCCGCGACAGGCGGAAGACCGCCGCCAGCGCCTCAAGCTGTGCCGCCGCCTGCGCCCCGCAACCGACGAGCCCGACGACGCGGCTCTCGCGCCGCGCCAGGGCCTGGGCCGCGACCGCGGCGGCGGCGGCGGTCCGCAGCTTCGTGACCAGGAGCCCATCCAGCACGGCGAGCGGGACGCCGGTGGCCGGGTCGTTCATCACGATGACCGCCATCACCGTCGGCAGCCCGCGCGCGCGGTTGCGCGGATGGACGTTCACCCACTTGATCCCGCAGGCCAGCGGGCGCCGGAGGAACGCGGGCATGGCGCGGAAGTCGCTGCCGCCGGGAAGCGGGAGGTACACCTTGGGCGGCATGACCGTCTCCCCGCGCGCCATCGCCACGAACGATTCCCGCGCGACGCGAATGGCCATCCGCATGTCCACCAGGCGCGCGACGTCCCGCTGCGTCAACACGAGCGTCCGGGGAGCCGCCATCATGCCCCGACCCGGAAGTGGATGACGTCGCCGTCCTGGACGACGTACTCCTTCCCTTCCAGCCGCAGCAGCCCCTGGGAGCGCGCGGCGGCCTCGCTGCCGCAGCGCAGCAGCGTCTCGGCCGGGATGACCTCCGCGCGGATGAACTGGCGCTCGAAGTCGGTGTGGATGACGCCGGCCGCCTGGGGCGCCTTGGTCCCGCGCGGCACGGTCCAGGCCTGGAGGATCTTCGAGGCGGTCGTGAAGAAGGTCACCAGGCGCAGGAGCGCGTAGCCTTCGCGGACCACCGCGGGCAGCGCCGACTCCGTCATCCCCCACTCCCGCATCATGGCGCGCCGGTCGTCCGGCTCCAGCTCGACCAGCTCGGCCTCGAGCTTGGCGCAGCAGACGATGGCGCGCGCGCCCTCGCGCTCGGCCAGGGCGCGCACCCGCGCCACCGGCTCGGCGGCCGCGGCCTCAGCGCCTTCCCCGACGTTGGCCGCGTAGAGCACAGGCTTCCCGCTCAGCAGCTCGACGCCGAACGTCTTCGGATGGGCCTGCGGGACGAGTTCCAGGCCCCGGATCGGCGTCCCTGCCGCCAGCGCGGCGTGCCAGCGATCAAGCTGCTCGATGAGCGCGGCCGCGTGCGTGTCGCCGCCCTTGGCCAGCTTCCGCTCCTTCTCCCGCCGGCGCTCCACCACGTCCAGGTCCTTCAGCATCAGCTCCGCGTTGACGACCTCGATGTCGCGCAGCGGGTCCACCGCGCCCATCGGATGGGCGACGTGGCTCTCCTCGAAACACCGCACGACGTGCAGCAGCGCATCCACGCCGGCGATGTGGCTGAGGAACTGGTTGCCCAGCCCCTCCCCTCGATGGGCGCCCTTCACCAGGCCGGCGATGTCCACGACCTCCAGGCTCGTCGGGATCACCCGCTCCGGCGCGAGGAGCGTGGTCAGCGCGTCCAGACGGCGATCCGCCACCGGGGCGACGCCCGCGTGCTGATCAATCGTGGTGAAGGGGTACGGCGCCACCGCCGCGTGAGCGGCGGTGAGCGCGTTGAACAGCGTCGACTTCCCCGCGTTCGGCAGCCCAACGAGCCCGAGCTTCGCGCCCATCGCAATTATTTCCGCAAGAGGAAGACCCCGGCGACCACCAGCAGCACGCCCGCCAGGCGCGGGAGCGTCAGCGGCTCCCGCAGCACCCACCAGCCCAGGAGCGCCGCCACCAGCGGATAGGCGCCGGCCACCGGCGTCACCTGGGAGATCGCCCCGGACCGGAGCGCATGGTAGAACGCGAGCTGCCCCACGAAGCTCGCGAGGAACCCGCCGCTCATCAACAGCAACACGGAGAGCCACGACAGGCTCCGCAGCGCCGTCACCGGCGCCAGCGTCCAGCCGAAGACGAGCAGGCCGGCCATCACCCCGAAGCTCCGGACGACCACCGCCGCCGTCGGCGAGCCGCTCCCCAGCCCGACCTTCTCCATCAGCGGGACCACGCCCCAGATACCGGCCGTCAGCAACGCCCAGAGAAATGCCGTCATGCGCCCCCTCTCCGTTACTGGTGCCGAAACTGCTGCCAGAGCCGCCGGAAGCGGCTCTCATAGACCAACTGGTAGAGCGCCTGCTTGTCCGGGAAGGCGCGGGCCACCGCCTCGCGCAGCGCCGCCTGCTGGATCTCGATATCGATGAGCGGGACATCCCCCGAGACGATCAGCTCGCAGATCCGGTCCGCCTGCCGCTGGAGCGCGCGGACCGCCTCGTCCTCCGCGCAGAGCGCTTGGAGGCGCGCGGCGAGCTCCTCCTCGATCGCCTCCCGGTTGGCGCTCGTGAGCGGGATGAGCTCCACGTCGCGGCGGCGCTTGAGGGCGTCGAGGAACGGGAGCGGCGCCGTCCCCGCCGTCGCCACGATGGAGGGGCCGCGGTCGAACGCCTCCTGCACCGCCTGCGCAAACGCCGCGGAGCAGAACTCCATCTTCCCGAGCTCGTCCAGGAACAGCACGAAGGCCCGCTGGACGGCGCGCCGGATCACCGGCACCGCCACGCCGTCCAGCACCGAGACGTTGACCCGGTAGGGCCCGACCCGCACCCCCTCCGCCATCCGCCGGTGCGCCAGCAGCACCTGCCGGCCGTCGAGCGGGCTGAGCCAGAACCCCATCCGCTGCTCCTGCTCCCGCAGCTCCTCGGTGAGGAACCCGTCGATGGCGCAGGACCGCAGCGCCTGGACCAGCCGCTTCATCAGGGTGGTCTTGCCGACGCCGGGGCGACCCACAATCAGGAGGTGCTTCATCCGGGGAGGGACGACGGACCGCTTACTCGGACGTGCGCGGGAACGGCCGCTGCTTGGTCTCCTGCTGGAAGTACGGGAGGGTCGGCAGGATCGGGGCGAACCCCTCCGGGTACGGCAGGAAGAAGGTCACCATCTCATACGCGCCGACGCCGGTGCGGACGAGCCCTTTGAAGAGGCCGTAGGCCACGCCGGTGAAGAGGCTGCCGGCCGTGTCGCTGGCCGAGTAGCGCTGGTCAAGGTTCAGCGGAATCTCGAGCCAGCCGCCGAGGGCGTTGGAGAGCCCGCGGCCCAGTTTGGCGAAGGCCGGGTGCAGGTTATAGCGGCCCATGACCTCATCGACGCGGTCCGGCTGGCCGGATGCCGGCGGGTGGTCCGCCCACCCGGCCGACCCCCCCGCCATCAGCAGGCATCCCGCGATCACCAGCCATCGTGTGACCGTCATGAGTCCTCCCTCTATGACTGTCCCGGGACCACGTCCCTGTTTCGCTTACCTCGTCCGATGGCGAAAGAGGGACGCGGTCTCCTCATGTGTACGCCGGCCGCCCGCAGGCTGACCACGCCGTCCGCGCCCACGATCAGGTGATCCACCACCTCGATCCCGAGCAGCGCGCCCGCTGCCGCCAGCCGCTTCGTGATCTCCACGTCATGCGCGGACGGCGCGGGGTCGCCCGACGGGTGGTTGTGCGCCACGATGACCGCGGCCGCGCAGGCCGCGATCGCCTCCTTGAAGAGCTCCCGCGGATGGACGAGGGTGGCGGAGAGGCTGCCGATCGCGATGGGGCTGATCCGGATGAGCCGATGGCGGTTGTCAAGCAGCAGGGCGACGACATGCTCCTTCTGCCGGTCGAGGAGCTGGGGGCGCAGCACCGCCGCGGCCGCCTCGACGCTGTCGATCATCGGGCGGGGCTCCCGTGGCGCGCGGGTCAAGCGCCGGGCGACCTCGACCGCCGCCTTCAGCTGTACCGCCTTCGCCGGCCCGATCCCGTGGATGCCGGAGAGCTGCTCCACCGAGGCCCCGCCGATGCCCTGCAGCGTGCCGAAGGCCGCCAGCAGCCGCCGGGCGCTGACCAGCACCGACTCGCCCGCCACGCCGCGGCCCAGGAGGCAGGCGAGCAGCTCCTGCTCCGAGAGCGCGTCGGCGCCCAGCGCGGTGAGCCGCTCCCGCGGCCGCTCCGAGCGCGGCAGGTCCCGGACCGTCAGCGTCTGGGTCATGGGGGCTGCCATCCTATCACACTCGGTATCGGAGAATCTGCAGCACGACGAGGGAAAACAGCCCGAAGTTGGCGGCCGTGAACACCCGGAACACCGCGTCGGGCGAGTGCAGGCCGGCGGGCAGCATCAGCACCAGGCAGCCCCACACGCCGACCGCCCACCAGAGGCTCACGTCCTGCGAGGACTTCCGCCGCTGGATCCGGATGATGAGCGGGATGTTCCACAGCGGCAGGATCACCGCTGCGAGCATCCCGATCGCGTCGCTCATCGCCAAGACGCCCTCATGCGGCGCGGAGCACGCGGGTGTCGGCCAGCCGGTCGCCCCAGTGCCGGCCCGCCCGGTCATGCGACAGGGCGTAGAGCCCGGTGAGCCCCATGGCGAGGTTGACGAGCGGGAGGACCCAGAGCAGGTTGCGGACGGCCGAGGCCACGAAGGTGCAGCGCGCCTGGCTCGGCCCCACGACCACCTGCAGCCCCATGAGGCGCTTGCCGATGCTCTGCCCCTCGAAGAGCCCGTCCCGCAGGAGCCAGTAGCCGGTGCTGGCGATCCAGCCCAGGCCCCCGAAGAACGCGCCGAGGCTCAAGAAGAGCAGGAGGTCGATGAGCCACGCGTAGAGGCGCGATTGCACGAGATCGGGTTTCGCCATCGCTCGATTACTTTACCACATCACCGGGAATGGGTCACCCCGAGTTTGGGACAGACCCGCGCCAAGGGACAGCGGCTGCACCAGGGCGAGACGGGCTGGCACAGGTTCTGGCCGAGCGTGACGAGGAGGTCGTTGTAGGTGCGCCAGTGCCGCCGGGGGAGCCGCCGCCGGAGCGCGTGCTCGGTCTGCTCCGGCGTCTTCGTGCGCACGTAGCCCCACCGGTTGCTGATCCGATGGACGTGCGTGTCGACGCAGATGCCGTCCTTGTCGAACGCCAGCGTCACGACGAGATTCGCCGTTTTGCGCCCGACCCCCTTGATCGTCAGCAGCTCCTCCAGCTCGTCCGGCACCCGGCCGCCGTAGCGGTCGCGCAGCGTGCGGCACACCGCCAGGATGGTCCGCGCCTTCGTGCGGTAGAACCCGACCGGGTAGATGGCGCGCTCGATGGCCGCCGGCGAACGCGTCAGCATCCGCGCCGGCGTGCGCGCCAGGCGAAAGAGCCGTTGGGAGGCTGCGCGGGTGACGGCGTCCTTGGTGCGCAGGCTCAGCAGGCAGCTGATGAGCGTTGTGAAGGGGTCGTCCCGGTAGTGGCCGACGACCGGGATCTCCCACCGCCGGATGAGCCGCTTCACCGTACGCAGGACTGGAGCGATGTTCCGATTCGTGATCATGAACAATGGGACGGGGTAAAAATGGGTCCGTAAAAATGGGTCCGGGTGTATTTTTCTCTTGGCCGGGCTCAGGAAAAATAGACCCGGACCCATTTTTACCAGGTGCCGGCGAAGAGCTCCCGGACCTTGGCCGCCGGGTCGGGGGCGGTCATCAGCGCCTCGCCCACGAGCACCGCGTGGACGCCGAGGCGCCGCATCCGCCGGATGTCCTCGGCGGTCTGGACGCCGCTCTCGGCGACGACCACCTTCCCTGACGGGACCTTGGGCATGAGCCGCGCGGAGAGCTCCGCGTCCATCGCGAGCGTGTCGAGATCCCGGTGGTTGATGCCGATGACGCCAGCACCGGCCCGCACCGCCCGGGCGAGCTCCTCTTCCGCGTGGACCTCCACGAGCGGCTCCAGGCCCAGTCCTTCGGCCGCCTGGAGGCACGCGGCGAGCTGTCCCTCGCTGAGGATGCGCACGATGAGCAGCACCGCGTCGGCCTCGTAGAGCGCCGCCTCGTACACTTGGTAGGGGTCCACGATGAAATCCTTGCGCAGCGCCGGGATCTGGGTGAACTGCTTGGCGTCGCGCAGGAAATCCGAGTGGCCGCCGAAGTACGTCTCGTCGGTCAGCACCGAGAGCGCGGCGGCCCCGGCGGCCTCGAGCGTCTGGGCCAGGCTCACCGGGTCGAACCG
>JAHFGZ010000066.1 GCA_023247155.1 Candidatus Omnitrophota bacterium
GCTCGTAGATGAGGACGTTCGCGTCGACCGCCATGCCGAGCGTCAGGATCATGCCGGCGATGCCGGGGAGCGTCAGCGTGGCCTGGAAGTAGCCGAGGCCGCCGAGAATCAGGAGGAGGTTGAGGACGAGCGCGCCGATGGCGACCAGGCCGGCCAGCAGGTAGTAGCCCGCCATGAACGCGATGATGAGGATCCCGCCGACCACGGTCGCCGTCACGCCGGCGCGGATGGAGTCGCGGCCCAGCGTGGGCCCCACGGTGCGCTCCTCCTCGATCACGATCGGGGCCGGCAGCGCGCCTGCCCGCAGGACGATCGCCAGGTCGTGCGCTTCTTCGCGGGTGAACTGGCCGGTGATTCGTCCGGCGTCGGTGATCCGGCTCTGGATGACGGGCGCGGACTGCACCACGCCGTCCAGGACGATGGCCAGGCGCCGGTTGATGTTGGCCCCGGTGAGGCGGCCGAACGCCCTCGCCCCTTCCCGGTTGAGCCGGAAGCTCACCTCCGGCAGGCCCAGCTCCCCGGCCTCCACGTAGGCGTCGGACAGGATGCCGCCGGTCAGCGCCCCGTCAGTTTCCAGCAGGTAGGGGGTGCCGGCTTCATCCTCGGCCAACGCGAACCCCGCCGGCGCCTGCCCGTCCAGCGCCTGGTCCAGCAGCCGCGGGCTCTCGGCGACCAGCTGGAACTTCAGGAGCGCGGTCTGCCCGATGAGCTTGAGCGCCCGCTCGCGGTCGGTGATGCCGGGCAGCTGGACGAGGATGTGGTCGGTGCCCTGGCGCTGGATGAGCGGCTCGCGCACCCCGAACTGGTCGATCCGGTTGCGGACGATCTCCAGGGCGACGCCGGTGATGTCCTGCGTCCGGGCCTCGGGGGGGGCCTGGGCGGCGTCCACTTTGAGGACCAGATGCATCCCCCCTTGGAGGTCCAGCCCGAGGTTGATGCGCTTGGACAGCGGGAAGGCGAACCAGGCGGCGAAGGCGATGACCGCCAGGACGAGGGGCACGCGCCAGCGGAAACTGGCCGGCATTAGCTGCGCTTCTCCGCCGGGACGGGCTCGCCCGACCCTTTCGACTTCACCAGCCGGGCGATGGCGGACGGCTCGACCTCGACGCGGACGTTCTCGTCGATCCGCAGGGTGATCGACTCCGGCTTGACGTTGACGACCGTGCCGAACAGGCCCCCGCTCGTCACGACCTCGTCGTGCTTCTTGATGCCCTTCACCATCCGCTCATGCTCCTGGCGGGTCTTCGCCTGGGGCCGGAAGACCAGGACGTAAAAAATCAGGAACATCATGGCGAACGGCGCCAGCATCGCCAGCGGCCCCGGCGCGGCGGCGGACGGTTGAGGCATCAGGACGGCCCTCCTATGACGTCGATCGGCTGATGGACAAGGTCCCGCAGGTTCGCCAGCGCGATCCCGGGGTAGTAGTAGGCGAGGATCTCCCCGGCGGAGAACCCGCGGCGGGCCAGCTCCGCGGCCCCCCACTGGCACATCCCGACCCCGTGGCCCCACCCGCGGCCGTCGAGGACGAAGGAGTCCGCGGCGGGGGTGATCGTGAACAGCGGGCTGCGGACATGCTCGAAGCCGAGCAGCGACCGGAGGTCGAACCCGGTCAGCCACAGGGTCCGCCGTTCCCCGACGATGGTGACCTCCTGCGCCCGCCCGGACGCGGTTCGCTTCGTGACCCGGAAGTCGCTGACCGCCCCGATCGGGCCGTGGACGCTCTTGCGGAGCGCCCACGCGAGGTCGGCCTTCGACAGCCGGCGCTGCCATCGAAAGAACGGCGAGGCGCTGCAGAAGGCGCACGCGACGCCGCCCTGCAGCGGCGGCAGGTCGTAGTCGCCCATGACGCGGGCGTGCTCCGTCATCCCGCCGCAGGTCGAGTGGTAGAACGTCGGGAACAGCCGGCCGCGGTACAGGATGATGACGCCAGCGGTCGATTGGACCGCGCGGGTCGTGGCGGTCTTCTCCCCGCTCTCGCCACCGTAGTCCTGCGACATGACGTCGCCGGTCACGTCGTAGTCCCCTGACGCCTTCGTGAGGCGCTGGTACAGCGCGTAGGTCCGCGCCGCGATGGCGATCGCCTTGAGGACCTCGGGAGGCCAGTAGTCCGGGGCCTCCTTGCTGAGCACCCCGCGCAGGTAATCCTCCAGCGACACGCGGTTGACCACGAGCAGCGTCTGGTTCCGCTGGCGGCGGATCTCGATCGCGCCGCGCAGCCGGCGGCCGTTGAGGCTGATTGTCGCCTGGGGCTCCGGTTCGATGCGCAGCCCCCAGACCCGCAGGATCTCCCCGCCGAACGCGATCCCCTCCGGCACCGCGCGGACCGCCACTGGCGCCAGCCGCTTCCCCCGCTGGATCGGGTTGCCCGTCTGGAGCGTCAGGATGGTGAAGCGCCCTTGCACCTGCAGGCTCACCTCCGGATCCTCGCGCACCACCGCGACGCGGATCCATTCCGGGCTGGGCTGGGCGGATGCGCGCGGCGCGCCGGATAGGGCCAGAACGATGGCGAAGGTCAGGGTAGCGATGGCCCCGGGTCCGGTTCCCGGTTTCCTAGGGTGTTTCGATGGGAAAGCGGGAACCGGACTCCTCATTTGAAGCGGCCCGCCAGCCACAGCAGGAGGCTCAGGAGGAGGCTCGCCAAGAGGCAGCTGGTGAGCGGGAAGTAGAACGAGAACCGCTCCCGCTGGATGAGGATGTCGCCGGGCAGGCGGCCGAGCCACGGGACCTTCGGGGCCAGCAGGAGGACCACCCCGAAGCCCGCGAGGATCACCCCGAAGAAGATCAGCGCCCGGCCAAGCGGC
>JAHFGZ010000031.1 GCA_023247155.1 Candidatus Omnitrophota bacterium
CGCGGCGGCGCGAAAACGTCAAGTTCCTCCCCGGCGTCCGCCTCCCCAGGCGCCTGGGGCTGACCGGGGACCTGGCGCAGGCGGTCGGGCCCGCAGCCGTCATCATCCTGGCGATTCCCTCGCAGCACCTCCGGAGCGTCGTGCGGCGCCTCCCGGGGCTTGCGCGGCGTGACGCCCTGGTCGTGAGCGCGGCCAAGGGGCTGGAGCAGGGCAGCCTGCAGCGGATGTCGGAGGTCGTGCGGGACGAGTGCGGTGCCGTGCCCCTCGCCGTCCTCTCCGGGCCGAACATCGCCTCGGAGATCGCCGCAGGGCACCCTGCCAGCTCAGTGGTCGCCTCGGCCGACCGCGCGCTGGCCTCTCGCATCCAAGCGCTCCTCATGAGCGATCGGCTGCGCATCTACACCTCCCTGGACCCGGTCGGCGTGGAGCTCGGCGGGGCGCTGAAGAACCCGATCGCGATCGCCGCCGGCATCGGAGACGGCCTCGGGTTCGGGTCGAACGCCAAGGCCGCCCTGATCACGCGCGGCGTCGTGGAGATGGCCCGGCTGGGTGTGGCCCTCGGCGCCACGGGGCAGACGTTCTGGGGGCTCAGCGGCCTCGGGGACCTCGTCACGACCTGCCTTGCCGGGCGCAACCACCGGCTCGGGGAGCTGCTGGGCCGGGGACGATCGCTCCGGCACGTCCTCGCCTCCACCCCCATGGTGTTCGAGGGGGTCGAGACCGCTAAGGCCGCCGTCACGCTGGGCCGCCGCCATGGCGTCGAGCTGCCCATCATCGAGCAGGTGAACGCGATCCTGTTCCGTCGCCGGTCCCCCCGGCAGGCGCTCCAGGCGCTGATGCGGCGCAGCGGCAAGGCCGAGTCCGCCGGCCCGCGTTGACCCCCCAGGCGTCCTCCTGCTAGAATAAAGGCTTTCCAGCCGGGGCGTGGCGTAGCTTGGTAGTCCCTCGACTCGGCGGCCGCCGGTAAGGTCGAGCATTGAAAAATTGAAAATTGGATACTCCGCCACCCAGCCCCGCCGGGGCGTAGCGTAGTTTGGTAGCGCGCCTGAATGGGGTTCAGGAGGTCGGGAGTTCAAATCTCCCCGCCCCGAGTCATGGGCTGGGTGGCGGAACTATGGCGGCCGCCTCGCTCGGGATAAACGCGCCTGCGACCGAGCCATTGAATTGGGTCGGGAGTTTCCCTCGACTCGCCCCGTGAAACGGGGCTCGCTCGGGATGGTGAGCGAGCGAAGCGAGTCGAACCACAAATCTCCCCGCCCCGACCATTCACCACATGCAGCAGACCACCACCATCAACGTCGGGCTCCTCGGCGTCGGCACGGTCGGCGCCGGCGTGGCGCGCGCGCTCCTCGAGAAAGGGCGAATGCTCGAGCAGCGCATCGGCACCCGCGTCGTGCTCCGCCGGGCCTGCGACAAGGAGTTCCGCCACCGGCTCGGCCTCCGCCTGCCGCCGTCGGTGACCACCACCGACGCCTCCAAGGTCCTGCGCGACCCGGACATCCAGGTCGTCGTGGAGCTCATCGGCGGCATCGAGCCAGCCCGGACGCTCATCCTGGAGGCGCTGCGCCGCGGCAAGCACGTGGTGACCGCGAACAAGGCGCTCCTGGCGCACGCGGGAGGGGAGCTGTTCGCGGCCGCGCGGCGGGCCAACGTGGACCTCTACTTTGAAGCGGCGGTGGGCGGCGGCATCCCCATCATCAAGGCGCTCCGGGAAGGGCTCATCGCCAACGAGCTGGACGCCATTCTCGGCATCGTCAACGGGACCTCGAACTACGTGCTCACCCGGATGCGCGAGAAGGGGTTGAGCTTCCACGAGGCGCTGCTGGAGGCCAAGCACCACGGCTACGCGGAGCGCAACCCCGCGCTCGACATCGGGGGAGGCGACGCGGCGCACAAGCTCGCGATCCTCACGCTGCTCGGCTTCGGGGTCCAGGTGCGCCTCTCCGACATCCACGTGGAGGGCATCAGCAGCATCTCCCAGGCGGACATCCAATACGCGGACGAGCTGGGGTACTGCATCAAGCCGCTCGCCATCGCCAAGCAGGTGGACCACGAGCTGGAGCTCCGGGTCCATCCCACCCTGCTGGCCAAAACCCACCTCCTCGCCAACGTCAACGGGGTGTACAACGCCGTCTACGTGCACGGCGACATGGTCGGGGCGGAGCTGTTCTACGGCCGCGGGGCGGGACAGGGCCCCGCCGCGAGCTCCGTGGTGTCCGACATCGCCGATGTCGCCCGGAACATCCTCACCGGGATCAGCCCGCGCATGCCGCTCCTCCACCATCCGCACCGCGGCATCCGCCGGCTGCGGCGGATGGGCGCGGTGGAGACCCGCTACTACATGCGCTTCATGGCGACGGACAAACCCGGCGTGCTCGGCCGCATCGCCGGGGTGCTCGGCCGCCACCACATCTCGATCGCGAGCGTCCACCAGAAGGAGCGCCGGGCGGCGCGGATCGTGCCGGTCGTCATGATGACCCACGAGGCCAGGGAAGCCGACATGCGCCGCGCGCTCCAGGCCATCGACCGCCTGGGGTTCGTGAAGCACCCCACCGTCGCGATCCGGACCGAAGCCCCCCGGGCCGACAAATGAGGAGACCGGTTCCCTCTTTCCCATCGAAATCGGCAGGAAACAGGGAACCGGTCCCGGGACTATCGGGAACCGAACCCTGATGTCAAAGAGCCGTCGGATCCCGCCAATGGCGGGTCGGCCAAGTGGCGGGATCATCGAACGGTACCGCCCCTACCTGCCGGTGTCCCCGACGACCCCGATCATCACGCTGCTGGAAGGGAACACCCCGCTCATCGTCAGCCGCGCCCTGAGCCAGCGGGTGGGCCGCGGCGCCGAGGTCTATCTCAAGTACGAGGGGATGAATCCCACCGGCTCGTTCAAGGACCGGGGGATGACGGTGGCGATCTCGAAGGCGGTCGAGGCCAAGTCGGTCGCGGTCCTGTGCGCCTCGACCGGCAACACCTCCGCCTCGGCCAGCGCCTACGCGGCGCGGGCGGGTCTGCGCTCCATCGTCCTCATTCCGAGCGGCGCCGTGGCGCTGGGCAAGCTCTCGCAGGCGCTCATCCACGGGGCGCGCGTGGTGGCCGTGGACGCGAACTTCGATGCGTGCCTGGCGCTCGTGAAGTCGTTGGCCCGGCAGCATCCCGTCACGCTGGTCAACTCGATCAACCCGCACCGCATCGAGGGCCAGAAGACGTGCGCCTTCGAGATCTGCGACGCGCTCGGCCGGGCGCCGGACTACCAGTGCATGCCCGTGGGCAACGCGGGGAACATCACGGCGCAGTGGAAGGGGTACACGGAGTACCACGGGCGCGGGCGCATCGGGCATCGGCCCGTCATGCTGGGCTTTCAGGCGGAGGGCGCCGCCCCCCTGGTGAAGGGCCGCCTCGTCAAGCACCCGCGCACGATCGCCACGGCCATCCGGATCGGGAACCCGGCGAGCTGGCAGGGCGCCGTCGCCGCGGCCGAGGAATCGCGCGGCGCCATCCAGGCGGTGAGCGACCGGCAGATCCTGGACGCCTACCGCCTCCTGGCGCAGGAGGATGGGGTGTTCGTCGAGCCGGCATCGGCCGCATCGGTCGCCGGCCTCCTGCGCCTGGCGCAGGCGGGCTACTTCAAGAAGGCCCGGCCCGCCGGGCGCCGGCAGGGCCCGACCATCGTCTGCATCCTCACCGGACACGGGCTCAAGGATCCCGAGCGCGCCATCAAGAGCATCCGCCTGGCGAGGCCCCTGCCCCCGTCGCTCTCCGCCATCAGCAAGGCCACCGGCCTGAAGGAGGGCCTCAGTGGGGGTATAATAAGGCCACGCCCATGAAATATGCGATCATCCGTTGCGAGGACTGCAGCCCCCCCGGCGACCACACCGCCGCGCTGCTGGAGGGAGCGAAGACCTCGCACCTGCACGAGCTCGCGCAGGCGGGCGCGGCCGGGCTGATCCGGCCGCAGACGCGCGCCGCCCGAGGGGCCCCGCTCGACCGGTTCCGTCTGCACCGCGCCCTCTTCGGGCTGGAGCGCCGCGACGCGGACGCGGCCGCCGGACGCTGCTATGCGGACGCCGCGGGCTTGACGCTCGCCCAGGACGAGACGGCCTGGTGTTGCGAGCTCGTCACGCAGCGGGACGGCCGGATCATCGACCCGACCGCGGGGAACATCCCGACCAAAGAGAGCGCCCCGCTGCTCCAGGCGCTGGCCGACGAGCTGGGTTCGGAGACGCGGCGGTGGAAGCCGGGGGCCGGGTCACACCACATCTTCCTCGCCCGCGAGCCGGCGCTCGCCGCGAATGCGCAACACCCGATGGTGTCGCCTGAGCTGCTGGTCGGGCGGGCGTGGAAGCGGCACCTGCCGGCCGGCGGGGCGGGCGACGCGCTGCGCGCCCTCATCGAACGGGTCTCCGCCGTGCTGGACGCGCATCCCGTCAACCGGGTCCGGGTGGACCTCGGCGAGGACCCGGCGAACATGGTCTGGCTCTGGGGAGCGGGCGCATCCGCCCCGGCGCGAGCGTTCGCCGAGCGCACCGGCCTCTCCGGCACCATCGTCTCAACCAGCTTTTTGATGCGCGGGTTCGCGCGCAGCCTCGGCCTCGGGTGGCTGGACGGGCCCGCCTCATTCGAGGAGGCCCCGCTCCGGCGGCTCTGGAAGGCGGCCGCGCCCGCGCTCGAGCGCCAGGACTTGCTCTACGTGCACATCCGGGTGGAAAGCGGCGACCCGGTGGAGCGGCTGTGCGCGATGGAGCGCCTCGACCAGCTCTTGCTCAAGCCGTTGACGGACCTGCTGCCGCGCCTCGGGCCATGGCGGCTGCTGGCGGCGGTCGACGACCGCAAGCGGGGCGCCGTGCCGTTCATCGCCATCGGCACCGGCCTGCCGCGGCAGCCGGTCGCGTCGCTCGCCGCGGAGCGCTTCGCCGAGAGCCCGCTGGCGTTCCCGGACGGCGCCGGCTCGTTCGCCTGGCTCACCCAGGCCTGAGGCGATGACGCGCAAGCTCGTGGTCCAGAAATACGGCGGCAGCTCCGTCGCCAACCCCGAGCGGATCACGCGGGTCGCGCAGCGGGTCGTGGACACCAAGCGCGCCGGCACGGACGTGGTCGTCGTCGTCTCCGCGCTGGGCGACACCACGGACGAGCTCGTCCAGCTCGCCGCCCAGGTCAGCCGCAGCCCCGCCGAGCGGGAACTGGACATGCTCATGGCGACCGGCGAGCAGGTCTCCGTCGCGCTGCTGGCCATGGCCATCCACGAGCTGGGGGAGGATGCCGTGTCGTTCACCGGGGCCCAGGTCGGCATCCTGACGGACGGGACGCACACGCGGGCGAAGCTCGTGGACATCAACACCCAGCGGATCGTCCGGGAGCTGGCCAAGCGCCGCATCGTCATCGTCGCGGGGTTCCAGGGGGTGAACCTCAACCAGGACATCACGACGCTGGGCCGCGGCGGCTCCGACCTGACCGCCGTCGCCCTCGCCAAGGCGCTGCAGGCGGACGTCTGCGAGATCTTCACCGACGTCGAGGGCATCTACACCGCGGACCCGCGCATCGTGCCGCAGGCGCGCAAGCTCCCGGCGATCAGCTACGACGAGATGCTGGAGATGGCCTCGCTGGGCGCCCAGGTGATGCAGGCGCGGTCCATCTTCGTCGCCAAGCGGTTCAACATCCCCATCCACGTCCGGTCCAGCTTTTCACTACGGGAGGGCACGATGATCCAGCGGTCGGTCCAGGCCATGGAAGACATCGTCGTCAGCGGCGTGACGCTGCAGAAGGACGAGGCCAAGGTCACGATCCGGGACGTCCCGGATCGGCCCGGCATGGCGGCGGAGATCTTCCGCGAGCTGGCGGCCAAGGGCGTCAACGTGGACATGATCGTGCAGAACGTCAGCCGCGAGGGCTCGACGGACCTCTCGTTCACCGTCGTCAAGGGCGACCTGCCGGCGACGCTGCGCGTCGCCCGGAGCGTCTCGCACCGCATCGGGGCGGGGGAGGTCACCACCGATGAGGGGGTGGCCAAGCTCTCCATCGTCGGGATCGGGATGCGCAGCCACTCCGGGGTGGCGGCGAAGATGTTCGAGGCGATGGCCCGCGAGCGCATCAACATCGAGATGATCTCCACCTCCGAAATCAAGATCTCCTGCGTCATCCGCAAGGCCCATGCCGAGCGGGCGGTGCGGGCGGTCCACCGCGCCTTCGGCCTCAGTTCCGGTGTCAGGCACCCCGCGACGCAACGCCGATAGCGGGGAGCCAGACACCGGCGACGCGGGCCGACGCCGGAGCATCTCCCGGTGCCAGGCGCTTCACCACCGACATCCAACCGTGAAGAGCCAGGCCCCAGCGGACTCACCATGACCCAGATCGAGCTGTACGACACGACGCTCCGCGACGGGGCGCAGACCGAGGGGATCTCCTACTCGGTGCAGGACAAGCTGCGCATCACGGAGCAGCTGGACGCCCTCGGCGCGCACACCATCGAGGGCGGCTGGCCTGGCTCCAACCCCAAGGACGCGGAGTTCTTCCGGAAGGCGAGGCGGCTTTCCCTGCGCTCGGCCACGCTGGCCGCGTTCGGCAGCACCCGCCGCGCCGCCGGCAGCGCGGCGAAGGACCCCAACCTGCGCGCGCTGCTCGCCGCCGAGACCCGCGCCGTGACCATCTTCGGCAAGAGCTGGAACCTCCACGTCCGCGATGTGCTCCGGGTCAGCCTGGACGACAACCTCCGCCTGATCGAGGACTCCGTCGCCTGGCTGAAGCGGCGGGGCCGGCGCGTCGTGTACGACGCCGAGCACTTCTTCGACGGCTACCGGGACAATCCGGACTACGCGCTGCGGACGCTGCAGGCCGCCGTGGACGGCGGCGCGGACACGCTCACCCTGTGCGACACGAACGGGGGCAGCCTGCCCAGTCAGGTCACCGACACGATCAACGCGGTCCAGCGGCGGTTCTCGACGCCGCTGGGCATCCACGCGCACAATGACAGCGACCTCGCCGTGGCCAACTCGGTCGCCGCAGTCCAGGCGGGCTGCCGCCAGGTGCAGGGGACAGTCAACGGGTATGGCGAGCGGTGCGGCAACGCCAACCTCGTCTCGATCATCCCGGTCCTCAAGCTCAAGCTGGGCCTCGACTGCCTGCCGGACGCCAAGCTGCGCGAGCTCACCGAGGCGTCTCGCTTCGTGGCTGAGGTGAGCAACATGGCGCACAATGCCCATCAGCCGTTCGTGGGCGAGACCGCCTTCGCGCACAAGGGGGGCGTGCACGTCAACGCCGTGCTGAAGAACCCGCGGACGTACGAGCACATTGAGCCGGCCACCGTCGGCAACCAACGCCGGATCCTCGTCTCGGAGCTCTCCGGGCGCTCCTCGCTGGTCTTCAAAGCGAAAGGCCTGGCGCTGGACCTGACCCGCGAGACCCCGCAGGCCAAGCGGATGCTCAAGCTGCTCCAGCAGCTCGAGCACAGGGGCTACCACTTCGAGGCCGCCGAGGGGTCGCTTGAGCTCCTGCTCAAGCGGCAGCTTGCGCGGTTCAAGCCGTTCTTTCGGCTGGGCGGGTTCCGCATCATCATCGAGAAGCGGGACCACAAGCTGACGTCCGAGGCGACCATCAAGGTGCACGTCAACAAGGTCACCGAGCAGACCGCGGCGGAGGGGGATGGGCCGGTCAACGCGCTCGACAACGCCATCCGCAAGGCGCTGCTCAAGTTCTACCCGACGCTCGCGCGGATGCGCCTGACCGACTTCAAGGTCCGCGTGCTCGATGAGAAGGCCGCGACCGCGGCCCGCGTGCGCGTGCTCATCCAGTCCCAGGACGAGCACGATTCCTGGGGCACGATCGGCGTCTCCGAGAACATCATCGAGGCGAGCTGGCAGGCGCTCGTCGACTCCATCGAGTACAAGCTGCTCAAAGACCAAGCCCGTCGCTGACGGGACCCCGTCAACGCGCCCATGTCCGCGCTCCCCCCGCAGTACAACCCCAAGGATGTCGAAGAAGCCCGCTATCAGTGGTGGGAGTCCCAGGGCTTCTTCCGCGCCGATCCGGACCCGAAGCGCACACCGTACACCATCGTGATCCCGCCGCCCAACGTGACGGGCATCCTCCACATGGGCCACGCGCTCAACAACACCATCCAGGACATCCTCATCCGGTTTGCGCGCATGCAGGGACGCAACGCCCTCTGGGTCCCCGGCACCGACCATGCCGGCATCGCCACGCAGAACGTCGTCGAGAAGGCGCTGGCCAAAGAAGGGAAGACGCGGCAGGATCTCGGGCGCGAGGCATTCCTCAAGCGCGTGTGGGAATGGAAGGAGCAATACGGCCACACCATCCTCTACCAGCTCAAGCGCCTGGGCGCCTCCTGCGACTGGCGCCGGACCCGCTTCACCATGGACGAGGGGCTCTCCGAGGCGGTCCTCGAGGTGTTCGTCCGGCTCTACGAGAAGGGGCTGATCTACCGCGGGAACTACATCATCAACTGGTGCCCCCGATGCCAGACCGCCCTCGCCGATGAGGAGGCCCCGCGCACCGAGACGCAGGGCAAGCTGTATCACATCCGATACCCCTTGGCCGAGGGGAAGGGGCACATCGAAGTGGCCACGACCCGGCCGGAGACGATGCTGGGCGACACCGCGGTCGCCGTCCACCCGAAGGACAAACGGTACAACGCGCTCATCGGCCGGCACGCCCTCCTGCCGCTCGTGAACCGGAAGCTGCCCATCATCGCCGACGAGGCGGTGGACCGGGAGTTCGGCACCGGGGCGGTGAAGGTCACCCCGGCCCACGACCCGGTGGACTTCCAGCTAGGGAAGAAGCACCGCCTTGAGTTCCTCAACGTGATGACCGACGACGCGAAGATGACGAATGTGCCGAAGCCTTACGAGGGGCTGGACCGGCTCGACTGCCGCAGCAAGCTCATCGTGGACCTGGAGAAAACCGGGGTACTGGGCGCCATCGATGAGCACGTCCACAACGTCGGCCACTGCTACCGGTGCCACACGGCGGTGGAGCCGCGCCTGTCCCCGCAATGGTTCGTCCGGATGAAGCCGCTGGCCCAGCCAGCCATCAAGGCGGTCAAAAACGGCACGATCAAGTTTGTCCCGGCGCGGTGGACCAAGGTGTACCTCAACTGGATGGAAAACATCCAGGACTGGTGCATCAGCCGCCAGATCTGGTGGGGCCACCGGCTGCCGGTCTGGTACTGCGACGCCTGCCGGCAGCGCGGCAGGCCTGGCGTCATCGTGTCCAAGACCCCGCCGGCGAGCTGCCCGACCTGCAAGGCGGAGCCGCTTCGGCAGGACGAGGACGTGCTGGACACCTGGTTCTCCTCGTGGCTGTGGCCGTTCTCCACGCTCGGCTGGCCGAAGCAGACCAAGGAGCTGGCCGCTTTCTATCCGACCGATACGCTCGTCACCGCGCAGGAGATCATCTTTTTCTGGGTGGCGCGCATGATCATGGCCGGTTACTTCTGCATGAAGCAGCCGCCCTTCACGACGGTCTCCATCCATGGCACGGTGCGGGACATCACCGGGAAGAAGATGTCGAAGTCGCTGGGCAACATCATCGACCCGCTGGAGATGATCGGCCGGTACGGCACCGACGCGCTGCGCTACACGCTCGTGACCGCCACCGCCATCGGCCAGGATATCTTCCTCTCGGAGGAGCGCTTCGCCGCCGGCCGCAACTTCGCCAACAAGCTCTGGAACGCGACCCGTTATCTGCTATCACAGGGCCCGGCACCGGCATCGGTGCCGCAGGCTCAGACAATCGCTGACCGGTGGATCCTGTCGCGCCTTCAGCGCACCGTCAAGCAGGTAACCGCTGCCCTTGAGGCCATGCTGTTCAATGAGGCGGCCTCAGGCCTTTACGATTTTCTCTGGCACGATGTGTGCGACTGGTACATTGAAATATCCAAGTATGTCCAGCCGGCTGAAAAGGAAAATAGCCGCGCGGTGCTTGCCCATGCGCTGGAGGTTTCGATGCGGCTGCTTCATCCATTCATGCCGTTTGTCACCGAGGAGCTGTGGCAGCAACTACGACTCGCCGGCAGCAAGCCTTCGATCATGGTCTCTGCGTGGCCGGCTCCTGACAAGCAGCTCGTGGATACGAAGGCCGAAGCCCAGTTTGAGCGCTTCAAGGCGGTGGTGACTTCCATCCGCACAACCCGCGCTGAGCTGAACGTGCCCAGCGACCACAGAACACCGGTGGTGTGGGTGGTCAGCAAAGACGCAGCCATCCGTCGCTTCTTCGACGACCACAAGACATGGCTGCAAGCGCTGGCCCACGTGCATGAAGTTGCGGCACTGCAAGACGTTCGAAAGCAGCGGGACGCAACCACCGCAGTCCTTGACGGTGTGGAAGTGGTGATTCCTCTTGGCGGATTGATCGACGTTCAGAAAGAAACCAAGCGGCTCCAGCAGAAGGCAGCTGAGAAGATGAATGACATTGCGCGCACCGAGGCCCGCCTGAACAACCCGCAATTCGCCAGCAAGGCCCCGGTAGAGGTCATCGAGCAGACCCGCAACCAGCTGGCACAGGCGCAAGAGACGCTCAAAAAGCTCCATGAGTATTTGTCCGTCCTGCAGTCGATGTAGGAGTGCGCATGCGGCCGCTCCCTCCCCAGACGCTTCGGCCATTGATCCTCCAGGCATTGCGCGAGGATGCCGCCTCCCGTGACGTGACGTCGCGCGCGGTGATCCCGCCAGAGCTGAGGATCCGCGCCCGCATAGTTTCAAAAGCCCGAGGAGTCGCCGCCGGCATCGAACTCGCTGCGCTGACGTTCACCACGCTGGACCCCTCGCTGCGTTGTCGGCTCCATCGCCGCAGCGGCGCGCCGCTTGCGCCGGGCATGCCGATCCTCACGGTCGAGGGCCGCGCCCGCTCCATCTTCGCGGCCGAACGGGTCGCCCTCAACCTCCTCGGGCACCTCTCCGGCATCGCGACGCTCACCCGCGCCTACGTCCGTCGCGTCCGCGGCACCCGCGCCATCATCCTGGACACCCGCAAGACGCTGCCGGGATTGCGGACCCTTGAACAGTGCGCGGTCCGCGCGGGCGGCGG
>JAHFGZ010000067.1 GCA_023247155.1 Candidatus Omnitrophota bacterium
CTGCTTGGCGTCGCGCAGGAAATCCGAGTGGCCGCCGAAGTACGTCTCGTCGGTCAGCACCGAGAGCGCGGCGGCCCCGGCGGCCTCGAGCGTCTGGGCCAGGCTCACCGGGTCGAACCGTTCGCGCAGCATGCCCCGCGAGGGCGATTGGCGCTTGAGCTCGGCGACGAGCGAGAGCTTGCCCGGGACCTCGAGGGCGGCGCGGAAGTTGCGCTCCGTCGCATGGCGCGCGAGGCGCGCCTTCAGCTCGTCGAACGGCAGCCGGGCCTTCGCCGCGGCGACCTCCTGCTCTTTGTGCTGCACGATCTCATCCAGCATGGCTGAGCGCTTTCACGCGGTCGAGCAGCGCCGCGGCGCGTCCTGCGGCGAGCGCCTCCCGCGCCTGCGCCACCCCATCGGGGATCGTCCGGGCGAGGCCGGCGAGGTAGACGGCGCAGCCGGCGTTGGCGGCGACGATATCCGACGCCGGCCCATCGCGGCCTGCGAGCACCTCGCGCGCTAGGCGAGTGTTGTGCGCCGCATCACCCCCGCGCAGCTCAGACAGCGACGCGGGCGGCACGCCGAGTGGTTCGGGCTCCAACCGGCGCTCGGTCAGGAGGCCCGCCTGGACCTCCACGGCGTCGGTCGGACCCGTGATGGTGACTTCATCCAGGCCGTCGCAGCCATGCACCACGAGGCCATGGTGGATGCCAAGGCGCACCAGCGCCTCGGCGACCGGCCGCAGGAAACGTGCCTCCGAAACACCGACGAGCTGATACGCCAGCGGCGCCGGATTGGCGAGCGGCCCGATGAGGTTGAAGAGGGTCCGGATCTTCAACTCCTTCCGGATGGGCGCGACCGCCTTCATCGCCGGATGGAACCGGGGCGCGAAGCAGAAGCCGAAGCCGAGCTCATCCACGCACCGCGCGACCTGCGCCGGGGAGGCCTCCAGGTTGACCCCGAGCGCTTCCAGGAGGTCCGCGCTCCCGCAGCGGCTGGAGGCGGCGCGGTTGCCGTGCTTCACGACCCGCACCCCGGCGGCGGATGCGGCGAGGGCGGCCAGCGTGGAGACGTTCAGCGTGCCCTGCCCGTCACCGCCGGTCCCGCAGGTGTCGCAGAGGTCACGAGGGTTCGCAAGCGGCAGCGGCACGACGTGGGCGCGCAGCACCTCCACCGCCGCCGCGAGCTCCTCGGCGGTCTCCCCGCGCTCGGCCAGCGTCGTGAGGAAGGCGCGGACCTCCTGCGGCGGTGTGCGGCCCTCCATGATGGCGCCCAACACGCGCCGCATCTCCTCGGCGCCGAGCGGCTGCTCAAAGGCCATCAGCGCGACCGCCGTCGAACCGCCTTGGCCAGCGCGAGGAAGTTCCGCAGGAGGTCCTTGCCCACCGACGTGAGGATGGACTCGGGGTGGAACTGCACCCCGTAGACCGGGAAGCTGCGGTGCGCGAGGCCCATGATCTCCCGCTCCGACGTCCAGGCGGTGACGCGAAGGGCTGGTGGCAGCGTCTCCCGCTTGACGATGAGCGAGTGGTAGCGGGTCGCCTCGAAGGGGCTGGGCAGCCCTCGGAACACCGACGTCCGGTCGTGGTAGATCCGCGAGGTCTTCCCGTGCATGGGGCGCTTCGCCCGCACGACCTCCCCGCCGAACACCTCCCCGATACACTGGTGGCCGAGGCACACCCCCAGAATCGGGACGCGGCCTCCAAAGGTCTTGATGAGCGCGTTGGAGATGCCGGCATCCTCCGGGCGGCCGGGCCCGGGCGAGATGACGATGCTGGAGGGCTTCAAGCGCGCGATGCCCTTCAGGGTGATCGCGTCGTTGCGCTTCACGACGAGCGTTTCGCCCAACTCGCCCAGGTACTGGACGAGGTTGTAGGTGAACGAATCGTAATTATCGATCATCAAGATCATCGGATGTTCCCTCGGCGCTCGGCGATCTCGATGGCCTGCAGCATCGCCTTCGCTTTGTTGAGCGTCTCCTGGTACTCGCGCGCCGGCTGCGAATCGGCCACGATGCCCGCCCCGGCCTGGATGTAGGCCCGCCCGTCCTTGATCAGGATGGTGCGGATGGTGATGCACGTATCGAGGTTGCCGGAGAAGCTGAGGTAGCCCACCGCCCCGGCATAGGGCCCGCGGTCGTAGCGCTCAAGCTCCGCGATGAGCTCCATCGCGCGCACCTTGGGCGCCCCGGTCACCGTCCCAGCCGGGAAGGTCGCCCGCAGGACATCGGCCACCGTCTTACCGGACCGCAGCCGAGCCGTCACCCCGCTCACCAGGTGCAGCACATGCGAGTACTGCTCCACCACCATGAGCTCAGGCGTGCGCACCGACCCGACCTGCGCCACCCGCCCCAGGTCGTTGCGCCCAAGGTCCACCAGCATGAGGTGCTCGGCGCGCTCCTTGGGGCTGGTCCGGAGTTGGTGGATGAGCCGCTCGTCCTCGCGCTCGCTCGCCCCGCGCGGCCGCGTGCCGGCGATCGGCCGCGTCTCCAACCGGCCCTCCTCGCAGCGCACGAGCATCTCCGGCGAGGCGCCGACCAGGCTCAGCGAGCCGAACCGCAGCAGGAACATGTAGGGTGACGGGTTCAGCGAGCGCAGCGCGCGGTACACATCGAGCGGCCCGCACGAGAGGTCCCGCTCCAGGCGCTGCGAGAGCACCACCTGGATGATGTCGCCGGAGCGGATATACGCCTTGGCCTTGGCGACCATCGCCGTGAACTCGCTGCGGCTGATCGCGGAGCGCACCGCCCCGCGGCCGGCGCGGCGGCCAGCGGCGCGTCGGCCCGGCCGCGGCGGCCGAGC
>JAHFGZ010000032.1 GCA_023247155.1 Candidatus Omnitrophota bacterium
TAGTCGCCTTTGCGGCCCCCTTCGATCCACTGCTCCAGCCGCTTATAGGCGTTCTCGACCTCCACGATGGCGCCGTCCACCAGGACCCCGATGGAGATGGCGATGCCGGAGAGCGACATGATGTTGGACGTCAGCCGCATCCCGTAGAGCGGGATGAAGGCGAGCAGGACCGCAATCGGGATGGTCACGATCGGGATGATGGCTGACGGAAAGTGCCAGAGGAAGATGAGGATGACGAGGCTCACGATGAGCATCTCTTCGATGAGCTTTTCCTTGAGGTGCTCAATCGCGCGGAGGATGAGCTCCGAACGGTCGTAGGTCACCTCGAGCTTCACGCCCGGAGGCAAGGAAGGCTCGATCTCCTGCAGCTTGGCCTTGACCCGATTGATGACGTTGAGGGCGTTCTCCCCATACCGCATGATCACCGTGCCGCCCACCACATCCCCCCGGCCGTCAAAGTCGACCAAGCCCCGGCGGATCTCCGGGCCGATGGCGACGGCGCCGAGGTGCTTGACGAGGATCGGGGTGCCCTTCTGATCTGTTCCCACAACGATCTGCTCGATGTCTTCAATGGACGTGAGATACCCGCGGCCTCGGACCATATATTCCGCGCCGGAGAACTCCAGCAGCCGTCCCCCGACCTCTTGGTTGCTTTGGCGGATGGCGTCCACCACCATGGTCAGCGGGATGTTGTAGGCGAGCAGGCGATTGGGGTCGACCGTCACCTGGTACTGCTTCACGAACCCGCCGATGGACGCCACTTCGGCCACACCCGGGACGCTCTGGAGGTGGTACCGCAGGGACCAGTCCTGGAAGCTGCGCAGCTCCTGCAGGTCGTGCCGGCCGGTTTCATCCACGAGGGCGTATTGGAACACCCAGCCCACCCCGGTGGCGTCCGGTCCGAGCTCGGTCCGCACCCCTTCCGGCAATCGCGGGATGATCTTGCTGAGGTATTCCAGGGTTCGGCTCCTGGCCCAGTAGATATCGGTCCCGTCCTTGAAGATGACGTAGACGTAGGAGAAGCCGAAGTCTGAAAAACCCCGGATCGCCTTGACGCGGGGCGCCCCGAGCATCGCGGTGACGATCGGGTAGGTCACCTGGTCTTCAATGAGGTCCGGGCTGCGGTCCCAGCGGGAGTAGATGATGACCTGGGTGTCGGAGAGATCGGGGATCGCGTCGAGCGGGATGTTCCGCATCGCCCAGACCGCGGCCGCCAGGGCGAACGCCACGACGATCAGCACCAGGAACTTGTTGCGGGCGGAGAACTCGATGACCCGCTCAATCACCCCGCCCTGGCGGAGGGTCGGGGACTGGCTGGCTTCCGCCGTGCCGGATTCAGGACGAGGGGGGTCACTGGCCATGTTGGTGCCCTTCGCCGCTCAAGCCCTGCAGGGCGGCTTTCAGGCGGCTTTCGGAGTCGATGAGGAAGTTGCCGCTCGTCACCACGCGTTCGCCTTCCTGCACGCCGGCCTTCAGCTCGAGGTCGTCATCGGCTGTGGCCCCGACCGTCACCTCGCGCGGCTCAAACAGCCCCTCCCCTTGGTCCACGAAGACGAGACGCCGGGTGCCCGTGTGGAAGACCGCCTCGTCCGGGACGGCAAGGACCTCGCCGAGCGGCACCGCGATGGACGCGTTCACGAACATCTCCGGTTTGAGGAGGCGGTCCGGGTCCTCGAGGACCGCCCGCACCCTGGCGGAGCGCGTCGCCGGGTCGAGGACCGGGTCGATGGCGCGGATCACCCCGGTGAGGCGCTTGCCTGAGGAGGCCACGACGTCCACCTCGATCGTTTGGCCGGGCCGCACGAGCGGCAGCTCGAACTCGTAGACCGGCGCGTAGAGCCACACCGCCCCGCTCGGGTCGGTGCCGAGCAGCCGCCGGTCCGGCCCCGTCCAGGCGGCCATCTCGTTGATCAGCTCGTCACTCAGTCCCAATAGCCGCAGTCGGGTGCGGCTGGCCGCCACCAACTGCTCGGCCTGCGCCCCAATCTCCGGGGAGTCGGCGGTCGCGGCCTGCATGAGCGTGTTGAGCCCCTGGAGATACTCCTGCTCGGCCTGGTACAGCTCCGGGTCATAGGCGATCCGGCCGGCCGTCCGGATGGTCTTCGTCAGGGCGCGCCTCGCCACCGGCGCGGTCCGGACGCCGATGAGCTGCTGCTTCTGGGGGCTGATGAGGACCGGCGCGTATCCCTGCGGGGCCTTCGTGCTAGCGCCTGCGCCGGCCTCCTCTTCATAGACCGGGACGAGGGCCATCCCCATGGGAGACGTGCCCGGTTTGTCCGACCGGTAGCCCGGGATCATCGGGTCGGTCCAGTACAGGATCTGCTTCAGCTTCCGCTCCCCGGGGCGCTCTGCCGCTTCCGCCACATGGGTCCCGCAGATGGGACAGGTCACCCGCTCGCCCTCTTTGGCGACGACCAGCATCGGGCAGGGCTGGCCCTGGTGGGCCATGGGGCAGTTGTGCATGTAGCAGATGTCTCTCGCGGTCTGCGGCGCTTTGCGCGGCCGCCCGGTTTCCACTGCGGCGTCTTCACGCTTCACCAGCTTCATGTTGCAGATCGGGCAGTCGCCGGGGCGATCCGACGTGTAGGTGGGGTGCATGGGGCAGTAGTATGTGGCGTGCAGCGCACCGGCTCGATCGCCCATCGAGGCCCGACGCAGCGAGACGGCGGTCAGCCCGCCAACCAGCGTGAGTACCATCATGACGCCGATTACGACGCGCATCCTCCGGTTCATCAGCGAGATCCTCCGGTCTGCGGCGTTGTGGCAGGATTGGCCGGCACGTCATGGGCGGCACGCAACGGGATGCCGGTCGTCTCCTCCAGCATGACCACGTGCTGCTCCAGTTCGACCAGCTGCTCGGCGGACGTGCGCTTGCTCTCACTGAGGCGGCGCAGGGCTCCCAGCAGCTCGCTGAAGGAGCCACGTCCGCTTTGGTATGCGGCGAAGGCAGATGCCACCGCTTGCTGGGAGAGCGGGATGAGCCCGTCTCGGCTGAGCTTCGCGGTGTTGTACGCGGCGAAGGCCTGGTGCCAATGTTCGTGGATGCGCGTCGTGATCTCGTTGCGCATGGCTTGGTAGGCAGCCTCCGCCGACTCCTTGTCATATAACGCGGCCTTGACCCCGTAGCGCTGCTTGGTCCAGAACCAGAACGGCAGGACGAGCGCCAGGGTGAGATCCCACGGCCCGACCGGGCCCATGGCCGGATCGCGCAGCTCGAATATCGTCTCCAGGTCAGGCAGCAGCTCCCGCTTGGCGAGGCGCCACTCTGCGGCGGCTCGTTCCGCCATGAACTTAAAGACCAAGAGCTCCGGCTGCATCTCCTGGGCGATGAGCACGAGCTCCTGAGGGGAGTACGGGATGAACGTCAACGGAATAGCCCCCGGCTCCCCCGCCTCATGGTGGCTCTCGCGGCTGAAGAGGTGATTGAGGTGCGACACCGCGGCCTGCCGCCGCTGGGTCAGCGTGTGGAGCCTGTTGACCCCCTGGAGGAGCTCGGCTTGAACCTCTAGGAGGGCGGCTTGGGTTTCTGCCCCAGTGGCATACCTGGCCTGGGCTGCCCCGGCCATCTGCCTCAGCCAGGCGACCTGCTCCTCTTGAACCTCCAGCTCTCGGCCGATGAGGAAGAGGTCGTAGTACGTGGACTTGAGATGGCCCATGACCTCCCACTCAACTTTTTTCAGTTCTGCGGCCGCCCGCTGGGCTTCGGCGATGGCCACCTGGTGCCGCGCTGAAATCTTCCCTGGGAATGGCAGCGACTGGACGAGCTGATAGATGAGCGTCGCCTGGTTGAGCTTGACCGTGCCGTGCGGGATCTCCTCGAATTCGACGCCGATGCGCGGCGCGGGTAGCCCCTTGGAAAGCGGGACCCTGACCTGGGCCGCCTCCCAGCGCTTGCGGGCCGCGCGGAGGTCCGGATTCACTCGCCGCACCTCTTCAAGGAGGCTGGGCAGGGAGAGCGCGGCGCCATCCGCCGCCACGGCGGGGATCGCCGCGGCCTGCCACACGACGACGGCCGACAGGAGGAGGCTGACCACCCGCTGACTCGTTGGTTGTCTGTTGAAGTCCTGCATCGTCCCGTTCCCCCATTGTACGACGACCTGATGACCGACGTGAGGAAAAGCGCGGCGCGGCGTCAGCGAGGCTGACACGCCGCGCGCGGTGGGGGCCAGGGATTACAGACGGAGGTTGCGGTGGAGGAGGTAGAGGGCGTCGGGAGGGTCGTGGAATCCGGCACCGGCCGCCCGGATGGGACCGCTGATGTCGTGGATGAGCGGCGATGCGGCGGTCGGCAGCGCATCGGCGGACGCGCCGGAGGCTCGCACGTGATAGCGCGCCGGCGGCGACGGGAGGGCTGACAGCAGTGTTGCAGCCGAGCCGTCGGAGCAGCCCATGGAGCACGCCGGGCCGGCACCCGCCTCAGGACAGCAGCAGCCGTCCGTTGCCGTGGGTCCGCACGAGAGGGCCGCAGCGTTCGCCGCCGGAACCGCCGCGAGCCCGAACGCGATGGCGAACGCGAGGGGTCGGAGGATCATTTCACGAACCGGTTGATGGTCTGCATGAGCTCGTTGATCTTCTTCTCGCCGTCGCGACGCCGGATCGCCTCACTCACGCAGCCGTTGATGTGACCGCTCATGACCTTGAGCGAGACCTGGTCCAGGGCCTTGCGCGCCGCGGTGAGCTGCTGGATGATGTCGACGCAGTAGCGCCGCCCCTCGACCATCCGGGTGATCCCCCGGATCTGGCCTTCGATGCGCCTCAGGCGCGGCAGCAGGGTGTCATGCGTCGGATAGCTGGGCATGGCCGTATACCTAGAGGGAGTATATATACTCCCAAGGGGTATTGTCAAGCCCTTTGAAAAATAGGAACTGGTACCTGTGTCCTAGCGGGTGCGGCGGACGCCGCGGAAGGGGGCGTGGCGCTCGGTGTGCTCGATGATGACGCGCATCATCTGCACCGCCTCGACCGGGTAGCGGCCGGCCGCGGTCTCGCCGGAGAGCATCACGAAGTCCGAGCCGTCGATGACGGCGTTGGCCACGTCGCTCACCTCGGCCCGGGTCGGCACGGGGTGGTCGATCATGTGCTCGAGCATCTGGGTGGCGGTGATGACGGGCTTGTTGCGGTGGTTGCACGCCGCGATGAGCCACTTCTGCAGGATCGGGATCTCGTAGATCGGGACGGAGATCCCCAGGTCCCCCCGGGCCACCATGATGCCGTCGGCCGCGCGGAGGATGGCGGCGATGTTCTGGATCCCCTCGCGGCTCTCGATCTTCGCGATGACCTGGACGTGCGGCAGGAGGCCGGCGAGCCGCCGCTTGACCGCCATGACGTCCGCCGCGTCCCGGACGAAGGACTGGGCGACGTACTCGATGCGGTGGCGGATGGCGAAGTCAAGATCCCCGAGATCCTTCCGGCTGATCGCGGGGAAATCCAGCGGGGCGCCGGGGATGTTGACGCCCTTGCGCTCCCCCAGCGCGCCTTCCTGCACGACCGCCGTGATCAACCGGTGCTCCGAGGGCTTCAGGACCCTGAGGTGGATCTTGCCGTCGTCGATGTAGATCATCTGATGGCGGCGGATGCGGTGGAACGGGCCGGGGTAATCCAGGGACACCCCGTGCGCGTCGCCAGGAATGGGCTGGCGGTAGAGCGCAAAGCGGTGGCCTGCGGTCAACTCGACCGGTCTGCCCCCGGCGAGGCGGCCGGTCCGGATGCGGTGGCCGGCGAGGTCCTGGAGGATGCCGATGCGGCGGTGGAGCTTCCGCTGGACCTTGCGGACCCGTTCCAGCATCCGCTCATGCTCGGCCAGCGTCCCGTGCGAAAAGTTGAATCGGAACACGCTGACCCCCGCCTCGACCATGCGCCAGAGCGTCTTCGTGTCCGCGCAGGCCGGTCCGATCGTGGCAATAATTTTCGTCCGCATTAATCGGTGTGTTCGAATAGCGCAGCGTGCGTCGAGGCGGCCGGAGGGTTGGCGCTGAGCGGAAGCGAGAGGCCCAACTCGGCTGAGCCCGGGATGCAGATCTCTTTGCAGGCGAGCCACTTGATCGCGGCTTGTAGGGCTATGGCCTTGAACGGTTGCACGTAATACACCGGCAACGAGACGGTTCTCCACACGACGAGGGTCCCGGAGTAACCATTGGTTCGGATATCGCCGGGATCCACAAAATGCTCCGGCTCCGGCCACTGCCATGGTCCCATACCAGCTTCGGGGACGGTCGATGAGACGACGATCGTTGTCGGCATCCCGGCATCGCCGGGAGGGTCGGTGTAGATGTGCCAGCCCTCCTCGATCTCAAAGTGCACCCCGACGCGCGTGCTGCCGCCCGGCTGGATGGAGGCGTGCTCGGCGATCAGCTCAACGCTCACCGCCGAGGGCTCTTCCGGCGCCGGAAATCCTGCGGGCTGTTTCGCAGCCGGCTTCTCCCCAGCGGCCGAAGCGCTCAGGCCAACACCGGCAAACGCCAGCGCGACGGCGCTGCCGAGGATGACGTTATGGTGTTGCCTCATTCTTCTTCATCATCGCGGCCTTCATCGCCTCATCGGTCATGCTCTTCCAGCGTCCGGCCTCCAGGATGGGCAGGTTGGCCTCCGTTGGAACGTAGATGACCATCATCTGGTTCGTCTGCAGCCCCTCGATCCAGCGGTAGCGCAGGTAGTTTTCCGTGATGCTGCCGGAGATGACCTCGTTGCTCTTCGCGACCCCCTGGGCGCGGGCGACTTCAATCTCCGCGTCCTTCTTCGCCTTCGTCAGCTCGAACTCTTTCTGGAACGACTCCTGCTCGGCCTTCAGCTTGGACTCGATGCTTTGGGAGAACGTCGGCGGCAGGCGCACATCCCGCAGGAGGACGTCCTGGACGAAGATGCCCCGCTGGTCGAGCTTGGACTTCAAAAATGCCAGGATGTTCTCCCCGATCGCCTTCCTCCCCTCATCGCTGAAGAGCGCTTTCACCGCATAGCCGCTCACGACGTTCCGGATGGCCTCGCGGATGTACGGCTCGAGGATGGTCTCGCGGTAATTCGCGCCGATGGTCTTGCGCACCCCCACCGCCCGGTCGCTCGGGACGTTGTAGATGATCGAGACGTCCAGCTGGGAGATCAGCCCCTCGGATGAGGGCACCTGAGCCGTCTCCTTCATCTCCTGCGTCTTCACGTTCCACGTCTCAATCCAGCTTGCCATCGGCAGGTACCAGTGCCAGCCCGGGCCAAGCGCCTGGTCCGAGATGTGTCCGAAGTCCGCCTTGACGCCGACCTCACCGTCTTCAATGACCGTCATTCCGCAGCCCGCTGTCATCAACCCCATGGCCCCAAGCAGCAGCGCCGCCACGATTCGTCGCATCTTCCCTCCGTGTGTTATTCCCATTCAATGGTCGCCGGTGGTTTCGATGAGATGTCATACACGACCCGGTTGACCCCCTTGACCTCGTTGATGATCCGGTTGGCGAGCGACTCCAGCACCTCCGGCGGCAGCTTGGCCCAGTCCGCGGTCATCGCGTCCAGGCTCGTCACCGCCCGCACGGCGATGACGTGCTCGTAGGTGCGCTCGTCGCCCATGACGCCGACCGTCTTGACCGGCAGCAGCACGGCGAACGCCTGCCAGAGCCGCCGGTAGAGCCCGGCGCGGCGGATCTCCTCCTCGACCCGGGCGTCGGCCTCGCGCACCATGCGCAGCCGCTCCTCGGTGACCTCGCCCAGGATGCGGACCGCCAGTCCCGGTCCTGGAAATGGGTGCCGGTGGAGCACATCCTCCGGGATGCCGAGGAGCCGGCCGACCTCCCTGACCTCGTCCTTGAACAGGTCGCGCAGCGGCTCCACGAGCGAAAGGCGCATCTCCTTCGGCAGGCCGCCGACGTTGTGGTGGGTCTTGATGGTGGCGGACGGCCCGCCCCACGCGGAGACGCTCTCAATCACGTCCGGATACAGGGTGCCTTGGGCCAGGAACTTCACGTGGGGGATCCGCTTCGCTTCGGCCTCGAACTCCCGGATGAACTGCTCGCCGATGCGCTTGCGCTTCTCTTCCGGGTCGGTGACGCCGGACAGGCGCTGCATGAACCGCGCGGCCGCGTCGACGACGTGCAGGTCCATGCGGAAGTGCTGGCCAAACGTCTCCTCTACCTGTGAGCGCTCGCCCTGGCGCAGCAGGCCGTTGTCCACGAAGATGCAGGTGAGCTGCTGGGCGATCGCCCGGTGCAGCAGGGCCGCGGCGACCGAGGAGTCCACCCCGCCGCTCAACCCCAGCACGACGTGCGCCTGCCCGACCCGCCGGCGGATCGCCTCGATGGCCTCTTCGATGAACGACGTCATCGTCCACTCGCCGAGGCAGCCGCAGATGCCGAAGAGGAAGTTCTTGAGGATCTTCTCGCCTTCTTCCGTGTGGGCGACCTCGGGGTGGAACTGCAGGCCGTAGAGCCGGCGCTTGGGGTCGGCAATGGCCGCGGAGACGGTGTTGTGGGTCTGTGCGCTCACCACAAACCCCGGTGGGGGCGTGACGACCGAATCGCCGTGGCTCATCCAGGAGACCGACTCGGCCTTGACGCCCTGGAACAACCCGTCCGCGTCGAGCACCTGCACGGGGGCCTTGCCATACTCGCGCTTTTTGGCCCGGGCCACGGTGCCGCCGAGGCGGTGGGTCATCGCCTGCATGCCGTAGCAGATGCCGAGGACGGGCACGCCCGCCTCGAAGATGTCCGCCGGGGGGAGGGGCGCGCCCGGCTGGTAGACGCTGGCCGGGCCGCCGGAGAGCACGAGCCCCTTGGGATGGATCTCGCGGAGTGAGGCCGCCGTCAGCTCCTGCGGGGGGACGATGCGGCAGAAGACGCGCTGCTCGCGGATGCGGCGGGCGATGAGCTGGGTGTACTGCGACCCGTAATCGACGATGAGGATGAGTTCGTGCCGGCCGTCCATGGCGATCACCGAGGTGCGAGGAGCGCGTCCGCTACCGGGCGGAGGAGCGTGTCAGTTTCGACCTGGGCGCTTGGTTGCGCGACGGCTGCTCCGCGGCGCCCTTGCGCGCCATGCCGACGCGCTGGACCTGCTGGAAGATCTTCCCTTCCGTCTGGATGGAGGGGGCGATGATGATCTCGGCGAACTGGAACGCCTTGATGTCCTTGGCGCCCATCGTGCCCATGCACGTCGTGATGGCGCCCATCAGGTTCTGCGAGCCGTCGTCGGTCTGCGCCGGCCCGAACAGGATCTGCTCGAGCGTGCCGGTGGTGCCGACGAAGATGCGGGTGCCCCGCGGCAGGCTCGAGTGCGGGTAGGCCATCCCCCAGTGGTAGCCGCGGCCCGGCGCCTCCTTGGCCTTGGCGAAGGCCGAGCCGACCATCACCGCGTCCGAGCCGCACGCGAACGCCTTGCAGACATCGCCGCCGTTCCGCATGCCGCCGTCCGTGATGATGGGGACGTAGCGGCCGCTCTTCTTGTAGTAAAAGTCCCGCGCCGAGGCGCAGTCCACCGTGGCGGTCACCTGCGGCACCCCGACGCCGAGGACCCCGCGGGTCGTGCACGCCGCCCCCGGGCCCACGCCGACGAGCAGCGCATCCACCCCGGTCTCCATGAGCTCGACACCCTGCTCGTAGGTGACGACGTTGCCCGCAATGACGGGGATCTTCATGGACTTGACGAAGGCGGGGAAATCGAGCGGCTTGTAGGCCTTCGCCACGTGCTTGGCGGTCGTCACGGTGGACTGGACGACGAAGAGGTCGGCGCCCGCCTCCTGGGCGATCGCCCCGAAGCGCTCCGCGTTCTGCGGGATGGTGCTCACCGCACACGTGACCTTCGCCGCCTTGATCTGCTCGACCCGCTTGGCGATGAGCTTCTCCTGGATGGGCGCCTTGTAGAGCTTCTGGACGATCTCCGTCGTCTGCTCGACGTCGCCCTGGATGATCTGGCTGATCGCCTCGCCCGGGTCGTCATAGCGCGCCTGCACCCCGTCGAGGTTGAGCACCGCCAGGCCGCCGAGCCGGCCCATTTCAATCGCAAACCGGACGTCCACGACCCCGTCCATGGCCGAGGCGATGATGGGGACGCGGAACTTCAGGCCGTCCAGCCCCCACATCGTGTCCACCTCGGTCGGATTGAGCGTCGTGGTCCCCGGGACCAGCGCGATCTCGTCGAACCCGTAGCACCGCCTCGCCCGCCTGCCGATGCCGATCCATTCAGCCATGCGTCACCTCACCTTAGAAGTTGGGGATTGTTTCGTGTGCGAAAATTGAAGTGTGGATATTTTGTTGGGCCACGATTACGGACCAATAAAACGGAGTTCCTCGCCAGCCGAGGTCCTCCGCCCCATTTTGGCGGATGAGCAAAAGCATCGGATTGTCAATAGCCACGCGTCTAGCTATAGCACCTTCGCGCTGAGCAGTATCAGGTGCATCTGAGAAGAACGGTTCCCCTAGGGCTGGCTGGAATCGATTCAGGTTGCGATCTGTGCGGACAAGACACCAAAGAAGTCCACGACGTGCAGGATCATTTGCTTGAGAACTCAGGTATTCTAGAGCGGCGCGGCAGGCGTTCCAGTCAAATGCATAACCCATGTGACCTTCCCCCATTCATTGGGCCACTGGCAAGTAGAGTCCTTGGGTTGTGGTGGTGTGTAAGGCGAACTCGGCTGGCGTGAGATCGCCCAGCGAGCTGTGCGGCCGGACCGTGTTGTAG
>JAHFGZ010000033.1:0-3772 GCA_023247155.1 Candidatus Omnitrophota bacterium
GGGTCGCATCGGGGGGAAGGTTCTTGTTGCTCAGCCCGATCTTGCGCTCGATCTCGTCGAGCCTGATGACCTGGGCCCGGATCTTGGAACCCACCTTGTAGCGGTCATCGAGCCGCTCGTTCGCCCCCAGCTCCAGCTCCGAGAGGTGCATGAGCCCCTCGACATCCTTGGCGATCTCGACGAACAGCCCGAACCCCGCCACCTTGGTCACGACCCCCTCCACGATGGCGTTGAGCGAGAACTGCTGAACGAGCTGCGGCCAGGGGTCCTCCATCAGCTGCTTCATCCCGAGCGTGATGCGGTGGTTCTCGGACTCGCAGCTGAGGATGACGACATCCACCATCTTGCCTTTCTTGAGCACCTCCGAGGGGTGATTGATCTTGCGCGTCCAGGAGATATCGGCGTTGTGGAGCATCCCCTCCAGGCCGTCCTCCAGCTCGATGAACGCCCCGTAGTCGGTGAGCTGGCGCACCCGGCCCACCACCTTGGTCCCGGGCGCGTACTTCTCCTTCGCCGTCTGCCACGGGTCGCCCATCGCCTGGCGCATCCCGAGCGAGAGCCGCTGGTTCTTGGGGTCGACGGCGAGGACCACCGCCTCGATCTCCTGGCCGACCTGGAGCAGCTCGGAGGGATGCGCGATGCGCTTGGACCAGGAGAGCTCCGAGATGTGGACCAGCCCCTCGATCCCCGGCTCCACCTCGACGAACGCCCCGTAGGGCATCAGGTTGACGACCTTCCCTTTGATCTTGTTGCCGACGGGGTAGCGCTCCTCCGCGTGCTGCCAGGGGCTCGGGAGCAGCTGCTTCAGCCCCAGCGAGACCTTGTTCGACTGCCGGTCCACCGAGAGCACGATGATGTCGAGCTGCTGCCCCACGGCGAGGACGTCCGAGGGGTGGCCGATGCGGCCCCAGGAGATGTCCCCGATGTGGAGCAGCCCGTCGATCCCGCCCAGGTCGATGAACGCCCCGAAGTCGGTGAGGTTCTTGACCGTCCCCGTGCGGCGCTCGCTCACCGTGAGCGACTCGATGAGTGTCTTGCGCTGCTGGTCCTTCTCCCGCACGAGGTAGTCGCGGTGGGAGACGACGATGTTCTTGCGGGCCCGGCTGATCTTGAGGATGATGAATTTGAGCGGCTGGCCGACGAGGCTGTCGAGGTTGGCGTAGCCCTTGAAGGAGGCCAGCGACGCCGGCATGAACGCCTCGATGCCGATGTCGACCATCAGGCCGCCCTTCACCTTGCGGACCGGGCGGCCGTCGATCGTGTCCCCTTCCTTGAAGTTGTTGACGATGCGCTCCCAGCCCTTTTGGCGGTCCGCCTTGTACTTGGAGAGGATGACCATGCCCTGCTCATCCTCGACGCTCTCGACGAACACCTCGACCTCGTCGCCGACGGCGAGGGCCGGCAGGTCGCTGAACTCCCCGCGGTGGATGGAGCCCTCGGACTTGAAGCCGATGTCCACCACCACGTCCTGGGGGGTGAGCGCGATGACGCGCCCTTTGACGATCTGGCCCTCGGTGATGACCCGCAGGCTCTGCGCGTACAGGTCGGACAACGAGGAGGACGGGGTTTCTTCCACCATGGTCATGGAATCAGCCGGGGTCCTTTCCGATGCTGGAGGGTGGCTCGTGCATCTGCTGCGCCAACCGCCGCCACGCCTGGCTCACGGCCTCCGCCACCTGCTCGTGGCGACGGGACGCAAGTGCATCAGTATAGGCAATCGGCTCGCCGAACGCAACTCGAATCTTGGCCCGATGCAGGCGCCGCTCCTGCGGGGGGAGCGCCTGGAAGGTGCCCTGTACGAGCACCGGGATGACCGGGACGCGGCCGGCATCGGCCAGGAGCCCGACCCCGCGCCTGGCCGCCCCGAGCGTCCCCGACAGCTGCCGCCCGCCCTCCGGGAAGATGGCCACCCCCGCCCCGCGCCGCAGCGTGGCCAGCGCTGCCCGGAACGCAGCGAGGTCGCCGGCGCCCCGCTTCAGCGGGATGGCGTGGATGCCTCGCAGGAACGCCCCCAACAGGAGGTGGTCATAGAGGTCCGCCAGCGCCATGAAGCGCAGCCGCCGCGGGCAGGCGACCCCGATCAGGGGCGGGTCCAGGTAACTGACGTGGTTGGAGGCCACGAGGAAAGCCCCGCGCTCAGGCACGTGCTCCCGGCCGACGACCTCCAGGCCGAAGCCCGCGCGGAAGAAGAGCCAGAGGAGGAACTTGACAAGGTCGTAAAACCAATGGGTCATCGACCGCGTCGGGACCGTTTCTCTTTTTCGCCAGCGACGGGCCGATTGCGAAAAAGGGAGGCGGTCCCGGGACTGTCGATATGGGCCAACATGGCGCGGACCACTTGGCGGGCGGTCCGGCGGGTCGTATCAATCGTGACGGCGCCGGGCGGCTTGACCAGCGGGCCGACGCGGCGGCTGCGGTCCAATTCGTCCCGGAACTGCAGCTGCTCCTGGACCTCCTTGAGAGGGGGCCGGGTGCCGTAGAGCTTGGCGAGCTCCTGCTGCCGGCGCTTGGCGCGGACGCCGGCGGCGGCGGTGAGGAAGAACTTGAAGGGGGCCTGCGGGAAGACCACGGAGCCGGTGTCCCGCCCCTCCACGACGACGCTGTGCCGCTTGGCGAGGCGGCGCTGGAGGGCGACCATCGCGGCGCGGACCAACGCGTGCTGGGACACCTGGGCCGCCGCCTCGGAGATGCGCTCGCTCCGGATGGGGTGGCTCACGTCGCGCCCGTCGAGCCACACGCGCAGCGACCCGCCCGCCACCCGCTCCAGGCGCAGCGACAGCCGCGTGGCGAGGAGGGCCAGGGGTTTCACGTCGGTCACCGGGCTCAGCCGCTCCTCCAGCGCCGCATAGGCCAGCGCCCGGTAGGTCGCGCCCGTATCGAGGTACATCACCTGCAGCTCGCGGGCGAGGAGCTTCGCCACGGTGCTCTTCCCCACCCCGCCCGGGCCGTCGATGGTGATGACGAGCGGCTTAGCCGTCTTCGAGGGCATGGCGGGCGGCCTGCGCGCGGCGCAGCAGGCGGCGTAACGCGACGCGGTCGCCGCGGGCCACGGCGGCGCGCAGGCGGCGCCACCCCCGCTCGAAACGGTCCATCGCCTCCAGCAGGTTGGCGCGGTTCGACAGGAAGATGTCGTCCCAGAGGTCCGGGTCGCTCTGGGCGATGCGTGTCATGTCGAGGAAGCTTTGCGGGAGACGAGGCAACGAGCCGGTGGCCGCGCCGACCAGGCTGCACGCGACGAGGTGCGGCAGGTGGCTGATGCCGGCCAGCAGCCGGTCATGCTGCGACGGGCTCATGGTGATGACGGCTCCAACGAGCGGGGTCCAGAAGCGTCTGACCGCCGCCAGCGCCCGGGGGCTGGTCCGGGCCGTGGGGGTGAGGAGACAGACCGAGCCGTCGAAGAGCCGCTTGGTGGCCGCGCCGATCCCCTGCTGCTCGGAGCCGGCGATCGGGTGCGCGCCGACAAATGGGACGCCTCGCGGCAGCCCGCGCTCCAGCGCACGGATGATGGCCGCCTTGGTGCTGCCCACGTCGGTCAGGACGCTGCCCGGCCGCATGGACCGCGCCGCGCGCCGCCCGCAGGGCACGATGGCGTCCACCGGGGTCGCGAGCACGACCACCTCCGCGCCCGCCACCGCGCGCGCCAGGTCCGTCGTGCCCCAATCGATCGCCCCGAGCCGCTTCGCCCGCCGCCACGACGCGGGACGGCGGCTGACCCCCACGACGGCCCGCGCCACCCGGCGCCGCCGGAGCGCCATCCCGAGGGAGCCCCCGA
>JAHFGZ010000033.1:3872-10615 GCA_023247155.1 Candidatus Omnitrophota bacterium
GGTGCGGCCGACGGCGTGCGCGACCTTCCGCAGGTCGCTCACCAGCGCGGCGAACTTCTTCGGCAGCAGCGACTGCGGGCCGTCGGAGAGCGCCGTCTCGGGATTCGGGTGCACCTCGATGACGAGCCCGTCCGCGCCCGCCGCCACGGCCGCCTTGGCCATCGGCCCCACATACTCCCAGGAGCCGGTGCCGTGGCTCGGATCCACCACGACCGGCAGGTGGGAGAGCTGCTTGATGACCGGCACGGCGGCCAGGTCCAAGGTGAAGCGCGTCAGCGTCTCGAAGGTCCGGATGCCGCGCTCGCACAGGATCACGTTGAAGTTGCCCTGGCTGAGGATGTACTCGGCGGCCAGCAGGAACTCCGTGATGGTCGCGGACAACCCCCGCTTGAGCAGCACCGGTTTCCGGGACTGCCCGACTTCCTTCAGCAATTCGAAATTCTGCATGTTGCGCGCGCCGATCTGGATGACGTCGGCGTACTGCTCCACGAGCTGGATGTCGCGCGTGTCCAGCAGCTCCGTCACGACCCGCATCCCGGTGGCCCGCGCCGCCTCGCGCAGGAGCTTCAGCCCCTCCTCGCCCATCCCCTGGAACGAGTAGGGCGAGGTGCGCGGCTTGAAGGCGCCGCCCCGCAGGAGCGCAGCACCCGCGCGGCGGACCGCCCGCGCGGTCTCGAAGAGCATCTCACGGTTCTCCACCGAGCAGGGCCCCGCCATCACGACCAGCGCCTTGCCCCCGATCGTCGTCCCGCCGCCGACGTCCACGATCGTCGGCTCCGGCTTGAACTCCCGCGAGACGAGCTTGTAGGGCTTGAGCACCGGCATCACCTGCTCGACGCCGGGGATCACCTCCAACGGCTGGACCCGCAGGACGTCCTCCGACCCGATGACGCCGATGATCGTCCGCTCGGTCCCTTTGGACACCATCGGTTTGAGGCCGAGCGCCTTGATCCGCTCGATCAGGTGCTCGATCTGCTTCTTCGTCGCCTTCGGCTTCAAGACGATGATCATCGACCCTCCTCCGTCGCCCGAGACTTCAGCGCGGCCTTCAGGGCCGCGATGAACCGGTGGTTCTCCGCCATCGTCCCAATCGTCACGCGCAGGCACCCCGATAGCTTCCAGCCGCTCATCTCGCGCACGATGACCCCCCGCGCGAGCAGGCCGTGCGCGACCCGGACAGCACCCGGCCCCAGCTCGACGAGCAGGAAGTTCGTCACGCTCGGCACGTGGCGCAGCCGCAGGGCGTCGAGCTCCTTCGTGAGGTAGCGCCGGCCGTCGCGGACGAGGCGGCGGGTTCGGGTGAGGAACGCCGCATCGTCCAGCGCCGCCGCCGCGGCAGCCTGCGCGAGGCTGTTGACGTTGAAGGGCTCGCGCACGGCGTCCATCGCCGCGATGAGCGGCGGCCGCGCGACCCCGTAGCCGACCCGCAGCCCGGCCAGGCCGTAGGCCTTCGAAAACGAGCGCGTGACGATGAGCGGGCGGTCCTCCGTAGAGGGCAGCGTCTGCGGATAATCCGGCGCCTCCACGAACTCGTAGTAGGCCTCGTCCAGGAACACGAGCGTCTGCGGCGAAAGGCCCCGGAGGAACGCGTCCAGCTCCCGCTTCGTGACGTAGGTGCCGGTGGGGTTGTCCGGGTTGGCGATGAACACGAGCTTCGTGTGCGGGGTGATAGCCGCCCGCATCGCCGCAAGGTCGTAGCGGTAGTCCCGCAGCGGCACGACGGTGACCGAGGCGCCGCAGGCGCGCGCCTGCAGCTCGTAGATGAGGAAGGTGGGGGAGGCCACCACGACCCCGTCCCCCGGATCCACGAAGGCGCGCAGCGCCAGCACGATCAGCTCATCCGAGCCGTTGCCGAAGATGAGCGATGCGGGGTCCACCCGCAGCTTCCGACTCATCCGCTCCCGCAGCAGGCGGCAGGTCGCGTCGGGGTAGCGGTGCAGCGACGGCACCGCCCCCCGCAGCGCCGCCACCGCCTTGGGCGAGGGGCCGAGGGCGTTCTCGTTCGAGGCGAGCTTGATCACCGAGGCGAGCTTGAAGCGCCGCTTCGCCTCGTCGATGGGCACCCCCGGCCGGTAGGTGGTGAGGCCGCGCACGGCCGCGCGCGCCCGCGAGTCGATGCGCGTCATGTCAGCGCGCCAGGGGATAGGAGCCGAGCACCCGCAGCATCGAGGTGGAGCGTTGAAGCGCGGTCAAGGCGCGCTTCACCCGCGGCTCCGACGCGTGGCCTTCCAGATCGATGAAGAAGAGGTACTCCCATGCCTTGCGCTTGGAGGGGCGCGACTCGATCTTCGTCAGGTTGATCCGGTTGCGTTTGAACACCACCAGCGCATCGTGCAGCGCCCCCGGCCGGTCCTTGAGCGCGAAGAGGATCGAGGTCTTGTTCCGCTTCCCTTTCCGCGGCTCGCCCAATCCGAGAATCAGAAACCGAGTCTTATTCTCGCGCGTCTCGGTGATCGGTATCGCGGGCAACCGGTATTGCTCGGCGAGTTCTTTGCGTCCGATGGCGGCACGACGCAGTCCGTTGTCCCCCGCTCGCAGGGAGATGACCGCATCGGCGGTCGAGGCCATTTCCAGCCTCGCCGCGTGGGGGAGCCGGCGGCTCAACCACGCAGCGCACTGCGCCAGTGCCTGCGGGTGCGAGCAGACTTCCTTGACATTGGCCATCTCAAGACTTGGAGATTTGATCAGGTAATGCTGAATAGGTATCTCTATCTCGCCATGGATCTTGACCGGCGTGTCCACGAAATCAATGAAGCGGTCCAGCGTGTGCGTCACCGCGCCTTCCAGGGAGTTCTCAATCGGCACCACCCCGTAGTCGGCGTTCCGGCGCTCCACCAAGCGGAAGACATCCTCCACCGTCGGGGCGTGAACGTACTTGCCCCGCCGGCCGAACCGCTTCAGTGCGGCCAGGTGAGTGTTCGTGTGTTCAGGACCTAGATACGCGATGGTCAGCATCGCGGGGTGCTGTCTCAAGTTGGCGGGGCCCGCCGCTGCGCCATCCCCCGGTTCTTCCCGCGCTTGCTCGTCCGCTCCCGGCGGCGGCACTCGCGCAGGACGGCCTGGAAGATACGCTGGACCGCGCGCGCGGAGAGGGGGCCCCGGTTGGCGCGCGTCACGTGGCGCAGCACGAACGCCTCGCGCCAGGCGTCGAACACCGGCCATTTCCGGCGGCGCTTGATCCGCCCGATGCGCAGCGCCAGCGCCGCGCGCCGGTTCACCAAGCGGAGGAGCTGCCCGTCGAGGCGGTCGATCCGCCGGCGCACCGACGAAAGGCTCACGCGCCCGCGCGGGCTACTCCCCATCGAACGCGGCGCTCGCCGGTTGGGACGCCGCGCTCGCCGGCGCGGGCTCCGCCTGGGCGGGCCGCTCGCCCGAGGGCTCTTTGACGGCGGGGAGGTTGACGCTGGGCAGCGCCTCCAGCGACTTCAAGCCGAAGTGGCGCAGGAACTCGGTCGTCGTGCCGTACAGGAAGGGGCGGCCGGGGCTCTCCTTGCGCCCCGCCGCGCGCACGAAGCGGCGCTCCAGCAGCGTGTCCAGCGACGCGGTGACGTCGACACCCCGGATCGCCTCGATCTCGGCTTTGGTGATCGGCTGGCGGTAGGCGATGATGGCCAGCGTCTCCAGCGACGCCGCGCTGACGGCATCCGGCTTCGGGTGCTGGAGGGCGCGCCGGACCCACGGGGCGAGCTGCTGGTCGGTGACGATCTGGTAGCCGCCGGCGACCTCCTGGATGAGGAACGCGCGCCCGGACGAGGCGTAGTCGGCGTTGAGCGTCTGGATCGTCCGCCGGATGTCGGCGGCGCCGAGCTCCGGGATGATCTCGGCGATGCGCTGGTGCGAGAGCGGCTGGCCGAAGACAAACAGCAGCGCCTCGAGAATGCGTTTGGCCTGGCCTGCGTCCATCTCAATGCGCCATCGGCTGTTGAGGCATCATGGCGTCACGGTGGTCGCGGCGGCGGCGATCAGGATGTCCGCAAACGGCCGCTCCTGGATGGCGCGCGCCACGCGCTGCCGGATCAGCTCCAGGAGGGCCAAGAACGTCACGACCAGCTCCAGCTTGCTCTTGTCCGGCGTGAAGAGGTCGAGGAACCGGACCTGCCGCTTGACGGTCAGGGTGACCCGCAGCTCCTGGACCTTCATCTCCACGGTCCAGGGCTCGGCCAGGACCTCGTAGACCGGCGCCGTCGCCTTGTCCAGCACCCTCGCGAAGGCGCTCATGAGGTCGGTGATGCCGACCTCGAACGGGGCGTCGGCGGGCTCCCCGAGCTCGACCGATGCGCCGGGTTCCACGCGGCCGAAGTGCTGGTGCTGCAGCGTGTGCAGCTCGGCCAGCAGCTGGGCCACCGTCTTGAACTGCTCGTACTCCTTGAGGCGCCGCTCCAGCTCTTCCAGGCTGATCGGGACCTCCTCGTCCTCCGCCGCGGCCGGCGGCGAGGGCAGCAGGCCGCGCGCCTTGAGCGCCACGAGGCTCCCCAGGAGCGGCAGCGGCTCCGAGAGCTGGTTGAGGTCCACGCCGGCGGCCTTCACCCGCTGGAGGTAGGCCTGCGTGAGCTCCACCAGCTTGAGGAGGAAGACATCGACGAGGGTCAGCTTCGCCAGCTCCACGAGCAGCGGCAGCGGCCCCTCATAGAGATCCGCCTCCACGTCATAGCGCATCGCTCACCCCGCCAATCCGAACGCCCGCTTCACGTCCGCCAGCGTCTCGCGCGCGACGGCCCGCGCGCGCTTTGCCCCCTCCTGCAGGAGGCGCTCGACGTCGGCCTGCGCGAAGCGCGTGCGCGAGGCGCGGAACGGCTCGGTCATCTGCACCACGAGCTCCCCCAGCTCCCGCTTGTTCTGCGCGCAGCCGCGCCTCGACGTGCGGCACTCCTCCCACACGCGCTGGTGCCGCTCCGGGGCGAACATCCGCCAGTAGGCGCACACGTTGCACGTCTCCGGGTGGCCGGGGTCGGTCATCTTGATCCGGAGCGGATCCGTGAACATCTGCTGCACGGTGGCGCGGATGGCCTCAGGCGAGCCAGCCAGGTCGATGGTGTTGCCGTAGCTCTTGGACATCTTGCGCCCGTCGGTGCCGAGGAGCTTCGGGGCCTCGGTCAGGAGCGCCTTCGGCTCGGGGAACATCCGGCTGTTCACCAGCGCATGCAGCCGGCGCACGATCTCGCGCGCGAGCTCCAGATGCGGCAGCTGGTCCTCGCCGACCGGCACGGCGTCCGCCTTGTAGAGCAGGATGTCCGCGGCCTGGAGCACCGGATAGCCCAGGAACCCGTAGGTGGCCAGGTCGCGTCCCTTGACTTCCCGCAATTGCTCCTTGTAGGTCGGGACCCGCTCCAGCCATCCGAGCGGCGTGATGATCGAGAGGATCGTGAAGAGTTCCGCGTGCTCCGGGACGTCGGATTGGCGGAACAGGACGCTGCGCGCCGGGTCGATGCCGAACGCGAGCCAATCGGCCACGTTGCCGCAGGCCCACTCGCGGATGCGCTCGGGGTGCTCGTACTCGCTCATGAGCGCGTGGTAGTCCGCGACCATGAAGAAGCAGTCGTACCGGTCCTGCAGCGCCTTCCAGTTGGCCAGCGCCCCGACGAGATGGCCGAGGTGGAGCTCCCCCGTGGGGCGCATCCCGCTCAAGACCCGCTGCTGCACATGAGGGACCGCTTCTATTGTTCCAGTCGGATGCGTCATGGGAAAAATGGAAGTGGTCCCGGGACGATCGTGCTATCCCAACTTGCGCGCAATTTTCTTCTGCTCCCACGCCTCGAGCAGGTCGCCGACCTGGATGTCGATGTTGCCGGAAAGGAGGATGCCGCACTCGACCCCCTCTTGGACTTCGCGGGCGTCGTCCTTGAGCCGCTTGAGGTTGGCGATCTTGGCCTCTGCGACCCGGTCGCGGCCGCGGATCACCCGGATCAGGCAGTCGCGCCGGATGGCGCCCTTGGTCACCATGCAGCCGGCGACCATGCCCGACTTGGAGATCTGGAACAGCTTGCGCACCTCGGCGCGGCCCGCGAACGTCTCCTCGATCGTCGGCTCCAGCAGCCCCTCGATGGCGGCCCTGATGGCGCCCACCAGCTCGTAGATGATCTGGTAGAGGTGGACGTCCACGCCTTCGGTGGCCGCCAGCACCTGGACCTGCAGCTCGATCCCGACGTGGAACCCGACGATGATGGCGTCCGAGGCGGCGGCCAGGATGACGTCCGACTCGGTGATGTCGCCGACCGCCATGTGCAGGATCTTGAACTGGACCTCCGTCTTCTCCGTATCCAGCTTCTCGAGGCTCTGGACGATCGCCTCCAGCGAGCCCTGCACGTCCGCCTTCACGATCAGGCAGAGGTCCTTCAGCTTGCCCTCGGTGATCCGCTGGTGGAGCTCCTCCAAGGTGATCCGCTTCGGGTGCGCGACGGCCCGCCGGTCCCGCTGCTCCAGGCGCTGCTCCGCGAGCTGCCGCGCGAGCTTCTCGTCGGTCACCACCATGAACTGGTCCCCGGCCTTTGGCACTTCCGGCAGCCCGAGGACCTCGACGGGCTTGGCCGGCCCGGCCTCCTTGATCCGGTGGCCCCGGTCGTTGACCATCGCCCGCACGCGCCCGACCAGATGGCCGATCACGACGGTCTCGCCGATGCGCAGCGTGCCCTGCTGGACCAGGACGGTGGCGACCGGGCCGCGGTCCTTCGTCTGCTTCGCCTCGATGACGGCGCCCCGGGCGGGCATCGTGGGGTCGGCCTTGAGCTCCAGGAGCTCGGCCTCCA
>JAHFGZ010000034.1 GCA_023247155.1 Candidatus Omnitrophota bacterium
GGCGCTCGCCGCCCTCGCGCTCTTCGCCGTGCTGGCCGGCGCCACGCAGCCGCTCCTGTGGCCTGACGCCCCGTCCGCCGCCGCCGTGCCGCTGGCGACGCTCGGCCAGCAGCTCGTGACGCGGCTCGTCCTGCCCTTCGAGGTGATCTCGCTGGTCTTCGTGGCGGCCATCGTCGGCGCGATCGCCATCGCGTCCGGCCCGCCCCGCGGTGAGCAATGATGCCCGTGCGCCTCGTCCTCCTCCTCAGCCATGCGCTGTTCGCCCTGGGGGTGTACGGGGTCCTCACGCGGCGCCATGCCATCGGGCTGCTGCTCTCCATCGAGCTCATCCTCAACGCCGCGGCGCTGAACTTCGTCCTCTTCAGCCGCGCCTTCGGCCACGTGGAGGCGCAGGCGTTCGCGCTCTTCATCATCGCCCTCGCGGCGTGCGAGGCGGTGGTGGGCCTGGCCATCGTGATCGGCCTCGCGCGCCACGCCCAGACCGTCTTCGCTGACGAGGTGGAGCTGCTGAAGGGATGATCCTTCGACTCGCTTCACTCGTGCTTCGACTGCGCTCAGCACCTGCCCTGAGCGAGCCAGGCGTTGCCTGGCGAGTCGGAGGGCTCGCTCAGGATCATGGTGAGCAAGTCCCGCCGAAGGCGGGACGCGTCGAACCATGATGCCGGCGCTCCTCTGGATTCCGCTCCTGCCGCTTGCCGCGTTTGCGCTCCTCATCACCTGCGGGCGCCGGCTCGGGCGGTTCAGCGCCGTGGTCACGGTGGCGGCGCTGGCTGGATCGGGGGGAGCGACCCTGGCGCTCGCCGAGCCGGTCTTCCACGGCCACCGCCTCTCGGTCCAGTGGGCCTGGCTGTCCCTGCCCGCCGCGCTCACTGCGGGGCAGGCGGGGGCCGGCGACCCGCGATGGGCCCTGGGGCTCTCGGTCGACGGCCTGAGCTGGCTCATGCTGGCGGTGGTGACCGGGGTCGGCACGATGATCGCGCTCTACTCGACCGGCTACATGCGCGGCGACCCGCGCTACTCCAGATTCTTCGCGTACCTTGCGCTCTTCTGCGCGTCGATGCTTGGGCTGGTCCTCGCCGACCACTTCCTGCTCCTCTACGCCTGCTGGGAGCTGGTGGGCCTGTGCTCCTACCTCCTCATCAGCTTCTGGTTCGAACGACCGTCCGCGGCCGCGGCCGGGCGCAAGGCGTTCATCACCACCCGGATCGGCGACGCCGGGCTGCTGGCCGGGATCCTGTGGCTCGCCTGGGCCGGCGGCACCCTGCGGTTTGAGGAGTTCGCCGCGCTGCACGGCACGCTCTCAGGCGGGCGGCTCACCGCCATCAGCCTGCTCATCTTCCTCGGCGCGGTCGGCAAGTCCGCTCAGGTCCCGCTCCACGTCTGGCTGCCGGATGCGATGGAAGGCCCGACGCCGGTCTCGGCGCTGATCCACGCCGCCACGATGGTCGCGGCGGGCGTCTACCTCGTGGCCAGGACGCTGCCGCTCTTCACGCCCGAGAGCCTCCGGGTCGTCCTCGCGGTCGGCCTCGTCACGCACCTCGCCGCCGGGACAGTCGCGCTCACGATGACCGACATCAAACGGGTGCTGGCCTATTCCACCATCAGCCAGCTCGGCCTCATGATGACCGCCCTCGGCCTGGGCGCGCAGGCCCTTGCGATGTTCCACCTGACGACGCACGCCTGCTTCAAGGCGCTGCTGTTCCTCGGCGCCGGGAGCGTCATCCACGCGACGCACGAGCAGGAGCTGGGGCGCCTGGGCGGATTGCGCCGCGCGATGCCGTGGACGGCGGCGGTCTTCCTCGTCGCCGCCGTGTCGATGAGCGGGGTGTTCCCGCTCAGCGGCTTCTGGAGCAAGGATGCGATCCTGCTGGCGGCCCGGCACGGCGGCCCCCCCTGGCTGCTGGGGGCGCTGCTGGCCGGGGCGGTGGTGACGACGGCCTATATCTTCCGGTTGTACCTGCGCTGCTTCCACGGCGCAGCGGCGTCCCAGGAGGGCCGAGCCTCGCACCCTCCGCACGAGTCGCCGATGGTCATGGTCCTGCCGATGGCGGTCCTCGCTCTTGGCGCGGCCGCCGTCGGGCTGGCCGGCTCCCCGTGGCTTCACCATCCGCTGCTGCATCTGCTCGGCGTGACGGAACCCCATGGGGGGATTGAGGCGCCCATCCTGCTGTGGTCGACGGTCGCGGCCGCCGCCGGGCTGTGGCTCGCGTGGAGCGTGGGGGTGCGTCGCGCCCGGCCGCTGCCGGCCTTCCTGCGTCCGCTTGGGACGCGGCTCTACACCCTTGCCGCCCACAAGTACTACGTGGACGAGTGGTACCAGCGAGTGGTCATCGGGCCGTGCCTGTCCGCCGCGCGCGGCCTCTCACGCTTCGACCTGCGGATCATCGACGGGGCGGTCAACGGGGCGGGGCGGGCCGGCTGGGCGGTCGCCAGATGGAAGGAGCGGTTTGACCGGCTCGTGGTGGACCGGCTGGTGAACGGGACCGCGGCGGCCGTCCGCGCCACGGGCGCGGGCCTCCGCTGGATCCAGACCGGGATCGTGCACCAGTACCTGCTGGTCGTGGTCGTCGCGGTCGTCCTCGTGTCGCTCGTCCTCAAATGAGGAGGACGCTTCCCGCTTTCGCCTGCGGCTTACCGAAGGCGAAACCGGGAAGTGTCCCCGGGACTATTGCCGCATGATGCTGAGCTGGTTGCTGGCGTGTCCGCTGGTCGGCATGCTCGTCGTCCTGGCCCTGCCGAAGACGGCGGTGCGCGCCATCCGCACCGTGGCGCTGCTCGCCACCGGGCTCGCCCTCCTCCTCAGCCTCAAGCTGCTCCTCGCCTATCAGCCCGCTGTCGCGGGGATGCAGTACCTGGAGCGCGTGCCGTGGATCCCGCCCCTGCGCGTCTTCTACCACCTCGGGGTGGACGGGATCAGCGTGCCGCTGGTGGTGCTGACGGGGCTGCTCGGGTTCCTGGCCTGCGTGGCGTCGTACGCGATCGCGGAGCGCCACAAGGAGTACTTCGCCCTCTACCTGCTGCTCGAGGCGGGGATGCTCGGGACGTTCCTCGCGCTGGACCTCTTCCTCTTCTACATCTTCTGGGAGCTGGTCCTGGTCCCCATGTACTTCCTCATCGGCATCTGGGGCGGCGGGCGTCGGGAGTACTCGGCGTTCAAGTTCTTCGTCTACACGCTCGCCGGCAGCCTCGCGATGCTCCTCGCGATCCTGGCGTTGTACCTCCGCGCCCATACGTTCGATCTGCTCGAGCTGGCGGCCGCGGGGCGCACGTTCGAGCTGGGGTTCCAGCAGCTCCTCTTCCTCGGCTTCTTTTTGGGCTTCGCCGTCAAGGTGCCGGTGTTCCCGTTCCACACGTGGCTGCCCGATGCGCACGTGGACGCGCCGACGCCTGGCAGCGTGCTCCTGGCGGGCGTGCTGCTGAAGATGGGCGGCTACGGTTTCTTCCGGATCGCCTACCCCATCTGTCCGGCGGCCGCGATGGGGTTCGGCGGGGCCATGGCGCTCCTCGGGGTCATTAATATCGTCTACGGCGCCTTCGTCGCGATGGCGCAGACCGACTTCAAGCGGCTGGTCGCGTACTCCTCGGTCTCGCACATGGGCTTCGTGCTCCTGGGCCTGGCCAGCTTCACCCCGGAGGGGCTCAACGGCGCGATGTTCCAGATGGTCAGCCACGGCGTCGTGACGGGGGCGATGTTCCTGCTGGTCGGCGTCCTGTACGACCGGACGCACACGCGCGAGCTGGCCGCCTTCGGGGGCTTAGGCGCGCGCGTGCCGGTCTACGCGGGGTTCCTCATCTTCTTCAGCCTCGCCTCGCTGGGGCTGCCGGGCCTGAGCGGGTTCGTCGGCGAGTTCCTGTCGCTGGTGGGGGCGTTCGGCGTGTGGCGCTGGCAGACCGTCGTGTCGATCCTGGGCATCGTGGCGGCCGCGGTGTACATGCTGCAGGTCATCCAGCAGGTGCTCCTGGGCCCCTTGAACGAGCGGTGGCGCGCCCTGCCCGACATGACCCTGCGGGAGTGGCTGAGCCTCGCGCCGCTCCTCCTCGTCGTGCTGGGCCTGGGGGTTTTCCCCCTCGCGCTCCTCTCGGTGCAGGATGCGACGCTGCAGCGGCTGATCGCCCATGTGGTGGGGGCCATCAAATGAGGAGACCGCGTCCCTCTTTCGCCGTCGGATGAGGTGAGCGAAACAGGGACGTGGTCCCGGGACAGTCGAGGACGGTCATGAGTGTCGTGTTGGCGGAGAGCTTGAACGCGTGGTGGCCGGAGGCGATCCTCAGCGTCGGGGCGCTGGCTGTCCTCCTGCTGGGCGCATGGACCCGGCGGGACCGTCCCTCGCTGGTCGCGGCCTGGCTGACGCTGGGGGCGGGCGCGGCCGCGCTGTGGATGGCCCCGGTGCCGCCGGCCGCCGGGACGTTCTTCGGGCTCATCCTCTGCGACCCGTTCAGCCTCGCGTTCCGGTGGCTCGCCCTGGGGACGCTGGCGATCGTCCTGCTGTTGGCCTCCGCCTCGCGGGAGCTTGCGGCGTCGGTGCGCGGCGAGTGCTACGGCCTCCTCCTGCTGCTGGGGGTCGGCCTCATGCTCATGGCGGAGGCCAACCACCTGCTCATGGCCTATCTGGCGATGGAGCTGGTGAGCCTGAGCTCCTACGTCCTGGTGGGGTTCCTCCGCGAGCGGCGGTCCGCCGAGGCGGCGCTCAAGTACCTGCTCTTCGGCGCGCTCTCCTCCGGCGTCATGCTCTTCGGCATGTCGCTCCTCTTCGGGCTCACGGAGGCGCTCGCGTTTCCGGACCTGCAGGCCGCCGTCGCCGGGGCGGGCGGGCCGATGGCACGCGCCCTCCTCGTGGCGGTCGCGCTGATGCTGGCGGGGCTCGCGTTCAAGATCTCGATGGTGCCCTTCCACATGTGGACGCCCGACGCGTACGAGGGCGCCCCGGCGGCGGTGACGGCGCTCCTCTCCGTCGGTCCGAAGGCGGCGGGGCTGGCGCTGTTCCTGCGACTGCTGGAGGCGCTGGCGCCGCTGTGGCCGGCGCTGGCGCCGCTCCTGCTCGCCCTCACGGTGGTGACGATGACGCTGGGCAACCTCGTCGCGCTGGTCCAGACGAACGTGAAGCGGCTCCTCGCCTACTCCACGATCGGCCAGGTCGGCTACCTCCTGATCGGCCTGGCGGTCCACACACGCGTGGGCCATGAGGCGCTGCTCGTCTCTCTCGTCGCGTACGGCTTCATGAACCTGGGGGCGTTCGCGTGCGTCGTCGCCGTGATGAACGGCACGGGCAGCGAAGCGCTCGAGGCGTTCCGGGGGCTGTCCCGCCGCGCGCCGGGCCTGGCGCTTGCGTGCGCGGTCTTCCTCCTCTCGCTGGCCGGCATCCCGCCGCTCCTCGGGTTCATCGGCAAGTTCCTCCTGTTCGGTTCGGCGCTCGAGGCGGGCGCGGTGGCGCTGGCGGCGGCGGCGGCGGTGAACAGCGTCATCGCCCTCTACTACTACACGAACATCATCCGGCTCATGTACTTCGCGCCGCCGGCGCAGGCGGCCCCGCTCTCGCCGTCGCCCGCCCTGCGCCTTGCGCTCGGCTCGTGCGCGGCCGCGACGCTGGCGCTGGGCCTGTGGCCCGGGCCCCTGATGGAGCTCGTCAGCCGCCTCGCGGTTGTGCGGCTGCTCTGAACAAAGGAGAAGTCCGGTTCCCGCTTTCCTGTCGGACTTGCTAGGAAACCTGGAACCGGACCCGGGACTACCGAAACGTGGTAAAATGACTCGCCGCCTCGGGGACTACCTGGCGCTCCCCATCCTGTTGGCTGCTGTGCCGACCGCCGGGTTCCTGGTCGGGTGGTTCCTGGACCGCACGCTGCACACCTTTCCGTGGCTCACGGTGTTGCTGCTCATCGGCGGGTTCGTCGGGTCGGCCCGGGAAGTCTGGAGACTGGTGAAGGAGCTGGAGTCGAAGAAGCGGCAACGGCCGTGACCCGCACGCCATGGAGTTCCTCCGTCGCACCGTCCGCCTGATCGCCTGGTTGAGCCTTGCCCTGGTCCCCGGGACCGCGGCCGTGTGGGGGCCGCGCGCCGCGGTCGGGGTGGCCGGCGGGATGGCGTGGGCGGTGGCCAACACCTGGGCGCTCGCCTGGCTCGTCCAGGCCTCCCTCGACGGGGCGCGCTCCCCGTGGTGGGCGCGCGCGGGGCTCTGGGTCCTCAAGGTGCCGCTCCTCTACGCCGTCGGCGCGGCGCTGCTCCTCACCCCCTGGGGCTCACCGGTCGGATTCCTCGCGGGCTTCTCCCTCTGGTTCGTCTGCCTCGTCGCCAGCGCCCTGCGGGGGGCGGCCGCCTAGCCGATGGACTGGTGCGCGACCGCGTGGGCGGCCGAGGCCGGAGCCGGCGTGACGGTCCCCGAGCCGCCGAATCTCATCACGCTGCTGCTCGCCGGGCTCCACGCCGGGCCGCTGCATGACTGGCTCCACGCGTGGGAGAACGTCGTGTTCGCCTGGGTCATCGGCCTCGCCCTGGCCGGGGCGCTGCTGTGGGCCGCGCGCCGCCCGGCGCTGATCCCGCGCGGGGGGCAGAACGCCGCGGAGTGGCTCGTGGAGCTCTTCGAGCAGGCCTTCGCGGGCGACCTCGGAGCGCACACGCGGCAGTTCCTGCCGTTCCTCGGGACGCTCTTCCTCTACATCCTCGCGATGAACTGGGCCGCCCTCCTGCCGTTCTTCAAGTCGCCGACCGGGGGGCTCATCCTGCACGGCTCGGAGGTGGTGAGCGGCGGGTTCGTGACGACGGCATCGCTGGCCATCTGCGTCTTCCTCTACGTCCAGTACACCGCGATCCGAGAAAACGGCCTGCTCGCCTACCTGCACCACCTCATGGGCAGCCCCAGCAACCCCGGGGAGGTCTTCCTGTGCGTCATGACGCTCGCGCCGGTGACCCACATCCTCGGCGAGCTGGTGCGGCCCATCAGCCTGGCGCTGCGGCTCTTCGGCAACGTGACGGGGGATGACATCCTCTTCGGCGTTTTCTTCGTCCTGGGCCTGCTGGCGCTCAGTCCCCTGCACGCCCCCATCGGGCTGCCGCTGCATCTGTTGATCGTGCCGCTCGTCCTGCTCTTCGGGTTCGTCCAGGCGATGATCTTCACGTGGCTGACCAGTGCCTACCTGAGCCTGGCCTTGCCGCACGGCGAGACACCTCAACACAAAGGAGGGGAATGATGTCCACACCGCAAGGCATCCTGGCGCTGGCCCTGCCGCTGGCGCTGGCCCTGGCCGCGTTCTCGTGCGCGTTCGGGCTCGCGAAGGCGGTGGCGGCGGCGATGGAGGCGATCGCCCGCCAGCCGGAGGCGGGGCAGAAGATTCAGGGTGCGATGATCATCGGGTGCGGGTTCATCGAGGCGCTCACGATCTACGCCCTGGTGGTCGTGCTGCTCTTCGGCTTCGGCATCATCCGCATCCACTAACGCCGGCATGCTGGCGCAGATCGCCACGACGGTCCTCGGGTTCTTCCTGCTGGTCGTCGTGCTCCGGCGGTTCTTCTGGAGCACGATCCTCCGCGCCCTGGATGAGCGCCGGCACCGGATCGAGGAGGGGTTCAGGCAGCTGGCGAGCGCCAAGGAAGACGTGGCGCGGCTGCAGGCCGACTACGGCCAGCGCCTGGCCCGGATCGAGGATGAAGCGCGGGGGAAGCTCCAGCGGGCGATCCTGGAGGGCAAACGCATCGCGATCGAGATCCAGGAGGAGGCCCGCGCGCAGGGCGCCGTCCTGGTGAGCAAGTCCAAGGCAGTGGTGGCGCTGGAGCTGGCGAAGGCGAAGGTCACGCTGCGGGACGAGCTGGCCGCGATGACGATGGCGGCGATCGAGCGGATCCTCCGCGAGCGGCTCGACGCGGAGCAAGACCGGCGACTGGTGGAGGAGGTCCTGGACGAGCTGGAGCGGGGCACCCCGACACCCTAGCGCTCTTCTGATGCGTGCTATCGTGAAATCTTTCACACAGGCCTGATGGCGCAGGACCCCATCGCGTCCCGCTACGCGCAGGCGCTGTTCGAGACCGCCAAGGCGGAGCGCGCCGTGGAGCGGACGCAGGAGGAGCTGGCGCTCATCGGGCAGCTCTTCCGCGACCATCCGGCCCTGCGGCAGTTCCTGCGCAATCCCGACGTGGAGCCTGGCGACAAGGTGGCGGTGCTGGACCGCGCGCTCAAGGGCTCCTGGCCGCCGCTCGTGCAGGCCTTCCTCCGGATGGTGCTCGCGATGGGGCGCGCGGAGCTCCTCCCCCAGGTGGTGGCCGCCTTCCAGGCGATGGTCGATGCGGATCAGGGCCGCCTGCGCGCGGTGGTCCGTTCCGCGCGCCCGCTGCCGGCGCCGGCGCTCAAGCGGCTCCGGGCGGCGCTGGAGCGCCGGGAGCGCCTGACGATTGAGCTCACGACCGAAGTGGACCCGGAGCTCTTAGGCGGGGTGCAGGTCCGCCTTGACCACCGGGTCATCGACGGCTCGGTCTCCCGACAGCTGGCCGAGCTCCGCGAGCGCCTTCACAGCGTGCGGGTTCACTGATGATGGCCAGCCACACCACGCAATGCGGGATGTGGAATGCGGAATTCGGAATAACCGTTACTCCGCATTCCGCGCTCCGAATTCCGAATGCTCATCGATCCAGGGGACATGATGGCCCGTCTGCGCCCTGAAGAAGTGTCGCTTGCCCTCAAGCAGGAGCTGGAGCGCTACCGCAGCCAGGTTCGCCTGGACTCCATCGGCCGCGTCATCCAGGTCGGGGACGGGATCGCCCGCCTCTACGGCCTCGACGACGCGATGGTCGGCGAGCTGCTCGAGTTCCCCGGCCAGACGATGGGGATGGTGTTCAACCTCGAGGAGCACCACGTCGGCGCGGTCATCCTGGGATCCGACCGCCACATCAAGGACGGCGACGTCGTCAAGCGCACCACCCGCATCGCGTCGGTGCCGGTGGGGCCGGCGCTGCTCGGGCGCGTGGTCAACGCCCTGGGCCAGCCGCTCGACGACAAGGGCCCCATCGTGACGGAGACGTTCCGCCCCATCGAGAGCCGTCCGCCCAACGTCATCCAGCGCCAGCCGGTGAAGGAACCGGTCCAGACCGGGATCAAGGCGATCGACGCCATGATCCCCATCGGGCGCGGCCAGCGCGAGCTCGTGCTGGGCGACCGGCAGATCGGCAAGACCGCCCTCCTGGTCGACGCGATCCTCAACCAGAAGGGCAAGGACCTCAGCTGCATTTACGTGGCCATCGGCCAGAAGCTCTCCAGCGTGGTGGCGGTGGTCGAGACGCTGGAGCAGCACGGGGCGATGGACTACACCACCGTCGTCGTGGCCTCGGCGGAGGACCCGGCCCCGCTGCAGTACCTCGCGCCGTATGCCGGCTGCGCGATGGGCGAGGCGTTCATGTACGACGGCCAGCATGCGCTGTGCGTGTACGACGACCTCTCCAAGCACGCCCAGGCCTACCGGCAGCTCTCGCTGCTGCTGCGTCGGCCGCCCGGCCGCGAGGCCTATCCGGGCGATGTCTTCTACCTCCACTCGCGGCTCCTCGAGCGCGCGGCCAAGCTGCGGGACGATCTCGGCGGAGGCAGCCTCTCCGCGATCCCGGTCATCGAGACCCAGGCCGGGGACGTCTCGGCCTACATCCCGACCAACGTCATCTCCATCACCGACGGGCAGATCTACCTAGAGGGCGACCTCTTCTACGCCGGCGTGCGCCCGGCGGTCAACGTGGGCCTCTCCGTCTCCCGCGTCGGCGGCAACGCCCAGACGAAGGCGATGAAGCAAGTGGCCGGTCGCCTCCGGCTGAACCTGGCCCAGTACCGGGAGCTCGTCGCCTTCACGCAGTTCGGCTCGGAGCTGGACAAGGCGACCCAGGCGCAGCTGGTGCGCGGCGAGCGCATGGTCGAGGTGCTCAAGCAGGACCAGTACCAGCCGATGAGCCTCGCCCACCAGGTGGCCATCCTCTACGTCGGCAACCAGGGCTACCTCGACGAGCTGCCGCGGGAGCGGGTCAAGCCGTTCGAGGCGGCCTTCCACGCGTTCGTGGATGCGCGCTACCCGGACGTCATCCATGAGATCGAGAAGACGAAGGACCTCTCGGACGCGATCGCCAAGCGCCTCGACGAGGCGGCGAAGGCGTGCAAGGAGCGGTTGTCCGCAGCGTGAGATGTCGTCGCTCAGGCAGATTCGGCAGCGGTTGCGCAGCACCCAGGGCACGAAGCAGATCATGCGCGCGATGCAGCTCGTCTCCGCTTCGAAGCTCAAGCGCGCGCAGGGCCGGCTGCTGCAGGCGCGGGCGGTGCTGGGGTTCCTCGACGGGCTGCTCCAGCGCGTGCTGGCGGCCGCGCCGCCGCCCGACCATCCCACCACCCACCTGTCGGCCGCGCAGCGGCCTCGCGGCGCCGCCAGCGCTCAGACGACATCTCGGCGTCGCGGCCTGCCAAAGGCAGGCCCAGGCGGGTGGTGGGACCACCCGCTCTGCGCCGTCCGCGCCGGCGGTCCGAGCGCGCTCGTCCTGTTCACGTCGGACACCGGGCTGTGCGGCGCCTACAACGCCAACCTCATGCAGTTGGCCGAGTCCCACCTCCGGCG